>JBCNMJ010000016.1:0-46138 GCA_039594975.1 Chryseobacterium sp. | reverse complement strand
TCATCATAAATTCATCTACGGTAAGATTCGGATCAAAATCTATTTCCTGGTCAAATAATACAACCTGAATATCTTTATTTATGATTACATTTCCACTGTCTGCAATTTCCTTCCCCATAAGAATTTTCAGAAGGGTAGATTTTCCGCTTCCATTCTTGGCAACAATAGCAATCTTATCACCCTCATTGATATTAAAAGAGATATTTTCAAATAAGACTTTTATTCCGTAGGATTTGGTAAGGTTTTCAGCAGCAACGTAATTCATTTCTATAAAAATTTTGTAGCGCGAAAATACAAAAATATAAGGCTTTACAAGAGATAAAATATATTTTGCTATGGAAAGGCTTTTAAATGTTTTTAATAATTAATTTCACTTGTAGCTAAGGTTTTACAATAAATTTAACAGTTCTGTTGCCAAATTTAATAACGTGTTATGAGCTTTTGAAAGAATAAATAAAGAATTTTGCTTCAAATTTTTACCATGAAAAAACTTACCATTCTATTTCTTTCACTTGTTGGTGTTTCTTTCCATGCACAGATTGTTTCGGTAACTGTATTTTCTAAAGAGGAGAATAAACCGATTCCTTATGTAAAAGTAGGGATAGAAAAAGAGAAAACTGGAGTGATTTCAGATGAAAACGGCCATTTTTCCATCGATCTTTCCAAGATAAATTCTACTATGCCTATTTTGATTGAAGTTCCCGGATATGAAAAATATTCTCAATCTGTTCAAAACTTTAAAAATCTTGACGGCCAAAAGATATTTTTAAAAGAAAAGGTGAAAAATATTGACGAGGTACATATTAAGCCTAAAAAGCTGGTGGATAAAAACTGGGGAGTGAATACCAAGACAAAAAGCGTGATGTACAATGTAAATCCGGATATAAATAATGAGAACTTTTTAGGGGAGACCGCTTTGGAATTTAATACCAGTAAAAAATCAAAAATTAAAAACATTAATCTGAATATCTCAAGCTATACTTCGGATCAGCCTGTTCTGATGCGTTACAGCATTTATTCAGAGAAAAACGGTTTTCCGGATAAAAATATTTTAGATGAAGAGATTACGGTTGAACTGACGAAAGACATGATAAAAGACGGTACATTTACTTTGGATGTTAATGACCGGAATATCTGGGTTCAGGGAAAATTTTTCGTCGGGATACAGTTTTTGAAAAGATTTCAGGGAAGAATTACGATTAGCGCTGCATTGTTCAGAACAGGTTATATCAGAGAATTTTATGGCGACTGGCAGAAAATGACTATTGCGGCACCGGCAATTAATATTGATGTAAAAGTGGATAAAAACGGTAAGAATAGTAAAGACGACGTGAAGGATAATAATGATAAAGCTTCAATCTTAGCTCCGGATCTTAGTCAATATAATATGGAGTCTGAAAATTCTGTTTACGGTAAAAATGATGCTGTAAATAATACTCTGAAATTGAATGATGCAGAACTGTATTATGAAATCTATGGAGAAGGTGAGCCTCTTGTTCTACTTCATGGAAACGGGGGAAGCATCAAAGAATTTTACAAACAGATTCCCGAACTTTCAAAAGAATTTAAAGTCATTGCTGTTGATACAAGAGCTCAGGGAAAAAGCAAGGACTTTACCAAAGGGGATTTGAATTATAAAATTTTTGCGGATGACCTGAAAAATTTAATGGATCATTTAAACATTTCAAAAGCTAACATCTTAGGATGGAGCGATGGAGGAAATACAGGACTTGAATTTGCTTTAAAATATCCTCAACATCTCAATAAACTCATCATTATTGGAGCCAATGCATTTCCGGAGGGTGTAGATGAAGACCTGATCAAAAACTTTAAAAGTAAAGTTCATATGATGCAGCTTGCCAATCAGCCGGAAAATGAAACAGAAAAAAGATTGTTGACCTTAATGCTGAATGAACCTCATATCAATAAAAGATTGTTACAGCAAATTCAAAATCCGACGTTGGTTCTTGCCGGAGAAAACGATGTGATAAAAAAAGAGCATACGGAAATGATCGCCAAAGAAATTCCCAAAGCTAAGCTTAAAATTTATCCTAAAGCTACCCATTATCTTCCTTTTGAAATTGCAGAAGATCTGAACAAAGATGTTATTGATTTTTTGAAAAATTAATCTAGGGTCAGTCTTTTTAAAGACCAGGAATTTCCATTGTAGATATCCAGATCCACTTTGGTGTTGATGCCGTGTACAATTCCGTTTTCCGTAAACTGCCAGAAATCCCAGCTGTCATCGGGAGACGGAGCGGGAACATCATTGTAGTTCGCAAGCCAGAGAGGGTACTCATCGAATTCGCCTTTTAAAAAATCCTTGTAATAATGATAATAGGTATAAATGATAGGTTTCTCTCCGTATCTTTCCTCTACAATCTTGCACCAGACTTTTAAATCCTCTACCAGTTTTTTGTTGGATTTTCGTCTGGGAATTTTTTCAATATCTAAAATTGGAGGTAAGTCACCCTCTTCTAAACGTACATTTGCCAGAAAATTATTCGCCTGAATAACAGGGTCTTCATCAGCTCTGTAAAAATGGTAAGCTCCCCGTATCAGTTCATGTTTCTTAGCTTGTTGCCAGAATTCATCAAAATGCTTATCCGCATTACGGTTTCCCATAGTTGCACGCATTACCACAAACTCCAAAGTGATGGTTTTATTCCCGATACTTAAGCTGTCCCAACTGATATCTTCTTTGTTCTGATAATGAGAGACATCAAAACCATACGTTTTATCAAGGTTATCCGAAAGGATTTTTTGGATCCTTAAAGCTTCTGTTTCCGTATTATGAAGCTTTTTATGTTTAAATTTGTTAAAATATAAAGCATAGTAATAGCTTATGGAATGTTTTAAATACAATCCCGTTCCAATAAGAGCAATAAGAAGCAATACCAATACAACTTTGCGACGAAGAAAATAGTTTCTTCGTCGGTTTTTATGGATCTTTTTGGCAGTCTTTTTGGTGTACTTTCTAGGGCTCATAAAGTTTTGCAAAACTAGCTTTTTAAGCGAAAAAATACTAAATAAAATAAGTAAATTTGTGTAATATGGAAACACGCGAAAAGATCATCATTATAGGAGGCGGTTTTGCGGGATTGCAACTTGCAAAAACTTTGAACAATAAAAATAAAAAAGTTATTGTTCTGGATCGGGTAAATCATCATATGTTTCAGCCGCTTTTTTACCAGGTGGCATGTGGCAGGATAGAGCCTTCCAATATTTCTTTTCCGTTCAGAAAAATCTTTCAGCAATCCAGAAACACACAATTTCGTTTGACAGAGGTCAAGGAGATTGATGCTGCTCATAATAAGGTAATAACAGACGGAGCAGAATTTACTTATGATAAGTTAGTTATTGCAACGGGCTGTAAAACCAATTTTTTTGGAAACAAAGATCTGGAATCCAAAGCTTTCGGGATGAAAAATACCCAGGAAGCCATCAGTATCAGAAACCATGTTTTGATGACGTTTGAAAAGCTGATCCTGGAGAAAAGCAGAAGTGATGACGGAAACTGGAATATCGTAATCGTAGGAAGCGGACCAACAGGAGTGGAACTTGCAGGTGCTTTTGCAGAAATGAAAAAAGATATTCTCCCAAGAGATTATCCTTATATGAATTTTGATCATCTTAAGATTATCCTCGTGAGTTCTACGGAAAAGCCGCTTGCTGTAATGAGCAATGAATCTCAGGAAAAATCTGAAAAGTATCTAAAAGATTTGGGAGTAACGTTCATGAGTGAAGAATATGTGACAGATTATGATGGCGATAAAGTATATATGAAGAGCGGAAAAGAAATTCCTTCTAATAATGTGATCTGGGCAGCGGGAGTTACCGGAAACGTAATTGATGGTTTTCCAGCCGAAAATCTTATAAGAAACCGATACATTGTTGACCGGTACAACAAAATAAAAGGATACGATAATATTTATGCCATAGGAGATATTGCGTACATGGAAACTCCGAAATATCCTCAAGGTCATCCGCAGGTAGCCAATGTAGCTATAAATCAGGCAAAGACTCTAGGCAAAAACTTTTTGAAAAAGAAAGTTAGCGAATGGGATGAATATGAATACGATGATAAAGGTTCTTTGGCAACAATAGGCAAACATAGAGCGGTTGTAGATCTGCCGTTTATAAAATTTCAGGGATTCCTTGCCTGGTATTTTTGGATGTTCCTTCACTTAATGTTAATTTTGAGCGTTCGAAATAAACTTGCCGTGTTTTTTAACTGGATGTGGAGTTATTTCAACAAAGATTCAGCATTAAGATTAATTATTTTACCTAATAAGAAAAACGGAACATTACAATGAGAATTGATATTATAAGCGTACTTCCGGAGTTGATGGAAAGTCCATTTCAAACTTCCATATTAAGAAGAGCAATGGATAAGGGATTGGTAGAAGTACACTTTCATCATCTTAGAGATTGGGCAGTCAATAAACACAGGCAGATCGATGATGAGCCTTATGGAGGAGGTGCAGGAATGGTAATGATGGTAGAGCCATTGGATAAATGTATTTCTGAGTTGAAATCGCAAAGAGAATATGATGAGGTGATTTATTTGACGCCGGACGGTATTACTTTGAATCAGAAAATTGCCAACACACTTTCTATAAAAAACAACTTGATTTTCCTTTGTGGTCACTATAAAGGAATTGATCAGAGAGTAAGAGATCTCCATATCACTAAAGAAATTTCTATCGGGGATTATGTTTTAACAGGAGGAGAGCTTGCCGCATGTGTGCTTGCAGATTCTGTGATCCGCCTTTTACCGGGAGTTCTTAATGATGAACAAAGTGCTTTAACGGATAGTTTTCAGGATGATCTCCTTTCCCCGCCCATTTATACACGGCCGGAAGTATATAAAGGATTAGAAGTCCCTAAAGTACTGCTGAGTGGTAATTTTGGTAAAATAGAAGAGTGGCGGCATGACGAAGCCGTAAGAATAACGAAAGAAAAACGACCGGATTTATTATAAGTCCGGTTTTTTATTGAAATAAATTCTAAAAATTTTTAGTAAAAAATGATTAAAGTTTCAATCCAGTCTAAAAAACGTAAAATAATCCCGTTTTAAAGTTCTGATTTAGATTAAAAACCCACAAAACCTGTGATTGTTAGGTAGAATTTTTGATTTTTTTACAGAATTTCTGAACGGTCAAAATTGGTGAAAAATTATATCGGATTCAAGAAAAATTAATTTAAAATTCTGGTTATTTTAAGTAAAATTTAAACCCGGACGGATGATTAAATTGTTAATTTTCACATTATGAAGATTTGGTTTTTTTATTTTTCGTAAAATAATTGTGAAATAGGTAATAATATTTGTAAAAAAGTGATAAATTTACATTCGGAATTTAAGGTGGAGAACCGAGTTTTGAAAATGAATGTTGATGGAATTATTAGCTTTTTATAATGTAGAAAATTTATTTTTACCTGATCCGACCCCCACACATAAACTTGATCCTACCCATTCAGGATTGAGAAACTGGGATGAGCGGAAGTATAAAAATAAGCTACACAAAATTTCTCATGTTTTTCAGCTTATAAAAGATAAGAAAGGTTCCTTGCCATTCCTCATTGGTTTGTCTGAAATTTCAGGAAGAAAAGTTTTAGAAGAACTTGTACAGATGCAGCCTTTTAATTCAAATTATGGAATTGTTCACTACAATTCTATGGATGAAAGAAAAGTAGATGTAGCATTGCTGTTTGACAAATCAAAAGTGGAAATATTAGATTCCGAAGCCATTACTTTTTTTTTTGAAAGAGGAAACCCGAGTAGAGAAGATTATGACACTACAAGAGATGTCCTTTTTTCGAAAATAAAATATAATGATGAAATTATCAACGTTTTTGTTGCTCATTTACCCTCCAAAAGAGAAAAAGACGTCAATAAGCCTAAAAGAGATTTTATTCTCAAAGAGATTAAAAGTAAAATTGTAGAAATTATTAGTAACCGTAATGAATCTGTGATTTTGTTTGGTGATTTCAATGAGAATCCGGATGAAAAGAATCTAGTTGAGATGTTATCTGATTCCTCCTCAGGTAAAATCTTAGAAAATCCTTTTCGGCAGTTATTTACTGAGAAAAAGTACTCCACTTATCATTACAAATCTGGTCTTTTGTTCGATCAGATAATATTATCCATGTCTTTTTTTAATAAAAGTATGGGGTTTGGTTTTGAAGAAGCATATGTTTTTAATGTTGAAGAAATCAGTAGCCGGGATAAAATGTTTAGCGGGAGACCTTTTAGAACCTATGCAGGAACCCGTTATTTAGGTGGTTACAGTGATCATTATCCTGTAATCGTAGAATTAAGAAAACATAATAAATAAAAATAAAAGTAAACAAGTAAAAAGTTTAACAAAAATGAAAGACGCTGAAAACACAACGTATCATCTAGACTCCATAGATAAGCAGATTATCCATATGCTGATGGATAATGCAAAAACCTCTTTAGCACATATTTCAAAAAATGTAGGAATTTCTACAACAGCGGTGCATCAAAGGATAAAAAAATTGGAGCAGGCAGAAGTTATTGAAAACTCAATATCTTTTTTGAATCCTAAAAAGATAGGGTATAAAGTAATTTCATACATCGGCGTTTTCTTAGATCAACCAAGTCATTATCCGGATATGGTAAAAGCTTTGAGGGATATTAATGAAGTAGTGGAGGCACATTATACAACCGGAAACTATACAATTTTCCTAAAAGTTCTGTGTAAAGATAATGATCACCTGATGCAAATTCTTAGTAAAATTCAGAAGCTAAAAGGAGTAACCAGAACTGAAACTTTCATATCTTTGGAACAGGGTATTTACAGACAACTGAAAGTATAACAGATTATGAACATTGCACAATATTTGGATTCCACTTATTTGAAAACTCCGGCCCAGTCTGGACTTTCAGATGAAGAAACTTTACAGAAAGATATAGAATTGACACAGGAAGCAATTGATAACGGTATTTTTGCCGTAATGATCCGTCCTGATTATGTATCTGAAATCAAAAAGTACATTCAGGAAAAACACTCCAATGTTGTGGTGGGAACTGTTATTGGGTTTCACGAAGGAACTTATTCTGTTGATGATAAACTGGCTGAAGCTACACAAGCAATTGCGGACGGAGCAGATGAGCTGGATTTTGTTATCAATTATAACGCTTATCTGGAAGGAAATTTAACTGTAGTAAAAGAAGAGTTTGTACAATGTACAGCATTATGTCTGCAGCATCATAAAATTGCAAAATGGATTATCGAAATTGCAGCTTTAACGGATGTGCAGATTGCGGATCTTACTAAACACATTTCCAACTGGGCAGAAGAAAATTTTTCTGAGAATGATTTGTCGAAAATTTTCGTAAAATCTTCAACGGGATTTTATAAAACTGAAAATGGAAAACCTAACGGAGCAACATTTGAAGGGATAAAAATTATGCTGGATAATGCAGGTAAACTTCCTGTAAAAGCGGCAGGAGGGGTAAGGACTCCGGAAGATGCCGAAAAAATGATTAATCTTGGAGTAAAAAGAATAGGAACCTCTTCCGCGCTGGCCTTAATTAAAAACCAGTCTGCTTCGGAAGGATATTAATAAAAAGATATTTCTTCTTTAAATACAAATAAACCCCATCAATTTGATGGGGCTTATTTTATGCTTGTTGAGCAGAATATTCGTTGTAAAACTCTTGAGTTTCCTTAATTAATGCATCCATTT
This sequence comes from Chryseobacterium sp., assembly GCA_039594975.1. Taxonomy (GTDB): domain Bacteria; phylum Bacteroidota; class Bacteroidia; order Flavobacteriales; family Weeksellaceae; genus Chryseobacterium. The sequence continues at coordinate 38,422 of JBCNMJ010000016.1, read as the reverse complement.
CCTCTAAAGTGAAAACTTCCAGGAATTTCTTCCTGAAATCCTTGAAATGAGGAACCCCACGGAAATAATTACTGTAATGTTGTCTCATTTCAACCAGACCTAATCTTTCGCCTTTCCATTCTGCACTCCATTCCGCGTGCTGACGAACAGCTAATAATCGGTCTTCAATAGTTGGAGCAGGCAAATGCTCTCCTGTTTTAAAGAAGTGTTTGATTTCGTTGAAAATCCAAGGGTAACCAATCGCAGCACGACCGATCATGATTCCGTCGCATGCGTATTTTTGTTTATATTCTAAAGCTTTTTCAGGAGAATCGATATCTCCGTTTCCAAAGATTGGAATTTCAATATTCGGATTTTGTTTGATTCTTGAGATGTGTTCCCAATCGGCTTCACCTTTATACATTTGGGCACGCGTTCTTGCATGGATTGTTAATGCTTTGATACCGGTTTCCTGAAGACGTTCAGCAACCTCATCAATATTAATAGAAGTGCTGTCCCATCCTAAACGTGTTTTTACCGTTACAGGAAGATGAGTGGAGCTTACCACGGCTTTGGTCAAGCGAACCATAAGATCGATGTCTTTTAAAACTCCTGCTCCTGCTCCTTTACAAACCACTTTTTTTACAGGGCATCCAAAATTGATATCAACCAAATCAGGATTTACTGTCTCCACAATTCTTGCAGACATGGCCATTGCCTCTTCATCACCTCCGAAAATCTGAATTCCGACAGGTCTTTCATAATCGAAAATATCAAGCTTTTTTCTACTCTTGATGGCATCACGAATCAAGCCTTCAGAAGAAATAAATTCTGAATACATCAAATCTGCACCATGCATTTTGCATAACCTTCTGAACGGAGGGTCACTTACATCTTCCATCGGAGCCAGCAAAAGCGGAAATTCCGGCAGTTCTATGTTGCCTATTTTTATCATGGCGCAAAGATACGGAATTTGTTGTTGAGTTGTGAAACTGCTAAATTGTTAAGTCGTTAAATTGTAGAATCGTTGAGTCGCTATTTTTTATTGTTACAATCATTTTCTTCAAAGTATTAACGGCTTAACAATTATGTATTAAGTGAATGATACAATGCATTAAGTTGATTGGTGATTTTTTCAGCTTTTTCTCTTAATTCTATATATTTTTCTTCAGGAATAAATTCTAAATCAAAAGAGAGAATTAAAAAATTAATTACCTCAATACTTGTACTGTATGAAATATTGATGAACTTTAATTTGTCTTTTGCAGTATTTCTATATAATCCTTCCGCAATATTCGCAGTAATGCTTGTTGTGGCTCTCCTGATTTGATTGGTAATTCCGAACCTTTCTTCATCCGGAAATGTTCTTGTAATTTTGTAAATATCTTTTACTAAACTTTTTGCATTCTGCCAAACATCTAATTTTTCAAATGAGTAGGTATACATATTTTCTTATTGTTGTCTGTTAAATTTTTACTTTATATTAAAGATATTAAAAGATTTTTTTTATCAATCTTAACGACTTAGCAATTTAACATCTTAACAACTCAAAAAGATGCTTTTACTTGCATACTTCCAATATGAATGGTTCTGTCTCCTGAATTTCTTCCTTCGTAAGTTAAATTTAGCTGAAGGAAAGAGTTGATTGCCTGCTGGATAAATACACTCCAAACCTGGTTTTTGCCAGGCTTTAGTCCGTCAAGCATTTGATTTCCCACAATACTGAAATTGTTTCCTGTAAAATCGTTATTAATGAATGAAAAATTCCCTCTGATAGATGTTTTTTTACGCTCCCATTGGATTGTTCCGGTAACGTCGAAGGCTTTTAATAATTCTTCACCATCTACTCTCTGTTTTTCTTTGTAAGCAGAAGAAAGCTCCGCCTGTATAGCATCTGTAAATTTATAGGTTGCTTTTGGCTTTGTTTCAAAATTATTTAAGCGATAGTCTCTTGTTGCAAATAGTTGGGAGGAATTTTTAATATCATGGACAGAGTTTTCCCAATCTACCCTGAACTCTTTATTAAACCAATATCCGATATTCAAGAAATGGGAAGTTTGCTCCCTTTCCTCATTACTGAAATTGGCATTGATGAGGTTATCGTTCGAGATAAAACGATAGTTTCCGTTCCAGCCGGATTTTTCAGTAGGGTTGAACTGTACAGACGTTAAGATGTTTTGATTTTTAAGAATCTGATTATCATTCTTCTCAAAAGGATTGAGCACTAATACTTTATCTTTTTTATAAAATGAATTTTGTGAATTCAAGGAAATATTAAAATTCCAGCGTTTTAAAAATTTATTTTCGGAGTTAAAAACGATGGCAGGATTGACAAATAATGCTAACTGAAGCTTGTTTTTATTAGACGGAAGATAGCGTACAGAATTGGTATATACTCTGATATATTGTGCCAAATCCGAATATTCCGCAATCTCAAATTCATCAAGCTGCTGAACGCCATCCCCGTTATAATCAGTCCATTTATAAATACCTTGTCCGTCCGTTACTTTTATATACTGAAATTCTCTTTGGGCCTCCTGTCCGTTTCCTAATTCATAAAATGCCTGCAGACGCATTCCGTTTCTGAAAAGCTGCTGATTATAAAGAATGTTTCCGACAACAAAATCATTGTTCTGGGTTACATTCGGCTCCTGATTTTGATAGAAAAACTTTCTGTAATGCAGCAAAGCATTCAGTGTTGTTTTTTCTGTTTTAATAATCTGGCTTTCCGCCATGAATCCTAAAATATTATTCATACTTTGAAGACGGTTATCACGCACAGAGTCATTGCCTCTCATGTATACTTTTGCCAACAGTTTGGTTCTGGTACTGTCTCCGATTTTCTTTTGGACAAAAAGTTCTCTCCAACTGAAACTGGTGACATCCATAAGCTGAGTATCATTGTATGTTTTCTCATTGTGCTCCATACTTCCTCCTACAGCCCAGCTTCCTTTCTGGCCGGTGAATTCTGTAGAAGCTCCTCCTCTTATAAATTTGGTATTCTGAAGTGTTGCTTTGGTATCCAGGTACGATAAATTTCCTTTTGTTAAAAATTTACCCTTAATCCAAGAAAAATCTAGATCGTTTTTAATTCCTTTATAAGAATCCTGTTCATCCAGGTAATTGATGCGGTAGTTTAAAGTCGATTTATTATTCCATTTATTTAAAAAGCTGAAGATAAACCTGTTTTGAGTTCTTCCGCTGAATTCCTGTGCCAAGTTGAAATCCCTGGAGAATTCCACATCATTGATGCGGTCTAAAATATGGAATTGCTTATCAATATACTGATATTCAAAAGTTGGGGTACCACTCCAGTTATTTTTCTTAAAAATTTTGTTTCCGAATATACGCCATGCATATCCTGTATTCAGCCTTGAATCTTTTGAGGAGAATAAGTTGACGTCATAGTTGCTCAATGAAAAATCGGCTCCTATTTTACCGTCTTTAAGTGCATATTCAGAATTTAATGAGTATACCTGGGATTTTTCAGGAGAAGGCAGTTTTCTTACGGCTCTATAGTCTCCTAAATTTGTTCCTACATATTCAAAAACACGTCCGTTGTTGGTAGTCTGAGTAAGTTTGTAATCTCCAAGGTTGGCTCCGAAATACGTAAAAGATACCTGATAAAGGGTTTCATTGGGATCTGTTGAAAATTCATAATAATTCCCATTAGGATTCAGCCGGTATAGAATTTTGTTTACGTCATATTCGGTGACAACTCCTGATGGGGCATACATTAAATCAGGATTATTTCCTGCATCTGCTAAAATTTGTTCATCTTCCTTGGAGAGATTAAGAGCAAGAGGAGCATTTTTATTGTCATTTTCCATGAACCAGTTCAATCCTAGTTTAAGTTTTTCTCTTGCATGTTCTATCTTTCCGGTAAATAAGTATCTGGAGTAATTTCTATTGGTATAGTTATAGGAAATGGTAATGAAATTTTGCTGGAAAATAGGTCTGAAACTGGTAAAAGTAACTTCACCGGTGTTATAATTGATGATGTAATCCTGGTTTTCCCCTCTTTTCATTAAAATACCATCAATAAAGACCTGTTCAGAACCTGAAATCAGGGTAATAAACTGTTCTCCGTTTTTCCCGGTTAATCGGTAAGGTCCCTGATTTCCTTCCACCCCCTGAAAACGGACCCTGTGGAATTCACTTCGCGCTACGCCCATGGAAACATCCACAAAGGTTTTATTTTCCTTTCCCATTTCGGTCTGGAATTGAAGTCCCATGCTTCTTCTTTGGTATTTAGCAAAATAATTTTTGGTTTCTGCTAGATCCAGATGTCCTGCTCTAAGAATAGATTTATCCTTTATATTTAGCTGCATGTAGATCTTATCAAACTCTTCCAGGGTTTGAGTATATCCATCGGCCTGAATAGGAAGGTTATGATCAGAAATACTGGCTAAAATTGTAACATCTTTAGAAAGTCTTCCTGAGATTTGAAGGTCCATAGAACTCTGCACAGACTGTCCCTGGTTGTTACCAAAAGTAATTCCACGGATAATAGAACCTTTGGAATTTAGTTCCCCTAAAAATCTCTTTTTGTCATTTTTAGCTAAAACGGCTTCATCTACAAGAATTCTGTTGCTGGTTCTTACAAAATCTAGCGTGTCTTTTGCAAAAATATCCTGTTCCAGCTTGGCCGCAATGATGCTGTCTTTCTTTGCGGAGAGAATGCTGTCTTTTTTTAAAGTGTCTTTGGGCAGGTTAGGATTTTTCCACGAAAAAATCTGCGCATTTCCCTGGAATATGCCCGTAAAAAACAATACGAATATTAAAAGATAATTCCGCAATTCTTTAAAAATAATTGGTAAAAATAGCTAAAAAAATACTTATACTTGGGGTTTTAGTAGTATTAACAAAAAATTAATCCAATTATTGCTTTTGATTAAAAAAATGATGTAATTTTGTGCTATAAATTATAAATAATTAAAAAATTAAATTATGAGAAAAATATTTACTGTTTTAGGAATTGTTGCTGTATCTGCAGTAATGAATGCACAGATTGTGATTAATGAAGTGTATGGTGGTGGTGGTGGAACAAGTGCTGGTATTGTACTTAATCAAGATTATGTTGAGTTGATTAATAAAGGAACATCACCAGTTACGTTAACTGGTGCATATCTTCAATATTCTTCAGCTACATCTACGAGTGCTGTTGGTGCTTCAAATATTCAAGCCTTACCTAATATTACCTTAAACCCAGGGCAAACATTTTTAATTGGAGAAGGAACGACTTCGAATTCTGTTGGAGCTCCTTTGCCAACTGTGGATTTTGCTCCAACTACAAATGTTCTTAATATGTCTGCAACTGCAGGAAAGGTTTTTTTAACATCAAATAGTACCCCAGTTGCTTCTGCTACAGATTCTAATATTATAGACTTTGTTGGTTATGGTTCTACAGCTGTTTGGTTTGAAGGTTCTGCACCTGCACCTGCACCTTCGAACACTACATCTATAAGTAGAACAAATGGATTAGATACAAACAATAATGCAGCTGATTTTACTGCGGGAACTCCAACTCCTCAAAACTCTTCTAGTGGCTCATTAGCTGTTGCAGATTTCGGAAAAGAAAAATCTCTTTTTGTAAAAAACACCTTTGTAAAAAATAACGAAATTGTTTTTGGAGCTGAGGCAAAAAATGTAAAAGTTTACAATATGTTCGGACAGGTAGTGAAAACTGCCTCTGTAAAAGTTGACGGAACTTTAAATGTTGCTGATTTGGCAAAAGGAAACTATATCGTTACAGGTACTGTAAACAATGAAGCGGTTTCTCAGAAAATTTTGAAAGATTAATTTTAACAGAAAATTATACTGAAAGAGCTGTCATTTGACAGCTCTTTTTTATTGTATCAGTTAATACCATCCTCTTCTCGCAGCATTAATAATAGATCCCAGATTGAGAACCAAAGTATATCGGATACGTTTTGCATAGTCCTTAAAAGAAGGTTCAAAACCTAACGAAGACTGTACAGGGAAAAATACCTCAAGAAAATCAGGAATTACCCTCACTTTTATTCCACTGTCCCAGATAAATTGAGTCGGTCGGTTTTTGTTTTTATAAAATCCGGCATCTGCATATACATGGAAAATTTTCCAGACACTGGAATCTACATTGAAAGAAGTGATCCATTGGTTTACGCTTCCGGGTAGGAAAGATTTGAAGCCACCATCTGCTAAAATAAACTGCTGGGATAAAATTCCGCTACTGGCACTTTCACCTAAGAGTGTATAGGAAAATGAATAATTGGAAACTCTTGAAATTCCATAGTTGAATGTACTGTTTCGGGTATCGTTCCTTACAAAATACCCTGCAAATAATCGTAAACTTAATTTTTGCTTAGGAGCAAATTCCCATCGGTAAAAACCCTCTGCAGTTATTTTATTGAAATCTTCCATTCCCTGAGTACTGATGCTTAAACTTTTCTCATGAATCATCTGGCTGTCGCTATATCCATATCCAAGACTCCAAAGATTGTATTTGTCATAATCTTTTTTGGCAATCATCGCAGGACTGAGATCTCTTTCGAAATAATTGTATGAAAAAGCTAAACTTCTTCCCACTGTACTTCTTGGATTTTTTCTGAAATTAATATTGGAGAAAGCAGATAATTTGCGATAAGCAAGATTATAGTCGTAATGAAAATACGAACCCGAAACTCCGAAAGTCAGACTTCGGATAATGCTTTCAGCAGGTAAAAAAGAATAGGAAATTGCTCCTGAACCTGTCATTTTTCCTGTTCCGGAACTGTACATCGGAGTAAATGAATACAGGAATTTTTGGTCAAAAAATGACTGGTTTTTAAAGTTGACTCCAAATAAAAATTTATCGTAAGTATTATTAAATCTGATCTTAGGACTTATATATATTTCATTGAATTCCGGATTGGGAATATCTTTTATAAATTTGAATTTAATTTTCTTTGTATTAGAGAAAAATCCTTTGGCATACAGGTAGTTATCTCTGTATTTAGACTCGGGAAATATATAGTCCTCATTCAGGGTGATTTTGTAAATATCATCTGCAGGAAGCGAAAAAGTTTTTGTTTTTGCATTCTCTTCAGCTTCGACCCAGTATTCTTGTTTGTTTCCTTCTTTATCTTCCGTTTTTAATTTTACAGGGATATTTGAAAATGTATTCTTATGAATTTTAATATTCAGTGTATCATTTTCTTTCTGTAATCTTTTTAATTTGAAATTAACTCTGTTTTTATGCTCCAGAAAATCAGCCAGATATTCTGTTCTCTCATCTTTTTCAGCAAGTTCTTTTAAAAAATCTCTGGGATCAACCTTCTGATGTTGGTTTCTTAGTATAAAATCTTTTAAAAGGATATTAAAATTTTCATATCCCATTTTATCAGCAGAATAGTTGAATAGACTTCCTGTTTCAAAACTACTGATGGCCATATCATTAAAGTTGCTCAAAACCGTGAATTTTTCATCAACTTTCTGGTCAAGATTCTGCGACATGATATATTGGTAGGCAATACCATAACGGTCAACCAATTTCACCTTGGAAGCATGGAATAGTTTTAAAGGCTTTACTCCAAAAATTTTAGTTTCAGGAAGGGTTCCTAAAAGTTTGGTTTCTTTATAGAATTTATTTAAGTATTGAATTTCTAAATAAGACTTTAAACCGTTTTTAAACCAATGATTATCCTGTTTGCTGGTTATGATGGTTTCGTCAAGAATTTTCTTCGCAATAATTCCAAAATAATCTAAATCTATTTTTTCAGCATCCGTAAAAAGAGGAAAATTAAACTTCCAGACACTAATATCGTTATTCCCGAAGAAATCTTCCTTATTTCTGAACTTCTCAGAAATAAAAAGTGTTTCAGGAATAAATCCGAGTTTCTCTTTGATAAATCTTAAATGAAGAGGTAAGAAAAATTCCAGGTTTTCTTTTTCCTGAGGACTCAGATTGTACCCGAATTTAATTTCGGTATTAAGGTCATCGGAATTGATGTTGATCACCGGAAATTCTTTTTTAGAAAGAATAAATTCAGGATCAGTATCAAGATCACCGGTGAAATGCCCATTTGAAGATTGGGTGATGTTGCTTTGGATATAATATTTTGTTTCCGCTGCGAGATTAATATCCCAAAATGTATTGAAGTTTACAGATTCTTCAATATCATGATATTTTTTTGGATGCTTATTATCCAGATCAAAGTGATCGGGAACAATAAAGAAATATTTTAAAACTACATTATTATCGGACGTCCCGTATCCTGTAAATTTTAGATCAGGAAGCTGCAATTGATACTGCAGTTGTAGTTTTATTTTTTCTCCCGGTTTCAGTGCTTGTTGCAAAGGCAGGAAAAGATTTTCATCAGAGAGATTTTGAACGGGGATTTCCTGACCAGAACTTTTAATCTGTAAGTTTAAAAGCTTTCCCTGTTGTTCATCTTTAGCAAAATGAAGATCAGTATTCCGGTCTTCCAATTTTCTGTAGACTAAAGAAGTTCCTCTTTTATGATAAGCAGAAATCCAGTTTAGCAGTTTTATAGTGTCCAGTTCTTTTTCGGAATGGTTAAAATAGACCAATTCCTGATTTACTGTTAATGTTTTATGATCTACAGATAGCCTGGCTTCAACAGATATACTGTCTTTCTGTGCAGAAATCTCTACAACACCTAAAAACAAAATAAGACAAATACTAATTCTTTTCAATATTCCTGATAAAGCACCAAATATAACTTATTTTGAATAGATTTCGTAAAGATTTGAGTAAGGAATTGATAAAAAATTAACCACAAAAGATATAATAGACCTAAGTTCTTTTGTATCTCTTGTGGTTAAAAATATTTTGAATTGTTTCTTATAAAGAATTCAAGTAAGCTTTCCAGCCTTCATTTTTATAAGTGATGGCAGCCTGTTCAGGATTTTTAGCTTTATAAATCCCTCTTCCTACAATAATGAAATCAGTGTGAAGAGTTCTGAATACATGTTCCGGTGTGTTGTACTGCTGTCCTTTTCCATCACCCGAATCAGCCAGATTCACACCCGGAGTGAATAATAATAATTCTTCAGGAATTGTATTCTGAGAAACTCCTCCTATTACATTAGGATGAGATAAAGCTACTTTTAAGGCTTCTTCTCTATAGCTGCTTGTAGTTAAAGTTCCTTTGGAAGACATTCCGATAATTGCAACTACCCCTACATTTTTGAAGCAGTCTAGAGATTCAAAACCACCAATTACCTGAGAAGTTACAAAATCTGCCCAGTCTGTAATTTTGAAAACTCCGCTTGTAAACTGAAGTTCCTGAGTATTTCCTATGTCTGCAAATTTTCTGTCTTCCATCAATAAGAAGTTGTGTTTTGCAGCTAATGCTTTTAATGGAGTAATTGTTTTTTCATACTCGAAATCAGAAATAACATCGATATGAGTCTTTAAGGCAATAACATGCGGTCCAACTTTATCAGCAAGATCTAATAATTCCTGAGTGGTCGTAACATCAGCAGAAGCAATTAGATTCGATTGTTTAGCAATCGCGGTTTCCAATAATTTTTTAGAAACAGAATGTTGTGTACTGCTTAGTTTTTGTTCATAAGAAGATTTTGTCTTTTCTTCAAACTGAATATGGTTTCCCTGTAAAAAATCCTGAATTCTTTTTACTTCTTCATCAGATAATTCCCCATTTTCCTGAAGGATTTCGCAAACTTCTGAAATATTGAAAAGCGTGTGTACTTTATACCCTTTGCTTTCCAAAAGTTGTGTTCCGCCCTGCTCTCTGTCAAGAACAACAACGATATCTGCAACTTTAAGGTCTTCCTGTTCTACTTCTGCGATAGTTTCGATCAAAGATTTTCCTGAAGTGATGACATCCTCTACCAAAAGACAGTTTTGCCCTTTCTGATAAATTCCCTCGATCAGTTTCTTTGTGCCATAATTTTTTGCTTCTTTTCTTTTAATAATTAACGGAATGTAGCTTTCCAAAGACATTGCTGTAGCCATAGGAAGTGCAGCGTAAGGAACCCCGCAGATTAAATCGAAATTATCCAAAGGAAGCATTTCCAATAAATAATTAGCCAGGCTTTTCAAAATTTTAGGATCTGAAGCCAACGGTCTTAAATCTACATAAAACGGACTTTCAATACCGCTTTTTAATGTAAATCTTCCGAATTTAATGATGCCCAGTTTGTAGCACTCTAAAAAGAATTCTTTTTTACTTTCCATTATTTTTTATTAGATGGTGCAAATTTAAGGATTTGAAAACGAAATGGGAAAATTCAAATACCATTTTATCATATAAACCAACAGTAAATCTTAAATCCTGATTTCCGTTATTTTTAGAAACATTATTTATTAGGATGAAATTTGAGCTTGTCATTTCGACGAAAGGAGAAATCTGCATTGTGCCAGCAGATTCTTCACTCCGCTTTTGCTTTGTTTAGAATAACAATTCATCTTAATAAAAAAACATTCCCAATCGGGAATGTTTTCTATTCTATTATTTCTGCATCAATAATCTTTGTTTCTCCGGTACTGTATTTTTGTTGGGCTTCCCAAAGTAAAAATTTATCTACCTCTTTAATGAGCTTTGGAATTACAAGATATAAAACCGCAAGATCATCCATTACTCCCAAAACAGGTATTGCTACTTCAGGAAGAAGATCAATGGGTGAAAGTATATAAAGAACACCTAATAGAGGAAGAATAATATCAAGAGATTTCATGGGATATGCTCCTTTTCTCCACATTTTTATCATTCTGAAAATATCAGGGATCTTTTTGATGAAGCCTTTGTGATTGATAGCTTCTTTTGCAAGATTCAGTTTCGAATATTTCATTTTGTGTTTATAGTTTAAAATAATTTTAACTCTGTGTATATTTCACAAACTTTGTACCAAATAGATATAAAATTTAGTTAAAATTATTTGATAGTGCTATCGATAAACTGATGTGCAGATTCTGAATTCCAATCTCTTGAAGCATCTTCTTTGATGATGATTCTTCCGTTTTTATCCAAAAGATAAGTAGTAGGAAAAACTTTAGGAAGAAGTTTTTCAGAAATAGGACTCTGTGCAATATAAACAGGAACGTTGTAGTTGTTTTCTTTCAAAAATTTTTTTACAGCATCTTCCTGATCGTTCATCGCTATTAAAACAAAACTGACCTTATCCTTTTTAGCGTCATACAGTTTCTGGATCGAAGGCCATTCTTTTCTGCATGGAGGGCACCATGTTCCCCAGAAATTAAGAAAAACAGCCTTGTCTTTGAAAGCTTTAAGATTAGTACTCGGAACATTGATTCCCTGTAAATCAATATCATAATCTTCTTCGCCTACATGAACGGCATTTTCAATCGTAGCGATCGGGAAAAAAGTATCCTGTAATTTTTCTTTCACTCCCGGAACGAATGCAATTACACCAATGATGATGATTAATACAAGATAAATTATGTTTTTTTTCATGAGTTTTACTTGTTTAATTTACCTGAAATACTGATATCTTTATATCTTCTGAATATTAGAATAAGCTATATTTTAAAGAAGATCTAAAATTTCCTGAACAGCGTCTTTTCCTCTGTTTTTTGAATAATATAGCTGAAGATCGTTATAAAAACTTTCTTTTGGATAACCTTCAGGATCAGCCTTATGTTTCATAAGTAACTCTTTTCCATATTTTGGACGAGGTCCCCATGAATTTTTTACGTTGAAGTCTTTATCTAAAATAATAACTTTAGGAATAGATTCAGTTCCATTGGTCAAGAACTGATTGATTAAACTTTTATCGCTGTCTCTCAGGAAGATTTTCACTTCATTATGACCTTCAAAAAATTTAACTAAAGCAGGAACTGTTGCGCTTGCATCACCACACCATGCTTCGGAAATGATTAAAATTTTTCCGTCAAAATTTTTAGCAGCCAGTTCTTTCAACTGTTCTTCATCAGGAACGTATTTTTTTAAAGTTCTGTCCATTCTTTGAAGCCCCAGTTCATAGTATTGTTTATAGTCAATTTCCTGTTGAGTGGAAGGATTTTCTAATCTTTCTTTTGCGATTTGAATATATTCTTCATAAGAAATTCCTTGAGCCCAGTAATTTTCCATTACTCTGTTTATATTTTAAAAATTATTAATATTTCTTGTTTTGTTAATCAAAAATAAATCCGCTAAAACAAATGCGGCTAAGCTTTCCACTACGGGAACTGCTCTTGGGAGAACACAAGGATCGTGGCGCCCTTTTCCTTCTACAATGGCTGGATTCCCAAATTTATCTACACTTTCCTGAGGCCTTAAAATAGTAGCCACTGGCTTGAAAGCTACACGGAAATAGATATCCATTCCATTTGAAATCCCACCCTGGATTCCACCGGAAAGATTAGATTTTGTAGTGAAATCTTCATTGAAAAGATCGTTATGCTCTTTTCCCGTCATTTTTGCACCACAGAATCCACTTCCGTATTCAAAACCTTTTGCTGCATTGATATTCAGCATTGCTTTGCCTAATTCTGCCTGTAGTTTTGAAAAAACAGGTTCACCAATTCCCACGGGAGCATTTTTGATCACGCATGTAATTGTTCCGCCAATTGTATTGCCTTCTTTTTTAATTTCTTTAATTCTTTCGATCATCTTTTCTGCCGTTTCAGCATCAGGACAACGAACTTCATTGCTTTCGGTTTTAGAAAAATCTAAAGCCTGGTAAGGTTTTTCACAGAAAATTTCGCCCACTGAAGAAACATAAGCATTGATCTCAATACTTGATAGAAGCTGTTTTGCTAAAGCTCCGGCAACCACCCAGTTCATGGTTTCTCTTGCTGATGACTTTCCTCCGCCGCGATAATCTCTTAGACCATATTTTTGATCATACGTAAAGTCTGCATGACTCGGACGATACGAGTTAGCAATATGGTCATAATCTTTTGATTTCTGATTTTCGTTTTCGATAATAAAACCAATGGGAGTTCCGGTGGTTTTTCCTTCAAAAATTCCTGAAAGAAACTGAACGGCGTCACTTTCTTTTCTCTGAGTTACAATTGCGGATTGTCCGGGCTTTCTGCGATCCAATTCATATTGAATTTTATCGAAATCAACCGTTAAACCTGCCGGAAAATTATTGATGATTCCACCATAAGCCAAGCCATGACTCTCTCCAAATGTTGTAAGACTGAGAAGATTACCTAAAGTATTTAACATGATACAAATTTACGGCTTTTTCTTCAGATAAAAAGGCTCATAAATTACTTCTGTTTATACAGATTGTTGATAGAATTGATTACGTTTTCCGCTTCATTTTTTTCCTTCGAATTTAATTTTTTCCAGATAAATCCACTTTTGATATTGGTCTCATCAATGAGCTGCGGGAAAATTCCGGCTTTTATATACTCAAAAACATAGCCTTCGGAAATAGCAGGAAGGGGAGTGTTGTAGTTGAGCGGATATTTTTTTGAAATATTGAAATTTAAATTTCCGATTTTAAAAGTATTGAATTCAGTAGCTTCATAAACTAAAGGTTTGTAAAACTGGTCAGTTTTAAATTTTCCCATAGTACTTCCTAGGCTAAAGCTGGGTATGTATCTTTTAAGAATATTCGGAAAAGATAAAAATGCTATTGAAAATAACACTGTTGTTGAAAAAAAAACGATGGATCTTTTTTGATTGAAACAGTTGAGAAAAACTACAAAAAAAACTACAAAAAAAACATCTATGAAAAACCTGTATTGAGCAGAAAATGATAGAATCAGAAAGCTCTTAATAAGGATTGAAATAAAAAGTAAAGTAATAACTCTGTTTTTTTTGATGATTGTAAAAACAAAGAATACAATTAAGCTTAAAATAAAAAGAATATTAATTATTGACTTTATTCCATCTATGAACAACCAATTTTTAATATATTCAAATGAGGAAAATTGCTGGATTTCCATATAAGAATATTGCATGTCATATGTTTTTTGAAGAGCATATTGAGAAGAATTCCTTAAGATTTCATGATTAGGCTGCCAATCGAGCCCCAAATTTCCTATGGCGATAGGGAAAACCGGATATCCAAAAGTGTAGATGTTTTTGAAGATGTATAAAATAAGAATTCCCACTCCTGAAATAAGCTGTTTAGCATTTGATTTTATTATAAAAATAAAATATAAGATACATAAGATTGGAAGCCAGATCGTAGTGGGTTTAATTGAAAAAACAAAAACAGAATAAGTAAATAAAAGCGAGAAATTTTTGTTTTCTCGTAAAATCTCATTTAAGATAACCAGAGAGAATATAATTGCCGGTAAATCCGGGCTTGGAGACTGTGTAAACAATAAAAAAACGGGAATAAAGCATAAGTGAATCCAGTTTTTTCTTTCTATAATATATAAAAGGTAAGCAATTAATAAGATCGAATTTATTCTTAAAAACGGATCTGAGAAATTTGAGAAACCTGCTTGGAAGATATGCCAGACTGACATTTGTCCAAGTGTGAAATCAAGATTTGAAATCCCTTTGATTAATCCAGCCTCTCTCAGCCATTTTATAGTAGGTACATAGTATCCAAAATGATCCAAAATAAAAGGATAGAAAGAACCACAAAATATAATGATCAATGAAGTAACTGAAATTAATAATGAATCTTTTTTTGAAAGTAGAGTAAATTCTCTGTATAATTTATCTTTAATAAAATAAATCCATCCCAAAATAAGAGTAGGGATTTCAATATAAATATTTAAAGGAATAAAAAAGCAAAGAATTGTCCAGATCAAACTAACGGCTAAAATTCCGGAAAATAATTTTCCAGAAATCCCTTCGAATAAAGGAGTTAATAGATATTCTGAAATTCTTCCCCAACCGATTAAAACCGGAGTAATTAAAATTGTCGAAAGTAAAATTAAAATCATAAAAAAAGATTGCTTAAAAATAAGCAATCTTTTAATGTTATTGAAAAAACAATAATTATTTTGGCTGAACCCGACCATCTTTTCTGTCACCTGCTCTACCGATGGTATAACCAGTTGCACCCCCTACAACTCCGCCAATTACGGCACCAAGTCCTCTATTTTTCTTAGCGATAATTGCACCGGCTGCTGCACCCCCTACTGCACCAATGATGGTTCCTTTTGCTGCCTTACTCATCCCTTTTTTCTGAGTAGTTCCTTGTGAAGCCGTACTGCTTCCATTATTGGCGTAACTTCCATTTGAACCTGAACTTTCTCTGTATATGGTTCTCTCTCTTATTATCTGAGGTTTTGAATTACTTGAAGTGGCTGCTTTTGCTTTTTTAGCTTCAACAATGCTGTCTGCTTGCTTCTGAGCTTCGTAAGCCATTTTTTCTTTTTCAATAGCTAATTTCTGTTTTTCAATTTCTAGCTGTCTCATCTGGAATTCAATTTTCTGCTGTTCCAAAGATTTTTCAGCGACTTGATCATCCTTTTTACAAGCTGTCATTAAAAATACTGACAAAAAACTTGCTAACACTATCTTTTTCATAATTCAATTTTTTATTGACAAAGATTTATCAATTGTTGTAATGATAATTTCAATTATAAAGCCAAATAATGTTAATAAGTGTTAAAATTAGTAGGATGAAGAAAAATGATACTTGAAATTTT
Source organism: Chryseobacterium sp. (assembly GCA_039594975.1). Lineage (GTDB taxonomy): Bacteria > Bacteroidota > Bacteroidia > Flavobacteriales > Weeksellaceae > Chryseobacterium. The sequence continues at coordinate 22,902 of JBCNMJ010000016.1, read as the reverse complement.
TGGTTGTAAAAAAGTGAATTCTAGATTGTAAATTGCTTTATTGTTCAATATTTGTAGTGTTATTTTGATACTTATTTCACTTTTTCTGGATAGAAAATAAAAGCCTTGTTTTTTATTCCTGAAAAATATGCTTAAAAGTGCTTTAAACAATAGGTTTTGTGTTTTTATATGAACCTTTTGGTGAAAAATATATTGTATTAAGTCAAAAAGTAATGAAATAATTATAAATCTGTTTTTGGTGATTTTTTTACATTTTTTTTGATTTTATAATGAAAAAAAAACTTAAAAAAACTAATTTTTTAGTTTTTTATAGCATTTTTATTTTTGTAGATTTGTATAAACTAAAAAACTTGCCATGGACTTATTTGATTATTCATTCATCAAACTGATTTTACTGTTTGTATTACTCATGTTTTTTACCGTTTGCCTGTACCTATTTCTTCGGAAGAGTAGCAACAGATCAGGATTCGGGTATTACGGTTATGATTTTCCCCATTACAAAAAATATATGGATCCTAAGAAAAAAGACCTGGACTCCAAAGAAGAAGTTAAATGATAAATATTTTTAAATTTCATTTATAAGAATATTCTAATTAAGATCAATGGGAGAGATGGAATTGTCTTTTAGTCAGATTGGATATTCGGACCAGTACTAAACAAAAAAACTCAAATCTTAAGATTTGAGTTTTTGGAGGTACCTAGCGGATTCGAACCGCTGTAGATGGTGTTGCAGACCACTGCCTAGCCGCTCGGCCAAAGTACCATTTACCATTTTTGAGGTGTGCAAATATAGTAAAATTTATTTTTCAACAAAAGTTTTCAGGCAATTTCTTTCGTGCCAATGCTGTTTATATCGTTTTTTAATTGATTTTCAGCTTCATAATCTTTAATGTTAATTACTCTTGTATTACTCCAGCTATCATGGAATCCGTTCTCGCCTAAAAAAGAAAGTTGATCGATTAAAGGAAGCATCCTGATGATATTTCTCAAAAAGTAATTTCCTATTGTAGGCTTAGATCCGTCGATCATAATTACCCGGGTTCCGGTGATTAGTTTTCCTAGACTCCTGCCTTTTGTAGCGGTTTCAATTAAGAACATAAACATTGTACAGCATCCCAGTGTAATGATTCTGTCTAAAAGCGGATTTATATTCTGCATGGAAGTACCTACTTCAATCAGCGTAGAACCTGAAATAAAAGAATAAATAATCAATAAGAGTCCGAAAAAGAGCAGTACTAAGATATATCCGAAAATTCCGTCAATAATATAGTTTAAAAATCTTGTTCCTTTGGATGCTTTGTGTCTGTCTACAATCTGTAAATATTTCATTGGGTTATAGTTTTATAATCATTAAATTCCGTTCAGTATAAGCTTTAAAGTTGCGTTAGTATCAATTACTGCTGTGATTCCTGAAGGATTCATAAGAATACTGCTGGGCTTCAAATTAAAAACTTTTCCGTTCATTTTCAACCCTTTGTAATATTCTTTGTTGAAAGCTCCTTCAATACTTTTTTTCGAGCTGTTTTCAAGGTCTTGTGTAGGAATCCCATATTCCTCTTCTATCATTTTTACGATTTTTCCCTGAAATAATACAGATGCTGTTTTCTGTAAAAAATTAGAAGTTTTAAGTTTGAATTTGGTTTGTGAAAGGACAATTTTCTTTTTGACCTCATCATATACCGGAATTCCTGAAATAATACAGGTTCCTTTTACATAGCCTTCAGTTTGAGCTTCAATCATAATTTTATCATCTATTCCGTACACTCTGATGTCGGTAATTTTCACCTTCGAATCTCTTATATCGAATTCTTTATTCAGAAATGTCTTTCTGGCAATATTACTGGCTTCCGTATAAGGAATATTGGCTGTTGTCTGTAATAAAAAATTGTCTGCCAAGCTAGGGGAGAAGCTGAAGTTTAAGGCTGTTTTTATAGGTTGCGAAGCTTCCGGTTTAGTGCCTGTGAAGGTTTCGGAGTAAATATCAATTCCAATATTGGTATTGATCTGATTGGCATAAAATTTTAACGGAGTAATATTTACGGCAATAGGAGAGACTTTCAACCAGGTATTGTATTCTTCTGAAATATTGAAGGGCTGAGAAAAAGCATTCCATGCCATTACAGCATATTGCTGGAAATTCAGTTGGGATGCCATTTGCTGATCAATGGTTTTACAGAATTTTTGCTGTTGTTCGATTAAATTTTTTTCAACGATAGACGTGATCGGAATCTGAATTTTCCCAAAATCTAAAACAGGTTTTGTTACCCATCTGAAACCATTGGGTTTTGTATTGGTTGTAATGGTCCAGTTGTTTTGGAAAGTTAATGCGGTATTAAAAGACATTACGGTTTCAAAAGTTGTATTTTGATAGGTGTAAATACCTAATGTTCCGATACCTTTTTCAGCCCAGATCTTTAAAGGAACTTCAATTAAAATATTTTGATTGGTTCCTCCTACCAAACGTATAGGACGGGTTTTCCATACCTTGACTTTGAACTGGTCATTATTATTATCCGTATAAGAATCGTCCTGATAAATAAGCTCTTTTACAGAGGCATTAATCATGTTGCTGATTTCCGAAAGAGGAATCGTTACCGGCATGGTAATGTTAGATTTTATCTTCGGAAAATTATACGCGACTGGCTGACTCTCGAAGTTTGTTTGTCCAAAAGCATTGATAAAAGCTACTAGAAATAATATTTTGATGATTTTCAATTGTATAAAATTTTAGTAAACGAAAGTAAATTAATTTTTAGGTTTAAAACTCTGCTCCAGTTCGATACTTGCGCCTCTCATTTCGCCTTGCATAGGCGGAGCGGTTTTCGTAATTTTTAATTTAATATAATCGATCTGGGGAAATTTATCATGAATCTTAGAAATGATCCTTCCTGCTACATGTTCCAGTAATTTAGATTTAATTTTCATTTCGTCATGGATGATCTGGTTGATGTCTGCATAACTTATAGTATCGTTCAAATCATCGGATTCCGCCGCTTTCCACAAATCGGTGTGAAGTTCCACATTGAGAATATAATATGTTCCGATAATATTTTCTTCTGGTAAAACGCCGTGATAGGCATATATTTTTACGTCTTCAAGATAAATCTTGCTCATATTTTCTTAATTTTTATCAAGCAAAATTCGTTTTAATTCTGCAAAGTCAGGTCGTATTGCAAGACTTTTTTTCTCCTTTTTCATTAAATCTTTTAAAGATTCAGGGAGTTCAATAGAGATTTGTGCTGCCCTTTCTACTGCATCAGGAAACTTTACAGGATGTGCTGTTGCCAAAATAAAACCTTTTTTGCCAGGGTTTTCTTTCAAATATTGTTCCATTGCTGTATAAGCGACTGAACTATGGGGGTCAAGCAAATAATTAAATTTTTCATAAACTTCTTTGATGGTCTGTAAGGTTGTATCATCATCAATGGAATAGCCTGAAATTTTACTTTCTACGTCTTCAAAATGATTTTCAAAAAGCTCTAAAATTCTTGTAAAATTACTCGGATTTCCGACATCCATTGCATTCGAAAGAGTAGCAACAGTTTCTTTTGATTCTAATTTTTGTGTTTTTAAATACTGCGGAACTACATCATTCTCATTACAGGCAGCAATAAAATGTTCAGCAGGAAGCCCTCTGAAATGAGCTAGAATTCCTGCACAAATATTGCCGAAATTCCCACTGGGGACGCAAATAACAGGGTTTTCTTTTTCCAGTTTCTGCCATTGTTTTAACGCTAATAAATAATAAATCTGCTGAGGAAGCCATCTTGCGACATTAATAGAATTTGCAGAGGTTAAAAATAAAGCTGAATTTATTTCTTTATCCGTAAAAGCCTGTTTTACCAGATTTTGGCAATCATCAAAACTGCCGTCAACTTCCAGTGCGGAAATATTTTCGCTTAAAGCAGTCAATTGTTTTTCCTGAACTTCACTCACACGATTTTTAGGATAAAGAATAACAACATCAATATTTTCAGTTTGGTAAAATCCATTGGCAACTGCGCCTCCCGTGTCTCCTGAAGTTGCAACCAAAACCGTTACCTTTTTATCTTCATCCCGCAGAAAATAAGAAAGAATACGACTCATAAATCTTGCTCCAATATCTTTAAAAGCCAAAGTAGGCCCATGAAAAAGTTCCAGTGAATAAATATTTTCATTAATCTTTTTCAAAGGAATTTCGAAATTAATGGTTTCTGAAACGATTTTTTTTAAAATATCAGAAGGAATCTCATCTCCAATAAAATCTTTCATGCACTGAAAAGCAATTTCTTCATCAGAATATTGATGTAAATTTTCAATGAAATCCAGATCAAATTTTGGAATAAATTCAGGAAAAAATAAACCTTTTTCTTTTCCCTGTCCTTTTATGGTCGCAGTTTTGAAATCAACAGCTTCTTTTTTATCTTTTAAATTGTAATACTTCATTGGGCTAAATTTTAATTTTCGATGATTTTAATTCCCGACGGATTTATTTTTGAAACGTACACAAAGCTTTCAATGTCGATTTCATTATAAACAGATTTCATCATGTCCGCGATGTTCTTTGCAATTTCCTCTTTTTCCGAAATCATAAAAATTGACGGCCCGGAACCTGAAATTCCTCCGCCCAAAGCTCCTAAATCCAGACTATTTTCTTTAATGTCACTAAACTTCGGAATTAAAATACTTCGTATAGGTTCTACTATGACGTCATTCAGACTTCTGCCAATTAATCCAAAATCATTATTCTGAATTCCGGCAACTAATCCTGCAATATTTCCCCATTGTTCTATTGCATCTTTCAGAAGAATATTTTTTTTCAGAATCTGTCTTGCATCAGAAGTTTTTACTTCAACCTGAGGATGAACTGCCGTTACTAATAAATCAGGAGAATTCAGGGGAATAATATCAATAGGATTGGATGATTTAACTAAAGTTATTCCTCCAAAAATGCAAGGTGCAATGTTGTCTGCATGTTTTACACCGGAAGCCAGTTCTTCTCCAAACATTGCAAAATAAACCAGTTCTTCTTTAGTGAAAATATTTCCCAATAATTCATTGGCTCCCACGGCAGCTCCGGCCGCGCTTGCCGCACTGGAACCTAATCCGCTTCCTGGTTTTATCTTTTTATTAATGATGACTTCAAAGCCTTTTTTCAAATTTAAATATTCCTGAATTTTTAATAAAACGACTCCTGCAACATTTTCTGACGGCTTTTCCGGTAAACCGAAACTATCCTTATGCCTGATAATAATTTCAGGGGTTTCCAAGAGCTTAAGCTCCATCTCATCATAAGGTTCGTGAATTGCCATTCCCAAAATATCGAACCCACAAACCAGATTGGCAACAGTTGCAGATGCTTTTAATTTAATTTTTCTCATAGTTAAAATTTTAAACAGAACGAACGATATCGGCAAAAACGCCACTTGCGGTTACTTCTGCACCCGCTCCCGCACCTTTTATCACTAAAGGCTGTTCAGAATATCTCAAAGTTTTGAAGATCACAATATTATCTTTCCCGTACAGATGAAAAAGATCGCTTTCAGGAGCAATATGCTGCAATCCGACTTTGGCTTTTCCATTATTGAACTCTGCCACATATTTTAAAATCTTACCATTATTTTTGGCTTGGTCAAGGATATTTTTAAAATGGTCTTCATATTTCGTAAGCGATTGATAGAAATCTTGTACATTACCTTTCATGCATTCTTCCGGAAGAAAACTTTCATTTTCAATATCATCAAATTCAAGGGGATAACCGGCTTCTCTTGCAAGGATCAAAATTTTTCGTGCAACGTCGGTTCCGGATAAATCAAGTCGTGGATCCGGCTCGGTATATCCTTCTTTTTGAGCCTGGCCTACAACTTCGGAAAAGGTTTTGCTGCCGTTATAATTGTTGAAAACAAAATTCAGAGTTCCGCTTAAAACAGCCTGGATAGAAGTTATTTTATCACCACTTCTTATCAGGTCATTAATTGTTCCGATAATTGGAAGTCCGGCTCCTACATTAGTTTCAAATAAAAATTTACAGCTGTGGTTTCTGGCAATAGATTTTAATGATCTATAATTTTCAAAACCTGAAGAAGCTGCAATTTTGTTGCAGGCGACAATATCAATGCTCTTTTTTAATAATTTTTCATACATATTCGGAACTTCGGAGCTGGCCGTCACATCTATAAAAACAGAGTTTCTTAAATTCCTTGAAATAATTTCATTGGTAAATTTTTCCACAGAAGCTTCTTCGCCATGCTGATTCAAATCATTCAAATCATTCAAATCATTTTCCGGGATTCCTTTATCTGCAAAAGTCATTTTCCGGCTGTTGGAAAGTCCTGCGATTCTTAAATTGATCAGAAGGTTTTCTTTAAGATATTCGTTCTGATCATAAATTTGCTGGATTAATTTCTTCCCCACATTTCCTGTTCCACACACATAAAGGTGAATCTGTTTTATCTCTGATTCAAAAAACTCTTCATGTAGAACATTAACAGCCTTTTTAATATCTTTTTCTAAAATAACAATGCTGATATTTTTTTCTGAAGATCCCTGTGCAATTGCTCTGATATTGATGCCGTTATTTCCCAGGCAGCCAAACATTTTGGCGCTTACACCGCTTCGGCTTTTCATATTTTCGCCGACTAATGCTACGATGGATAAACCGGTTTCAATTTTTACAGGCTCAAGCCTTTTTAGTTTCAGATCGTCTTCAAAAGCCGAATCGATAGCACTTTTAGCTTTTATCATATCTTTTTCATGAATCGCAACAGTAATGGAATGTTCGGATGAACTCTGAGTGATGAGTATTACGTTCACTTTTTCATTGCTTAAGTATTGAAATAACTTTGCAGAAAACCCGGGAATTCCGATCATTCCGCTTCCTTCTAAAGTCAGCAGAGCGATATTGCTCATATTTGAAATCCCAACAGCAATTGGCTCATTTTCAGGATCATTTTTTTTCAGATTGTGAGAAATTAATGTTCCCGGAGCTTCAGGATCAAAAGTATTTTTAATTCTCAAATCAATATTTTTTACCATGACAGGCTGTATGGTAGGAGGATACAAGACTTTTGCTCCAAAATGCGAAAGCTCCATGGCTTCAGAATATGAAATCTCAGGAATTGGTTTTGCATCGGAAACCAATCTGGGATCAGAGGTCATCATTCCGCTAACGTCTGTCCAGATCTGAAGTTCATCAGCATTGATGGAGGAAGCAATAATAGAGGCAGTATAATCTGAACCACCCCGTCCTAATGTTGTGGAGTTTCTTTTTTCGTCTTTAGCAATAAATCCCGGGGCAATAATAATCTGGTTTTGATTTTCATTTAAAAACTGCAGCAGATTTTTTTCCGTAGTTTCAAAATGTACTTTTGCATTTGTGAAATTACTGTCGGTAATAATATTTTCTGTAGAATTCATCCAAAGAACATTCAGTCCTTCAGATTTTAATCTTGCAGTAATTATATTGGAAGAAAGAAATTCGCCATAAGAGGTCATTTTATCTTTAATTCTATCTGTAAATTCTCCCAACACAAAAATTCCGTTGCAGATGTCTTCAATATCATTAAAATGTTTTTTAACGAAGCTCAGCCAAGAGCTTTGATCCAAAATCGGGATTAATTCTTTGACTAGATCCAGATGTTTTTCTTCAATGTTTTTAATTATCTGAAGATAATTTTCATTGTTTTGAGAGGCTGATTCTGCTGCTTTTATCAATTGATCTGTTACGCCATGAAGTGCAGAAACTACGACAACGACTTTGTTTTTCAGAGATTCTTTCTTTATAATATCTTCAACCTTTAGTATATTTTGGGCATTGGCGACAGAAGTTCCGCCAAATTTTAAAACTTTCATTATATTTTATTTAAGTTATGAAAAATGAAATTTTACTCTTCCAAAAAAGAGTACACGCATGTGAATGATATGTGAAAATTTACCCCGTTATGGGGTAGTCGTAGTTGTTGTAGCAATAATAGAAACAAAGTTTCCTTCCGGGATAGAGAAATCCGGAGTAGAAATATCAGATATGTTTCTTAAGAAATTCATTGTTACTTAAACAAATGTACAAATTATTTTAAAACACCAAAGTTTTTGTGCTAAAATTTTAAAAAAGAAAAAGCACTGTAAAAACAGTGCTTTAATTTTATTTTATACTTTTAGAAAGATCAAGCATTGCCTCGATTGGCTTTAATGCTTTTAATCTCAATTCTTCGTCAATAATAATTTCCGGAAGTTCATATTTCATACATAAGTACAATTTTTCCATTGTATTACGTTTCATGTAGAAACATTCTGAACAGTTACAACTTTCATCAAAAACCAAAGCCGGAATCAATTCTTTGTGGGGAGCACGCTTTTTCATTTCGTGCAGGATTCCTTCTTCTGTAGCGATGATGAACTTCTGACAATCGTCTTTCTGTACATAATCCAACAATGCAGAAGTAGAACCAATAAAATGAGCCAGTTTCAAAACCGCTTCTTCACTTTCCGGGTGAGCAATCAATTTTGCATCTTGGTTCTCTGCCAATTGTTTTGCAATTCTTTCCATGGAAAATGCTTCGTGAACGATGCAGCTTCCATCCCAAAGTATCATATCACGTCCTGTTTTCTGAGACAAATATCTCCCTAGGTTTTTATCCGGTGCAAAAATAATTGGTCTGTCTTTTGGAAGGGCTTCAATTACAGTTTCAGCGTTGGAACTTGTGACGATAATATCACTTTCTGCTTTCGTTTCAGCGTTACAGTTGATGTAGGTTGCAACTAAGGCATTCGGATGCTGTTCACGCATTTTTCTTAAACCTTCTCCTGAACAGCCGTCTGCTAAGGAACATCCCGCCATTGTATCGGGAAGGACAACTTTTTTAGTTGGATTCAGAATTTTTGCTGCTTCAGCCATGAAATGCACTCCGCAGAATACGATCATATCCGCATTCGTATCTTTTGCCTGCCTTGCCAATTGAAGAGAGTCTCCCAGGAAATCGGCAATATCCTGAATTTCTCCAGGCTGGTAATAATGCGCTAAAATAACCGCATTTTTTTCTTCTTTCAATTTAAGAATTGCTTTTACAAGCTCTTCTCCTTGAGGAATTACCAAATCTTTAATATCCAGAAATCCTTTTACAGGAATTGTAGATTTAGCTTTTTCTAATGTTTCGGTACTCATATCAACCTCAATGTTTTTGATTATAGAAGTTAGATTTTATAAATTAGAAGTTAGATTTCATCCTGAATTGGCGGTGTTCTTTATTAACTTCTAATCTTCTATTCTAGTTTCTTTCTATAAAATTTTTTATTAAACTTTCTATTTCTTTTTTTGCTTCGTCCAAATCCGTATTGATGACGATTTTATCAAATTCTTTAGCATAAGACATTTCTTCTTCTGCTTTTGCTACACGAGTCTTGATGGTTTCTGCGTCATCTGTGTTTCTTGAAATCAATCTTCGTTCCAACTCTTCAATGGAAGGTGGCTCAATGAAAATTGATAATGCTTTTTCTCCAAAATATTTTTTCAGGGAAATTCCTCCTTTTACATCAACATCAAAAATAACGACTTTTCCCTGATTCCAGATCTTTTCAACTTCAGATTTTAAAGTACCGTAATATTTATCCGTATACACCTCCTCAAATTCTACAAATGCATCTTCCGCAATTTTCTGCCTGAATTCATCCGGTGTCAAAAAATGATAATCCACTGCATGAACTTCACTTCCTCTAGGCTGTCTTGTTGTACAGGAAATCGAGAACTGCAATTCATCAAAAACTTCCAGAGAATGCTTTACTAATGTTGTTTTTCCGCTTCCAGACGGTGCTGAAAATATGATAACTTTATCCATATGGCTGTTGGTTGATAGGTTTTAGTTGATTGATAGCAGAAAAATCCAACAACTACCAACCAAAAACAGTCAACTAAATTATAATACGTTTAACGTCTGTTCTTTAATTTTTTCCAAATCATCCTTCATCATCACCACCAGTTTCTGAATTTGAGCATGGTTAGCTTTTGAACCTAAAGTATTAATTTCCCGACCGATTTCCTGAGAAATAAACCCAAGTTTTTTCCCGTTGAAATCTTCATTGTCCATTACTTCTTTATAATATTTCAAATGCTGGGTCAATCTTACTTTTTCCTCAGAGATATCCAGTTTTTCGGTGAAATAAGCCATCTCCTGATAAAAACGGGTCTCGTCAACATTTTCAAATTCTTTCAATGTTTTCTGATAACGTTCTCGTACAGCAACAATTCTTTCTTCTTCAAAAGGAATAACCTCGTTCAGATACTTATCGATATTCTGAATGTTTCTTTCTAGTTCTTCATGCAGGATTTTACCTTCTGTTTTTCTGAACTCTTCAAAACGGTCAATTGCAGTATTTACAATTTTGGCTAAAGCTTCCCATTCACCTTCAGACAATTCATCGGGTCTGGAAGTGATAGCATCTGGAAGTCTAACCGCCATTTTCAGATATTCAAAATCGGGTCCATCGGATGCAATATTTCGAAGTTCGTTAATGTAAGAATCAATTAATCCTTTGTTGATTTTAACATCATTGGTCTCTTCAAGGTTCTCTATATTGATGTAGCAGTCTACTTTTCCACGGATGAGTCTATCATTAAGAATTTTTCTGATTTCAAATTCTTTTTCTTTATAACGCAAAGGAATTTTAATATTCAAATCAAAGCTTTTGCTGTTCAGTGATTTAATATCTATTGTAATTTTCTTTCCTTCAAAAACGTCTTCGGCTCTACCAAAGCCTGTCATTGATAAAATCATAGTTTTTTATTGTCGTACAAAGATAAACAATTAAGTCTATAGTTTAGCTAAAGTCGAATGGCTGGAAGATGGGGACAGAAAGCTACAAGATTATTATAAATATAAATTTACTTTATCTAAACTTTCAGTCTCAAGATTCCTATACTGGTCAAGAATCATAAATTCAAATTATCTCATTTTCGTAAATTAGCGCTGTGAAAAAGAAAAATTTGATTTCTGTAGTAGGACCCACCGGAATTGGTAAAACAAGCCTGGCAATTGATTTGGCTAAACATTTCAATACGGAAATTATTTCCTGCGATTCGCGTCAGTTTTTTAAAGGAATGGAAATCGGAACTGCAGCGCCTTCTGCTGAGGAATTGGCGGAGGCTCCTCATCATTTTATCGGAAACCTTTCAGTTCAGGAATATTATTCAATCGGGCAATATGAGGAAGATGCCTTGAAAAAACTCAACGAACTTTTTAAAGATCATAATACCGTCATTTTAGTAGGCGGAAGCATGATGTATGAAAAAGCAGTAATTGAAGGGTTGAATGATCTGCCCGAAGCTGATGAAGAAAATCAGAAAAAATTACATGATATTCTAGAAAACGAAGGGATTGAAAAACTTCAGGAAATTCTAAAAGAATTAGATCCCGAATATTTTGCAGTGGTTGACTTTCATAATCACAGAAGACTTTTGCGAGCAATTGATGTCATTTGGCAGACGAATAAAAAGTATTCGGAACAAATTGCTGTTTCACAAGATTCCAGAGATTTTAATACGATTCGAATCGGAATTGAGGCGCCGAGAGAAGAATTGTACGACCGAATCAACAGGAGAGTGGATATCATGATGGAGAAAGGTCTGTTGGAAGAGGCAAAAGGGCTAGAAGAATTTAAAGATTTGACCGCTTTGAAAACGGTTGGTTATTCGGAATTATTCAAATATTTTGATGGCGAATGGGATTTAGATTTTGCCATTTCTGAAATTAAAAAGAATAGCCGAAGATATGCAAAACGCCAATTGACCTGGTATCGAAAAGCGGATGATATTCATTATTTACAATTAGGATATTCCCAAGAGGATTTTGAAAGGTTGATTGATTATATTGATGAACAAATTTCAAAATAATTTTCTCTCACGGATTTACTCAGTTTTTTTGAAAATATTATGCGTAATTTAAACATTAAGGTTTTGATTAAGAAGTTTAGAGTTATGCTTTTAGAACAATGCTTATAAAAACCTATTTGATTTTTCTTAATGAAGCTTAACTTCTTAAATGTTCTTAATGGTTTAAAAAATACGAACTATCATTCTGACGAAGGAAGAATCTCAGCTTTGTTTTTTAAGATTCTTCACTCCACGTTGTTCTGTTCAGAATGACAAACTACACAATCAAGCTTATACATATTTAAAAACAAAAAATGCGATCCCGAAAGACCGCATTCCATTAAACAATATAATTTAATTTACTACTTCCAACCGCCTCCTAACGCTCGGTACAAATCTACAATACTGCTTAATCTCTGTCTTTTTACGGACGCAAGGTTCAGTTCTGCTTGTAGAGAATTTCCCTGAGCTGTTATTACTTCTAAATAGTTTGCCATTCCGCCTTTGTAAAGCATTTCGGCACTTTTAATTCCGTCTTTTAACGTTGCTACCTGTTCGATTGCTTTTTGTTCCTGAACTTTTAAGCTTTCATTGGAAACTAATGCGTCAGAGACTTCACCCACTGCATTCAAAACAGATTGACGGAAAGCCAATACGTTTTTCTCTCTCTGGATTTTAGCAACATTTAAATCTGTTTTCAATTGTCTTTTCTGGAAAATAGGTTGAGTGATTCCTCCTAAAACAGATCCAAACAATGAAGCCGGGATTTGAAACCAGTTATCAAATTTGAATGAGTTGACACCTCCATTTGCTGTAATTTTCAATGAAGGATACATATTAGCTTGAGCAATCCCAACCACTGAGTTGGATTCCAGCAACGCTAATTCCTGTTGACGAACATCCGGACGACGACTTACCATCGCTGCTGGAAGCCCTGCAGAAATATTTTGTGGCAAAGAAGTTTCAGACATTTCAATTGTTCTGCTGATTTTCCCAGGATTTTCCCCGATTAAAATACTCAGAGCATTTTCCTGAATGGCAATATTTTGTTCCAGTTGAGTGATCAATAATTCTGTAGACTGCTTTTGAGCGGTTGCCTGCTGAACTCCCAAAGACGTTGTATCTCCGCTTTTCCATAATTTTTCTGTTAAAGAGAGGGTGTTTTTGCTTAATTCTAAATTTGAGTTGGCGATCTGCAACTGTTTGTCTAGCATCAATAGATTATAATATCCCTGAGCAATTGCTGCAACAACCTGTGTTTGAATCGCTTTTGTTGCCTCATAAGTTTGCAGGTACTGCATTCTTGAAATTTCCTGCTGATTTTTGATTTTTCCCCAAATATCAGCTTCCCAGGAAAGATTGAACGCTGCATTATAATCTTCAACGTAGCTTTTTCCTAAAAATAAATTTAAGCTTTGCCCGTTCATACTGTTTTTAGAAGGTCTTGAAATCTGTGCAGTAACACCAAAACCCACATCAGGATACTGAAGATATTTTGCTTGTTTTAATTTCTCCTGTGAAGAAGCAACCTGTTTTAAAGCAATCTGTAAATCGTAATTGTTTTTAATACCTTTTTCGATTAAATTTTGCAGCATTGGGTCGCTGAAAAATTGTTTCCATTCCAAGTTGGCAACGCTTGCTGTATCGGCTGTTGCAGTATATTTAAACGTTTCGGGAAGCTCAAGCTCAGGCTCCTTGTATGCCAATTTTGACACACAAGAGACCGAACCTAAAGCCAGTCCAAAAGTGATGATAATATTTATTATTCTTTTCATAATTTAAATAAGCTTTTAATTGATTACAAAACTTTGAGAAGTGGTTGAAGCAAAGAAATCTTTAGTAGGAGAAAATGCTTTGCTTTTGTATGATATAGTTTGAATAGTTTCTTCTCTATTTTTTTGAATTTTCAACGTAAAGGAAAATTTGATATGAAATATTTTGTAGTTGATAATGAACCTTTACGTTTGAATTCTAATTTAAAGTTTTCTCAAAGTTTTGTCAATCATTATTAGTGAGCCGGAGTTAAAATTTCTTGCTCCAGTTTTTGTCTCTGAAGTCTTTTCTTTTTTCTGCTCGGCATTTTTTCGTGTAAGTATTGGAAAATCACAAACATTACAGGAATAATAAATACTCCGAATACAACCCCGGTCAACATTCCACCAACAGTACTCATACCGATAGAATGGTTACCTTTTGCGGAAGCTCCCTGAGTCCAAACCAATGGTAGCATACCGATGATGAAGGCAAATGAGGTCATTAAGATCGGTCTTAAACGTAGTCTTGAAGCCTGAAGCGCAGATTCCAGTAATGATCTTCCTGCATTTCTTCTTTGTACGGCAAATTCTACAATCAGGATCGCGTTTTTCGCTAATAATCCGACCAACATGATCAATCCTACCTGAACGTAAATGTTGTTATCAATTCCAGCTAATCCTGTAAAGGCAAATACTCCGAAAATACCCGTTGGAATCGTTAAAATAACGGCAAACGGAAGAATGTAACTTTCGTACTGAGCTGCCAATAAGAAATACACAAACAAAATGCTCAACATAAAGATAAATGCTGTCTGTCCGCTTGTTTTGATCTCTTCACGAGTAATCCCCGTCCATTCGTAACCGTAACCTCTTGGAAGTGATTTCTGCGCAACTTCTTCGACTGCTTTAATAGCATCTCCGGTACTGTAACCAGGTTTTGGAGTTCCGTTGATCGTAACGGCGTTGAATAGATTGTTTCTTGTCACTGTTTCAGGTCCGAAGCTTCTTTTTAAAGTCACTAATGTTTTTACAGGAACCATTTCTCCAGATTTATTTTTAACATAAATTCCTTCCAGAGAATTCGCGTCGGTACGGTAAGGAATATCTGCCTGAGCCATTACTCTGTAGTATTTCCCGAATCTGTTGAAATCTGACACAAAGCTACTTCCGTAATAAATCTGCATCGTCTGCATCAATTCTGTAATAGAAACTCCAAGCTGATTGGCTTTATCATTATCAACTTCAATCGTGAATTGTGGGTTTCCTGCTGCATACGTTGTAAAGGCGAACGCAATTTCCGGACGTTTCATCAATTCTCCAATGAAAGCCTGAGTATTTGTTCCCAATTGTTCTAAAGAGCCGTTCGTTCTGTCCTGAAGCATAAATTCAAACCCGGAAACGTTACCAAATCCCTGAACTGTAGGGAAGTTGAAGAAGAATGCACTGGCATCTTTCACCTGGGAAACTTTCCCTGTTAATCCTGCTGCAATCTGATCAGGATCGGTGATTTCACCTCGCTGGTCATGATCTTTTAATTTGATAAAACCTGCAGAATAAGGAGAAGCATTTGCGTTACTGATGAAGTTCAGACCATCCGCAACCCAAAGGTGATTTTTAGCTTTTTCACCGTTGATGATTTTATCGATTTGTTCGGTTGCATTGTGCGTTCTGTCCAATGAACTTCCCGGAGGCGTGTTCACTGCATACAAGATGAAACCTTGATCTTCCGTAGGAATAAATCCTGATGGTGCTTTTTTAATTAAGAAAACACTTACCGCAGTGATAAGAACTAATCCTCCAACTGCAACCCATTTGTTTTTAATTAAAAATTTAAGGCTGTAAATGTATTTTTTAGTTAAATTATTAAAGCTTGTATTAAAAGCATTGAAAAATTTAGCTCCGAAACCAGTTTTTTTGCCATGTTCACCGTGCGCACCTTGAGGATCATTTAATAATAATGCACAAAGAGCCGGACTTAATGTTAAGGCATTCACCGCAGAAATTAAAATCGCAATCGCCAATGTAAAGGCAAACTGTCTGTAGAAAACTCCCGCAGGACCCTGCATGAAACCAACCGGGATAAACACGGCGCACATCACCAAAGTAATGGAAATAATCGCTCCTGAAATTTCACTCATCGAGCTCATGGTAGCATGTTCTACTGGCATTCCTGTATGTTCCATTTTGGAGTGAATGGCTTCTACCACAACGATCGCGTCATCCACCACAATACCAATGGCGAGTACCAATGCGAACAATGTCAACATGTTGATACTGAAACCAAATAGCTGAAGGAAGAAGAAGGTACCGATAATCGCAACCGGAACGGCAATCGCAGGAATTAATGTAGATCTGAAATCCTGAAGGAAAATATACACTACAATAAATACCAGGATAAATGCAATGACTAATGTCTCAACAACCTGATGAATAGACGCGTCTAAGAAATCTTTAGAGTTGTACATGATGATCGGTTCTACTCCTTTTGGAAGAGTTGTTTTGAACTGGTCAACCTGTTTTTCAATTTCTGTTAAGATCTCGTTGGCGTTGGAACCGGCAGTCTGCATGATCGCAAATCCGGCTACCGGTTTCCCGTCAACTCTGTTAGCTGCTGTATAGGTGTAAGATCCGAATTCTACTCTTGCCACGTCTTTCAGTCTTAGGAAAGAACCGTCGCTGTTGGCCTTGATAGCAATATTTTCGTAGTCTTCGTTCTTATTCAATTTACCTTTATATTTTAAGATATATTCGTAAGTTTCCTTACTTCCCTGTCCCAAACGACCAGGTGCTGCTTCTAGGTTGTGATCTTTCACTGCGTTCAAAACTTCCTGAGGTGAAAGTCCGTTCGCAGCTAATCTGTCCGGTTTCAGCCAAAGCCTCATAGAGTAATCTCTTGTTCCGAAAACCTGTGCCTGAGCGACTCCGGGAATACGCTGAATTTGTGGGATGATATTGATTTTCAGATAGTTCTGTAAAAAAAGTTCGTCGTATTGTTTAGGATCATTACTTGTTAATCCCATGAACATGATCATACTGTTTTGTACTTTCTGTGTAGAAACTCCTGCCTGAACAACTTCCTGTGGAAGCTGGCTCATCGCTTTGGATACACGGTTCTGTACGTTTACCGCAGCGTTATCTGCATCAGAACCCTGCTTGAAGAAGACGTTCAGCGTCATGGTACCGTCGTTACTTGAGTTGGAAGTCATGTAGGTCATATTTTCCACCCCGTTCACAGCTTCTTCGATAGGTGTTGCCACAGAACGTGCTACCACCTCCGCATTCGCTCCCGGATAAAATGCCGTCACCTGAACACTCGGAGGAGCGATATCCGGAAAGAGGGCAATGGGTAAATTAAAGAGGGATAGCGCCCCCAGTAATAAAAGTATTATGGAGATCACGGTAGAGAGTACCGGTCTTTCTATAAATTGTTTTAACATAAGAAGTTTATTTTTTAATGGCGTTTAAACTGTTCATATAAATTTTTAAGGACTTTAATGAATGGTCGCAATAAAAATTTAAGTTTAAACTGTTACAATGGTTTTGCTTTCAATAAGCTATCAGAAGAAATAGCTTTCGGCTTGATAGAAACACCATCTTTTAACATTCCGATTCCTGTGAACACGATTTTTTCGCCAGGTTTTATTCCTTCAGAAATAAAGTAATAGTTTTCGGTTTTTCCTGAGATTGTTACAGGTTTGCTGGTCACCTTCTGGTCTTTTCCTACCACGTAAACATACGTTTTATCCTGAATTTCAAAAGTAGATTCCTGTGGAATGACTACTGCGTTGGACATTAATTGCGGCATACGGACACGTCCTGTATTTCCGGTTCTTAAAGCTCCGTTGGCGTTAGGAAATACGGCACGAACACTGATGGCTCCTGTTGTTTTGTCAAACTGCCCGTCAACAATGCTCATTTTACCTTTTTGCGGATAAATAGTATTGTCTGCAATCACCAAATCTACCATCGGCATATTTTTCAGCTTTTGCTCTAGAGTTGCTCCTTCATATTTATTTTGGAAAGCGATGAAATCTAGTTCACTTAAAGAGAAATAGGCATAAATCTCGCTGATATCCGATAATAAAGTCAATGGATTCGGGTCTGTTCTTGAAATCAGACTTCCTTTTTTGTAAGGGATTCTTCCAATATATCCGCTTACCGGCGCAGTAATCGTTGTAAATCCAACATTTATTTTAGCGCTTCCAACTGATGCTCTTGCTTGGGAAGCGGCCGCTACTGCAGCTGCGTAATTTGCTTTTGCAGTTCTCAGTTGTACATCAGAAACTACTTTTGCAGCTACAAGAGGTTCCAGTCTGTCAACTTCCACTTTTGCTTTCTGGATGTTGGCATTGGCAACCTGAAGATTGGCAGAAGCCATATTCATCTGCTCTCCGTAGGCTCTTGAATCTATTTTAAATAAAGGCTGTCCGGCTCTTACATAAGCGCCTTCCTCCACATAAATTTTATCTAAATAACCGTCCACCTGCGATCTGATTTCCACATTATTTTTCCCTTCCAGAGCGGTAGGGAATTCCTGATAAGTCGTTGCTGGAGACGTAATAACGGTATAAACGGGCAGTTCTGGGGCTGGAGGAGCAGCATTTGATCCTTCAGCGGCCTTTGTGCAGTTTTGTAAAAGGATAATACTTGATATAAGTACGATGAACCTTATTTTTCCAGGTATTTTCATTTTGAGTTTAAGTTTTTAATGAAGTGTTAGATTAAATAATAAATGTTTTTAGTTGAATTCTGTTATTTTTACTAACGGTGTTAATTTTAAGTTCAAAAAAAATTACAGAATTCTTAATACTCGATGGTTAAATCGTTGTTTCCATAATTGAAAAATGGTTTTAATGTTGTTTAAGTATAATTAAGATGAGGTGTCAAATGTGTTATATTGCTCACAGTTAAAAAATTGAAAGTGAACTGGTACTTACATAATGTATTGTTTTTAAGGCTAAAGATTCCTAAATCAACTGTTAAATTATCTAACGGTGTTAATGATAAGGAAAGAAAATTGCCATAAGCATGGTTATAAAATCGTATTTCATTTTAAAAGTTTTTTAAGTTATAGTGAAAAAAATTATTATACGTTACCTTTCCTAACGGTGTTAATTTTTAGTTCAAAAAAAATTTACAAAGACTTAATGAAAGCAGAAACTGTTTCATCCAATGTAGTCTTGTTCATTGTGGAAGGAATATCATCATTTCGCATCATCATAATAGAAATCAATCCGTGTACGGCCGAAAACAGTGCGTGAGACATATGACATGCATTGTTCGGGTTTGTTCCATTTTTCTTGATAATTTCATACGTACAGTCGTAAAGCATGTCCTGAAAAGACGAAAATTCTTCTTTCATCATTCCTTTTCCGCTGCATTGCATCCCCAATCCGAACATTAATTGATAGTATTCTTTGTTTTTAAATGCAAATTTCCAATAAGCATCAACAATAGCCTTCAATTGTTCTTCCGGAGTGTCATACTCTCTTTGGGCTTTTAATAATTCTATGTGTAAACAATTAAAACCATTCAGCGAGATCTCATACAGAATAGCTTCCTTGTTTTCAAAATAATCATAAACTACCGGTGCACTGTATTCAATAGCATCGGCAATTTTTCTCATGGAAAGTGAAGCCCAACCTTCGGTTTTAGCCAAAGAGAAAGCCGCGTCCAAAATACTGGTGCGTATGTTTTCTTTTTCTCTTTGTCGACGTTCATGTAGACCCATGATTTTTTATTACTAACAGTGTTAGCAAAACTACAAACTTTTGAGTATATCTTCCAAATAATTTTTTAGCATTTGACTTCTTTGGAAACATTTGAGAATATTTTAAAAATTGATAAAATGCTGTTTTTATGGCAATTTAAATGTATTCTTGTACTGCTAATTTTACATTATTATAAAAATTAATGAATTTAATAGCCTGATTCAATTATGTTCTGTTTAACTGTATACTAAAAGAAATTTTTATCTTTGTGAGCAAATAAAAAAGTTATGAATACGCCTTCAAATATGATCGCTTTGGGTACAAAAGCACCTTTTTTTGAGCTTCCTAACCCTTCAAAAAGTAACGAAATCCAATCATTGGATGATCTGAAAGGAGAAAAAGGGACATTAGTGATCTTTATGTGCAACCATTGTCCGTTTGTTCTTCATGTGATTGATAAACTAAATGAATTGTATGAAGATTACAATGAAAGGGGAATTGAATTTATAGCGATTAACTCGAATGATGTGGAAAAATACCCTGCGGATTCTCCTGAAAAAATGATTGAATTCCAGATTGAGAGAAAATTCGATTTTCCTTATTTATATGATGAAAGCCAGGCGATTGCTAAAGCTTACGATGCGGCTTGTACACCTGATTTCTTTTTCTTTGATGAAAAGTTAGATCTTATCTACAGAGGACAAATGGATGATTCAAGACCTGGAAACAATAAGGATGTAACAGGTGAAGATTTAATTATTGCTTTTGAAAATCTTTTATTGGGTGAGCCTCAGGAAGAAATTCAGAGACCGAGTATGGGATGCAATATTAAATGGAAATAGTTTCTAATTCATTTTTTGAAAATAGAAAGCTGTCTTTAAGACAGCTTTTTTATTGTATAGATGCTTCGGCTTCGCTCAGCATAACAGTGCAGGAAATCATTTTTTAAAATAAACAAACTAGTATCTAGAATTGTCATGCTGAGCGAAGCCGAAGCATCTCAATATTCCTATAAAATCTAGATTTACTTTAAAAAAGGATTATGTTGTTTTTCAAATCCTATTGTTGTAGCATTTCCATGACCTGAAAAAACCTGGGTTTCATCATCAAGAATGAAAAGTATTGTCTTGATGCCATTAATTAGTTGCTCGTAATTTCCTTTGTATAAATCTGTTCTTCCAATACTTCCTTCAAAAAGAACATCTCCGGAAATCATGAATTTTCTTGCTTCGTTATGGTAAACTACGCTTCCCGGAGAATGTCCCGGAACATGATAAATTTTGAATTTTTCTCTATCAAGATCAAGTTCATCTCCTTCATTGATATAAGTAGTTTCTACTTTAACGGGTGAAACCTGAAATCCGAATCTTGCTCCGCTTGCTGAAAGCATATCCAATACTTCCTGATCTTCTCTATGTAAAATAACAGGAACTTTATAGGTGTCAAAAGCCCATTGCAATCCTAAGACATGATCGATGTGAGCATGTGTTAAAAGGATTTTCTGGATATTTAACTTGTTTTCAGTGATAAAATTACTGATAGCATAAGTTTCCTGCTCATTCATGTTTCCCGGATCAATAATCCATGCATTTTTGTTGTCATTATAAAGGATATAAGTGTTTTCGCTTGCAAAATTGAATACGAATCTCTGAATGTGAAGCATAATTGAATTTTTTTTCAAAAATACGATATTATGTAGAAAATGGGTATTTTTCGTTATCTTCGTCATAATGAAAACTTTGCAATTACTTTTATTTTCTTTGAGCGGACTGATGTTTGGACAAAATATCCAGAGTATTCAGCTTTTTAATCCTCAAACCAACGATGAGACACCGGTAATCAAAATGAATGAGACGCTGGTTTTAAGTTTTGATGATCTTATCAATAGTAATCAGATTTACAGATATACCATTAAACATTATGACAGAAACTGGGAAGATGACAATCTTTTCTTTACAGAGTTTGCGAATGGAAGTTTGAATGGGCTTCTGGATAATTTTCAATACTCATTTAATACATTACAGGCTTATACTCATTACAAATTAGTATTTCCCAACGATAAAATTCAGCCTAAAATTTCAGGTAATTTTGAATTGATCGTTTATAAGGATTCTGCTGAGAAGCCTCTTTTCAAAAGAAGATTCTATGTGGTGGAAGATAATGCCAGTGTAGCGTTGGATGTATCAAGATTTGTAGATAAAAATCCGAATCTCAATCAAAGGGTAGAAGTACAGGTAATGTCAAAAGGAGGGGATATTACTTCCAATGTCAACTCTGTGAGCCTGAATGTAATGCAGAATAATAATCCTGATATGGTTATTAAAAATTTAAAACCGAGTACTACTTTAGGAAATAAACTGCTTTTTCAACAATTAAATATTGCCTTTCCCGGAAATAATGAGTTCTATTATTTTGATAATAAGAACATGAATATGGCTGCAGATATGGTTCGTGCAACCGAAGTGAAAGACGGAGTGAACAATACTTATCTTCATCCAGTTTGGGCTTATCCTCTGAATTATCAATATCAGCCGGATGTAAACGGAGCTTGGTATTACAGAAGGAGTGATTTGGGAATTGAAAGAAACGCGGAGAGAGAAGCAGATTATTCGTGGGTATATTTTTCAATAGATTCGGATCCTATGGATAAGGAACTTTATGTTTTAGGCGGTTTCAATGGTTTTAAACCTTCTAAAGAATATCAGATGCAGTATGATGAGGCTACTAAAAAATATGTAGCAAAAATATATCTGAAGCAGGGTTTCTATAATTATATCCTGGCGACGAAAGATGCTAACGGGGTTTTAAATTTAGGGGAAATTAATGGGAATTTCTGGCAAACGGAAAACCTTTACCAAGGCTTTTTATATTATGCTCCTTTTGGTAGAAATTATGACGGTTTGATGGGGTATGGAGAATTTAGAACACCTGTACGATAAAATAATAAAAACAGATTAGCGTGTAAATAAAAACCCTTATAGATATTTCTGTAAGGGTTCGCATATAATAATAGTTTAGGAATTCTTTTTAAATTTTAAAAATAGCAGTTACCAATAGATTTTCATGATCTTCAAATATATAATGAATATTCACAGGGAAATTCTGCATGGTATTAACGGTGATTTCGTTATGTCTTGTTTCATGGTTTTTGTTGTTTTGTAGGATCTCACCGATTGTTACTTTCAAATCTTCAAGAAAATCCATTCCCTTATTTTTTTTTTCCGCATTGAATACCCGCATAAGAAGCCTTATATCGTTTTTGGCAATAGAAGAGAGGAGAACGTTCATTTTATGCGCAATTCTTTTTCAATTCAGATATATTTTTGTAAAAATCAAGTTTTGTAGCCGGGTTTTCGTTGTGAAACTGAATTCTATACAGCACTTCGTCCAATTGAAATTGGGGAATTGCAGGTCTGTTGTTGATTTCAAAACTCTCTACCATTTTAGCAAATGCTTCCAGAGTTTCGGGACTGAAGCTTTCGATCTTTGTTTTTAAAATTTCGGCAGTTGCATTCATCATTTTTATTTTTTAAGGTTAATGATGTTATTTTGATGGGGTAAAGGTAATAAAAATAATTAAATTTTATATTTTTATTTA
>JBCNMJ010000015.1:0-48036 GCA_039594975.1 Chryseobacterium sp. | reverse complement strand
TTGAGAATCCTTATTATGAAAAAAGAACTGCTTATATTTTTATTTACTCTTCTGATTTCCAGTGTTTCTGCCCAACAGCGAAAAGGCGATGTTCTTTCCTGGGTGGATCCGTTTATAGGAACCGGCGGACACGGCCATACCTTTCCGGGAGCTACAACGCCATTCGGAATGATACAGCTAAGCCCGGATCAGAATACCAAAAGCGGAGATTGGGACTGGTGTTCCGGATATCACTACAGCAGCAAAACCATTATGGGATTCAGTCATAACCATCTTAGCGGAACGGGTTGGGCAGATCTGGGAGATATTCTGGTTATGCCGACAACTGGAGAAGTAAAAATGCTTCCCGGTTCAGAAGAAAAGCCGGAAACCGGATATCGTTCCAAATTCAGCCATGAAAGAGAAACTGCTTCACCGGGATATTATTCCGTGATGCTTGACAGCTATGGAATTAAAGCTGAACTGACAGCTTCTCCAAGAGTAGGATTTCATAAATATACCTTCCCTAAAAGTGAGGAATCCAATATCATCATTGATCCGACCAACAAGATCTTCGGAAATGTGTACCATACCCTTGTAAGTATCGAAGGGAATAATAAAATCAAAGGATATTGTTACAGCACCGGATGGGGTGGGAAAAGGTTCGCTTATTTTGTGATGGAATTTTCAAAACCTTTTAAATCCTGTGGAGTTTATGCGGAAGGAAAAATAAAAAATAATGAAAAGTTTGCTTTAGCCAAAGATGCTAAAGCGTTTGTGCGATTCTCTACCCAGCAAAATGAAAGTGTTGAGGTGAAAGTTTCCTTATCTCCTGTAAGTATGGAAGGAGCACAGGAAAATTTTGATACTGAAGCGAAAAATGTGGATTTTGCCAAGGCTAAGGAAACAGCACAAAATACATGGAGAGATCTTATCGGCAGGTTTCAGGTAACAGGAGGAACAGATAATCAGAGAAAAATTTTCTATACAGGAGTGTATCACACTTTCATTGCACCTAATCTTTATATGGATGTGAATGGAGACTACGTAGCTGCCCAGGAAAATATGAACACCAAATGGTTCACCAATTACAGCACCTACTCTTATTGGGACGGTTTTCGTGCAACACATCCATTGCTAACGATTATGGATCAGAAGCATACCACAGAATTCGCCAATTCCCTGATCAGCAGATATACTGACCGAAAAGACCACATGCCGATCTGGGAACTATGTGGTTATGATAATTTCTGTATGCTCGGATATCACAGTGCTTCCGTGATTTGGGATGCTATTTCCAAAGGAGTGCCGGGAATAGATTCTGAAAAAGCATTCGCAGCAATGAAAGATGCTTCTTTAACGGATAAAATGAGCAGCAGCGATGGCGGAGGCGGTCTTAATGATTATATCAAGCTTGGATATACTCCATCAGAAAACGGAGCTTCTGTTTCTGCAACCCTTGAATATGCTTATGATGACTGGTGTATTCAGCAATTAGCGGAAAAACTGGGTAAAAAAGAAGAAGCAGAAGTGTATAAAAAACGGTCAATGAATTTCTTAAATACATTCAACAAGCAGAACAAACATTTCTGGCCAAGACAGAAAAACGGAGATTTTCTTCCGGATTTTGCGTTAAATGATTGGAAAAAACTTCAGCCACATTGGGTTTCAGGAAATATATGGGCATATGATTTCTTTGTTCCTCATCAGATTGATGAAATGATTAGTTTATATGGCGGCAAGAAAGGATTTGAAGAAAAACTGGACAAAACGTTTACCGAAAAACTTAAAATGGAAGGTGAACAGCACGTTGATATTTCAGGATTTATAGGTTCTTTAGGATTTGGAGACGAGCCGGGACATCACGTTCCTTATCTTTATAATTACGCAGGAGCACCCTATAAAACTCAGAAAATGGTAAAATACATCCGCGACAATATGTACGCGGCTAAACCTGATGGAATTGTTAACAATGAAGATTGCGGACAAATGTCGGCTTGGTATATTTTCTCTTCATTAGGATTTTATCCTGTAACACCAGGAAAACCTGTATATGCAATCGGGGCACCACAATTCCCGAAGGCTTCTTTACAACTGGAAAATGGAAAAACCTTTACTGTTATCGCGGATAAAATATCCGATAAGAATATCTATGTTCAGAAAATGTTTTTGAACGGAAAGAAATTTAAAAGCTGGGAGCTGAACCACAACGATATCATGAATGGTGGTGAACTGAGATTTGTAATGGGAAGCAAGCCTGTAAAATAATTAACAAGAAATAACGAAATAAAATATCAATGGAAAGGAGAAAATTTATAAAAACAAGTGCACTGGCAGGAGCAGGATTGCTGTTTACGCAGAATGTTTTTGCAAAAAGCTTAAGTATCAAAGAATTTCCTGTAGTCCGTGTTCCTAAAGATAAAAGACATTTTACCAGTGAAGCAGTGGAAAATGCAATCGCTGCCTTTAAAAAGAAAGTGAAAAATAAAGAACTGGCATGGCTTTTCGAAAACTGCTTTCCCAATACATTAGATACTACAGTTTTTTACAAAGAAATTAATGGAAATCCTGATACCTATGTAATTACCGGAGATATAGATGCAATGTGGCTTCGGGATAGTTCTGCACAGGTTTTTCCTTACTTACAATTTTCAAAGAAAGATGAAAAACTGCATCAACTTATTTCCGGAGTTATTCATAAACAAACAGAATTTATTCTGAAAGATCCTTATGCCAATGCTTTCTATAATGATGAAAATAAAGTAAGCGAATGGAAAGAACACGATCACACAGACATGAAACCGGGTACCCATGAAAGAAAATGGGAAATAGATTCACTGTGCTATCCTATCCGTTTTGCGTATCATTTCTGGAAAACAACCGGAGATACAAAACCTTTTGATGGGAAATGGTTACAAGGAATTAAGCTTACTTTACAAACTTTTATAGAACAGCAAAGAAAAACGAGTTTAGGACCATACAAATTCGAGCGTACAACATCCTGGGCTACAGACGGAATTCCGATGGGAGGATATGGCTATCCTACAAAACCTGTCGGACTCATCAATTCAATGTTCCGTCCAAGTGATGATGCTACGATTTATGCATTTTTGATTCCTTCCAATTTATTCGCCGTAGTAAGCTTGCGACAGGCAGCAGAAATGGTTTCACAGATCAAAAATGAAAAAACATTAGCGCAGCAGCTGAATAATCTTGCGGATGAGGTGGAAGCCGCCATCAAAAAATATGGGATCTACGACCATCCTGAATACGGGAAAATATATGCTTTTGAAACCAATGGATTTGGAAGCTATAACCTGATGGATGATGCCAATTGTCCAAGTTTATTGGGATTACCTTATTTAGATGCTGTAAAGCCGGATGATCCGGTATATCTCAATACCAGAAAATATGTGTGGTCAAAAGATAATCCATTTTTTTTTAAAGGCAAACTGGCAGAAGGGATTGGAGGTCCTCATATCGGTCTTGACATGATCTGGCCGATGAGCATTATTATGAAAGCCCTTACTTCCAAAGATAAAAAAGAGATCCGATGGTGCATAGAAACCTTACAAAAGACGCATGGAGGAACAGGTTTCATGCATGAGTCCTTCCACAAGGACGATGACAAGAAATTTACCAGAGCATGGTTCGCATGGGCGAACACATTGTTTGGAGAGCTATTATGGAAAACCTTTAACGAAAATCAGGATTTATTGACATAACAGATAAATAACATTCCGTTTTCTTTTTTGAATAATAATTGGCAAGGCTTATTCAGGCATTGCTCATGGGAGCATTGGCTCAAAACGAACATATTTTTTCTTTTTCAAACAGAACAATTCAGTTAAAAAACTCTTGAAAAATGGGAAACAGTGATAATTTTACTCCGGTAGAAAGATCATTTTTAAATGATTCTTTGCGGAACAATAAGGTGAATGTACCCTATATTGAGGTCAATAATTTTCCTAATCTTGGAATGCTTACGGCATTCCGCTTTCTGGAATGGGTAAGTGAAAACCCAAACGGAGTGATCAGCCTTCCAACAGGAAAAACTCCGGAATATTTTATTTTCTGGACAAAACATATCCTTGAAAACTGGGACAAAGAAAATATTGTCGAGCTTAGAAAAAAACATCATTTAATGTTCAACGAGAAGCCATCATTGGCGGATCTTCATTTCGTTCAGATTGATGAGTTTTATCCGATAGATTCATCCCAGGCCAACAGTTTTTACCATTATGTAAACAAATACTATATAGAAGGACTGGGTTTGAAACCGGAAAATGCACTATTGATTAATTCTAATGAAATTCCTCTGGCTTCAAGAAAAAATATGCGGGAAATTTTCCCGGATAATAAAGTCAATCTTGAGTTGAGATACCGTGAAGCACAAAATCCTTTGGAAGAATTACAGAAAGAATCCATTTTTCTTATTGATAACTGGTGTTCAGACTACGAGCAGAAAATCCGCAAACTGGGCGGAATTGGTTTCTTTCTGGGCGGGATCGGTCCGGACGGACATATCGCGTTCAACATCAAAGGTTCTGATCCTTATTCCACCACACGCTTGACTTCCACTAACTTTGAAACACAAGCGGTTGCCGCCGGAGATCTAGGTGGAATTGAAATTTCAAGAGAACGATTGGTGATTACCATTGGGCTGGAAACCATTACGTATAATAAAAATGCAGTAGCGATCATATTCGCGGCAGGAGAAGCGAAGGCTCCCATGGTAAAAGATGCACTAGAGCTTCCACCTTCCAATCTGTATCCTGCATCTGTTCTCACTCACCTTCCAAATGGCAGGTTTTATCTTACATCCGGGGCCGCAAGCTTGTTAAAAGACTCTATTGATGAATATTATCATTCAGGGGTTTGGTCTCAGGAGAAAACAGATAAAGCAATTATGAGCCTCACTGAAAAGCTGAACAAATATGCAGAACACGTTACTTTAGATGACCTTAGAGCAGATCAGTACACCCGTCTGATTCCGGACCTCAATGAAAATACGGTTCAATCGGTCATTGATTCCATTAAAAATAAAATACAAAAAGGGACGGCCAGACTTGGAAACGAAATTTTTTACCACACAGGTCCGCATCATGACGATATCTCTTTAGGACTTTTGCCTTATATCCACTATCAGTCAAGAGATGAGACCAATATATCCCATTATTCGGTTCTTACATCAGGATTCACGGCAGTTACCAATAAATTTTTGATAAAAATCCTGAATGATACCCTTTCTTTTATCAAAAAAGGAGATATAGAAATGCTTCAGTATCAGGATTTCTTTGAGATAGGATATAAAAATAAAAAAGATAAGGACGTTTATCATTACCTGATCAATATTGCTTCCGGAAATGCGGACGAGAAATCAAGGGCTGTTTCCCACAGGATGGTAAGGAATATAGTTGAGCTTTGGACCCTGAAAACACAACAGGAGCTGGAAGAAAAGATCAGTGAAATTATTACTGTGATCAATTCCAGCTATGACGGGCAAAATCCGGCACCCAAGATCCAGACTCTGAAAGGAATGATCCGTGAATATGAAGAAGAATTGGTCTGGGCGCATTTCGGGGTTAGAACAAAGAATGTACATCATCTCAGGCTGGGATTTTATACAGGAGCTATTTTCACGGAAAAGCCCAATAGGGAGAGAGATGTTATTCCGATCCTTCAACAGCTCAGAGATATCAACCCTACTGTAATTAGTTTAGCATTTGATCCTGAAGGAAGCGGACCCGATACTCACTACAAGGTTTTACAGGCCATTGCAGAAGCAGTAAGGGAATGGGGGAAGGAAAAGGATCTTTCTCAGCTTAAAATCTGGGGGTATAGAAATGTATGGTATCAGTTCCATGCAGCGGATGTCACTCATATTTTTCCGGTACCACTCAATGCAATGAATACGATGGACGAGAGTTTCACCAATAGTTATCTGAGCCAGGTGGAGGCCTCTTTTCCAAGCTACCGGTACAACGGGAAATTCAGCAGTCTTTCTATCCAGACTTGGGTGGAACAATTGCAGGCAGTTCAGCTTGTATTGGGGAAACCCTACTTTTATGATAATGAAAGCCCAAGATTACGGGCCACCCATGGCCTTCTTTTTTTCAAAGAAATGAATGTGGAGGAATTTTTACGATCTGCCCGGGAGCTGGAGAAATCAACAGAAGGAGTACTCTGATCTTACTTGAAATTTTGTTTCAACAATATTATAAAACCAACAAAAAATGCTCTATTTATGAAAAAAATGAAACTCTTTTCTCTACTGGCTATACTTTTTATGTATGGCTCGTTATGTGCCCAAGGCAATAATCCTAAAGGAATTTGCTATGTGGAAGTGAATAACAACAATATCCTGAATGCGGGATCATACAAACTGCAGACATCTAATAAATACTTATTTGATGTGGTGAATATTTTTGCGGCCAATATCAACTATGATACAAGTCGTGGAAGAGCGTATTTATATAGTAATAATAATGTGACCAAAGTACTGACTAACGCACAGACCTATATTAAGCCATTACAGGATAAGGGAATGAAAGTGTTGTTGACTATTTTGGGAAACCATCAAGGTGCAGGAATCTGTAATTTCCCAACCCGTGAAGCGGCAAAAGATTTTGCTTTACAACTTGCTCATACCGTTAATACCTATGGCCTGGATGGAATTGACTTTGATGATGAATATTCCGATTATGGAAATAATGGAACGGGGCAGCCCAATTCAAGTTCATTTGTCATGCTTGTGCAGGAACTGAGAGCACTATTGCCGGCGGATAAGATCATTTCATTTTATTATTACGGCCCGGCTTCTTCAAGACTTTCCTGGAATGGATATAGAGCAGGAGACTACATCAATTACAGCTGGAATGCGATGTACGGTACTTTCTCTGCACCAAATGTTCCGCCTCTTACCAATGCGCAGATTTCTCCTGCAGCAGTTTGGCTGGGAAATACTTCCAATTCTACAACAACTAGCCTGGCTACTCAAACCAAGAATGGAGGTTACGGATTATTCCTTTGGTATGACCTTCACGGAACCAATGAAACCACGCAGCTTTCAGCAGGTACCCAAACATTATACGGAGAACAAACGATGTTGAGCACTCCTTTACAATCATGGACGCAAGGAACGAATTGTGATGCGCCTATTGGATTATTAGCCAATAACCTTACTGGGACAAGCGCCAAACTGAATTGGACCGTAGTGGGAACTAATACCTATGATGTAGACTATAAACCGGCAACTTCAACTACATGGACTAATGCTGCAACATCAACTACGGCTACTTCCATTACAATATCTGGATTAACAGCCAATACAGAATACGACTGGAGAATCAGAACGAACTGCAGTGTAAAAAGTACCTATATGTTTGCCCCAAGATTTAACAGTGGAACTGGAGTAGTACCCCCAACAGGATCTTATTCTCTTTCTCTGGATGGCAGTACCGAATCAGGATCGGCCGGAAGTCTTAATTTAAGTGGTTCTGCATTATCATTTGAAGGTTGGATAAAGCCATCTTCTTTCAAATCCGGTTCGCCTTATATTTCATCGATTATGGGAACTGAGGTAAGTGACAGTAATTCCGCTTTACTAAGATTAGGAGATGGAAATTTGGCCAATAACAAGCTTCAGTTTGTATTAAGTATCAACAATGTACAGCAAAAATTAGCCTCCAATACAGCATTGAACGCCAATACCTGGTATCATGTTGCAGCAACGTATGATGGCACTACCATGAAAATTTACATCAATGGTGTTCTTGATGCAAGCAGATCTCAAACCGGAAGCATCAATTCCAATGGAGCATTTAACGTAGGATATTTATACAGTACATCAAGAAATTTCAATGGTAAAATAGATGAGGTAAGAGTTTGGAAACGTGCTTTAACTCAGACGGAAATCAGCCAGAATACATGTAATGTAACCCTTCCAGCAACATCTCTTACAGCCTATTGGAAGTTTAATGAAGGAAGCGGAACATCCGTTCAGGATACTTCAGGAAATGGAGTTTCATTAACGTTAACCGGGGTTGATTCTACCAACTGGGGAACAGATGTACCTTGTACAACCAGTACTTCAAAAGGGGCGATAACAACAGAAAATCAAAAACAGGCTATAAATGAGCAGGCACTTAAAAAACAAATAAAGCTATACCCGAATCCTGTAAGCAGATCTTCTCAGCTTACGATTTCTGTTCCGGCAGAATTCAATAAAGGGAAATTAACGGTGTATAGTTTGAATGGAAGTGTTGTGGAAACAAAAACGTTAAGTACTGGAGATAATCAATATAATCCTTCCAGGCTGCCTGCAGGTAATTATATCATTCAATTTGAATCTCAGAACGGAAGCCTGAAACAGGTTGAAAGATTTATTGTAAAATAATACATCTGCCCGGGGAGCTATCAACCAATAGATTCCCCGGGCTTCATTAATTATTAAAATTGATTATGGTATAAAGCAAACCTCTCTCTTTATTTTATTATTCGGTTGATATTCGTTTCAAACCAAAATCTTATGAATACACAACCGTTAATTTTGGGGGAACACAATTAACATCAACAAAAAAACAGACTGCCTCTTCCGGAAAGTAAAGTTGTAAAAAACAAAAACATACGTAACGGAAAATTAAAAATTAGGATTTAGAGTTGCAGCCTGGAATGGGCAACAAGAAGCAATTTTTGCATAAAAATACTTAACTTGCTTTCTTGTTTGTCTATTTAATTTTATAATAAACTGCTAAGCAAGACAAATTAAGAAAATAATGCAAAATATACTGGGAATTGACATTGGAGGTTCACATATTACGATTGCTCAGGTGCAGCCTGAAAAACGTGAAATTATTGCTTCAACTTATGTCAGGGAACATGTTGATTCTTTTGGATCCGGGGAAATTATACTTTCCGAATGGGTTTCCGCAATAGAAAAAGGAGCTAACGGTCTCACTAAAGAAGATCTTTTGATAGGCATTGCAATGCCCGGACCTTTTGATTATGAAAAAGGAATTTCTCTTATACGACAGGGGAAATTTATTGATATTTACCGGATTAATATTAAAGAAGAATTGGCTAAAAGGTTATCCATTTCTGAAGATCAGTTTCATTTTGTAAATGATGCTGCAGCCTTTTTGGAAGGTGAGGTATTCGGAGGCTGTGCCAAAGATTATAAAAGAGTTTTTGGCGTAACTTTGGGGACGGGACTTGGAACCACTTTTTATGACGGGAATAAAGCTACTGATGAAGCCTTGTGGAATTTTCAACTGAAAGATTCCATTTGCGAAGACTATTTGGCAACACGTTGGTTTATCAACCGCTATGCAGTATTAACAGGTGGGCAAATCTCAGGAACCAAAGATTTATTGGAAAAACCAAAAGAAATACAATCCAGAATGTTTGATGAATATGCAGACTCTCTTGCAGAGTTTGTCGTAAAATATGTTAGGTTCTATAATCCTGATGTCCTGGTTATAGGAGGGAATATTGCAAAAGCATATCCCTATTTTGAAGAAAGATTTAATCAGAATTTAGTAAAAAATAAAATCAGTCTGCCCGTTAAAATTTCTGCTATTTTTGAAGATGCCGCTATTTTAGGTGCGGCGAGTTATGTCTTAAAGAAAATCTAAGAATTAATAAAAATATATAATGAAGGCTCTATTTTCAACTTTCTTTATTGTACTTAGTATTTTGGTGTTCGGCCAGGATCTGTCTCCTGTTGATTATGTAAATCCGTTGATGGGAACCCAATCCAAACCATCTTTATCCAACGGAAATACCTATCCGGCAATAGGACTTCCCTGGGGAATGAATATCTGGACACCACAAACAGGGAAAATGGGTGACGGATGGTCTTATACTTACGATGCAGACAAAATAAGGGGCTTTAAACAAACACATCAGCCATCTCCCTGGATGAATGATTATGGGGCTTTTGCCATGATGCCTGGAGTAGGAAAATTGAAATTTAAAGAAGAAGATCGTGCAAGTTGGTTCAGTCATAAAGCTGAAGTAGCAACACCTTACTTTTATAGCGTTTATCTGGCAGACATCAATGTGACTACAGAATTCACTCCTACAGAAAGAGCCGTGTACTTCAAGTTTGATTTCCCTAAAACGGACAGCGCGTACGTTGTGATCGACGCTCTCAATAAAGGTTCTTACATAAAGATTCTTCCCAAAGAAAGAAAAATTATTGGCTATACCACCAAATATTCAAGAGGTAAATATGAAAACTTCAAAAACTATTTTGTTGTTCAGTTTGATAAAGATTTTGATATAACAAAAAGCTGGAAGGATGATAAATTTATAAATGACCAACTGGAAATTACAAGTGATCATGCAGGAGCGGTTGTTGGATTTAAGCTTAAAACTAAAGACGTTATTTATGCAAAAGCAGCCTCTTCATTCATCAGTTTTGAACAGGCAGAATTGAATTTAAACAGAGAAATCGGAAAGCGTGGTTTTGAACAGGTAAAAGCTGATGCCAAAAATATCTGGAACAAAACTTTAGGAAAAATTGAGGTGAAAGGAGGAATAGATCAGCAAATGAGAACTTTTTACTCCTCTTTATACAGAACTTTATTCTTTCCGCAAAAGCTTTATGAGATTGATGCTCAAAACAAAATAAAACATTGGAGTCCTTACAATAGCAAAATAGTAGACGGAAGAATGTTTGCCGGAACTGGCTTTTGGGATACTTTTCGTGCTTTATATCCTTTCCTGAATTTAGTGTATCCAAGTATCAATGTTGAAATGCAGGAAGGACTCGCAAATGCCTATAAGGAAGGAGGATTTTTACCAGAATGGAGCAGTCCCGGATATTCTGATATCATGATCGGAAACAATTCAGCTTCAGTAGTAGCAGATGCTTATATCAAAGGACTTCGCGGTTATGATATTGAAGCACTTTGGCAGGCGGTAAAACATGGAGCTAACAATGAAGGTCCGATCAGTGCAGTTGGGCGTAAAGGAGTAGAGTACTACAATTCATTAGGATATGTTCCATATGACGTAAAGATCAATGAAAATGCTGCCCGCACTTTAGAATATGCTTACGATGATTTTTCCATCTATCAACTGGGAAAAGCTTTGGGAAAGCCGGAGTTTGAAATTGAAATCTATAAAAAAAGGGCATATAACTATAAAAATGTATTTGATACGGAATCAGGTTTAATGCGGGGGAAAAATAAAGACGGAAAGTTTCAGTCACCTTTCAATCCTTTTAAATGGGGTGATGCCTTCACCGAAGGAAACAGCTGGCATTATACATGGTCTGTTTTTCAGGATATCGACGGATTATCAAAATTAATGGGCGGAAAAAAGAAATTTGAAGCCAAACTGGATGAGGTTTTCTCATTACCGCCAATTTTTGACGATAGTTACTATGGAAGCGTCATTCATGAGATCCGTGAGATGCAGATTATGAATATGGGACAGTATGCGCACGGCAATCAGCCTATCCAGCACATGATTTATTTATACAATTATGCCGGAGTTCCTTACAAAACACAATATTGGGTGCGACAGGTAATGGATAAATTATATTATGCAACGCCGGATGGATATTGCGGAGATGAAGATAATGGGCAGACTTCCGCATGGTATGTATTTTCAGCGTTAGGATTTTATCCGGTAACGCCGGCAACGGATCAGTATGTTCTGGGAGCACCATTATTCAGGCAAGCAACCATTCATCTGGAAAATGGTAAGAAGATTGAAATAAAAGCACCTGACAACAGTGCTAAAAACTTTTATGTAAAATCATTAAACGTGAATCTTCAGCCGTACTCCAAAAGCTGGTTGAGCCATAAAGAATTGATGCAGGGAGCAGTATTGGAATTCCAAATGAATAACCAGCCCAATGAAGAAAGAGGTTCACAGGAAAAAGATTTCCCGTATTCCATGTCAAAAGAAAAATAAAATAATAGATAAACAGAAGCAATATTTAAAGAAATAAAAAATGAGTGCAGAAAAACAACAAATATTTGAAAGAGTAGAAAAAATGCTGACATCACAAGGTTTTAACATCGTTACGAAGGATGACACAAGACCTTGGGGCGGTTTTTTTGTAATTGATGAAAACCAGGCTCAGGATTTTGCCAATCAGTATTTTGATAAAATTGATGTAGAAAATCTGCGAATAGGCGGAAAGTTAAGCCCTAAAATTCTTTTGGTTGCCCCAAAAACAAGATTAAGCTGGCAATATCACAATAGAAGAGCAGAAATATGGCAGGTGGTTGAAGGGATAGTCGGAGTGAAAAAAAGTAATAATGATGAAGAAGGAAAATTAATAGAATACTATCCTAAAGATCAGATAAAGCTTCAACAGGGAGAAAGACATCGCTTGATAGGTTTGGAAGACTGGGGTATTGTTGCGGAAATATGGCTACATACAGATAAAGATAATCATTCGGATGAAGACGATATAATAAGAGTACAGGATGATTTCGGACGATAATATCTATCCAAATCCGCACTATAAAATTTCTAGGTCAAAGTTTTCGGATGTTATGATTTAATATTATTAAAAGAAAATTATAAAGCAATTTCACAACTTTGTTTCTATGAAAACTTTAGCGACCTGATAAGTTACAATAAATACCTGAATCTCACAGCTCCTCTGCACCCGTTGATGAACAGCATTTTCCGCAGGCGAGTGGTGAAATTCAGGTTAATCTGTTCAGGATTCGCTGAACAAAAACTTTACCGGAGACATCAATTACGGAAACAATAAATATTATACCGAAAACGATTGATACTTTTCAGCGAACCGGGACAGGTTGCTTCCTAGGATAGCCTTCGGATGGAGTAGATGTGAAATTCACTATTGTGACCAAGACAAAATATATAGTGTAGCCAATTCTGATCATGATTATTAAAATCAGTGAACTTGTCAAAACTTTGGATGAATATGAAATGGGTTCTTCAGAAAAATAGCTCAATTTTATAATTCCACAAACCAAATCTCAAACCGGCTTCCCTGCTCCAAAGGTTTATAATTTAAATAACCTCTGTGTGCTTCAATAATACTTTTGCTTAGCGTTAAACCAATTCCGGATCCATTATTTCTGGTTGTAAAAAACGGAAGAAAAATCTTATCCTGAATTTCTTTTTGAATTCCGACTCCATTATCTTCCACACTTAGAATAATACGTTTGTTCTGAGTTTTTATTTCTGTTTTAATCGTTCTTTCAGCATTGTCAGAAACGGCATAAATAGCGTTTAAATATAAATTGATCAGACATCTTTCAATCATTTTCTGGTCAGCAAGAATGATTTGATTTTCTAATGAATTGATGATCGTAATGTGATTTTTTTCAAATTCCGGTTTCAGGAAATTAAGTGCAGATTCTACAATATCCGTCAACGAAATCGTTTTAAAAACAGGTTTCGGAAGTTCTGCAACCTGTCGGTAATCATCTACAAAATTTAACAATTGTTTCGATTTTGAATTGATGATCGTCAGACTTTCCTTCATATCCTGCTGGTCTTCTTTTTCAATAATTTCCTGATTGGCAATATATTCTAGATTTTGAATTAAGCTATTGACAGGCGTTAAAGTATTCAGTAATTCGTGGGAAATCACTTTCATCAGGTTATTCCAGGCCAGTTTTTCTTTTTGCTCGATAATTTTCTGGACCGATTCCAAACTGATAATACAAAATCTATTTTTCACATTCTGAACCTTTTTTGTCCTTAATGAAAATGATTGTTTCGTATTTTCATTAATCGAAATATCAAAAAATTCCTGCGAGTTTTCGTAATGGGTTTGCTCGATGATTTGGTAAAAATCAGACGCTTTATTTTTATAAAGATCCCAGGAATTATACTTCGGAATTTCTAAAATTTCAAGAAAAACAGGATTCACGTAAAAAACTTCCCAATCATCATTTTTCTTTGACAAAATCATCAAACCTATTTCGAGTTGATTCAAAATCTCCTCATACAAAAGTTTGTAAGACGATAAGGAAAGATGTTCTTCTTTGCTTTGATAATATAACTTTACTGCATTATCAAGCAAATTATTATCTTCAGTTTTAGGGAACAATGAAAAATCTTTTTTCTGAATCGCCAAAAGCAGTTTTTCTGTCTTCTGAATGTAAGACAAAGCCGAAGTCTGCGCCAAAATAATGCAAGCCAAACTTACCAATGAAAATAAAAGGCAGTTAATCCATTTGTTTTGAGAATAAAAATCAAATGCAAAAATTCCACAGACAATTGCTAGCAGAATAAAGATTAACCAAAATATTTGTTGTTTATTCATTTTGAAATTATTAAAGAGGCTTCGACAAGCTCAGCCTGACAGCGCTTAAAATTATATATTTAGTATTAGAGTTGTCACACTGAGCTTGTCGAAGTGTCTTTAATTTAGTTATTTAAAAAATCCATCAAGCAAAAACGATCAACCATCAACCAATTTACAGGTCAAACTTCTCCATTCTTCTGTACAACGCCGCTCTTGACAGTCCCAAATCTTCCGCTGCTAAAGAAATATTTCCACGATGTTTTTTCAATGCTTTTTTAATCAGGATTTCTTCCATTTCTTCGATGTTGAGATTCATAATTGTATTTTCTGATTCTTCATTTTGAGGCATCAGCAATTTAAGGTTTTTCTCGTTGGAAAGAATCACGCTTCTTTCGATACAATGGTCGAGTTCACGAATGTTTCCGGGCCAGGAATAATGCGTTAATTCCGAAATTAAGACGTCATTTAAAACTAAATCAGGTTTGTGGTATTTCTGCTTGTATTTTTCTAAAAAATAAATAGCCAAGTTTGAAATATCTTCAATCCGTTCTCTTAAGCTTGGAATGTTCAATTCAACGGTATTAATTCTGTAATATAAATCTTTTCGGAAACGATTTTCAGCAACGGCTTTTTTAAGGTTTTCGTTAGTCGCAAAAATGAATCTTACATCCAACATTCGTTCTTTACTTTCTCCGATTCTGGATAATTTCCTATTTTGAATCAGACTCAATAATTTGGTTTGAAGATGAAGCGGAAGATTCCCGATTTCATCCAAAAAAACAGTTCCGTTTTCTGCATTTTCGATTTTTCCGGCATAATCCTGATGCGCATCCGTAAATGCTCCTTTTTTGTAACCGAACAATTCGGATTCAAAAAGATTTTCCGAAAGACTTCCCAAATCGATATGAACAAAAGGCTGATTCTTTCTTTCCGACAACTCGTGGATGTGTTCTGCCAAAACATATTTTCCGGTTCCGTTTTCACCCAAGAGTAAAACATTGGCGTCGGTTGCAGAAACTCTTTCAATCTGGTCCATCACTTCCTGCATCGCCGGAGATTGGGTTTCTAATTGATATTGATTGGTTTTGATGCTGACATTTTCCCATTGATTCAGTTTTTTGTTTTTTCGGGAAATATCAACTGCGAGATTCACGGAAGCGTATAATTTTTCGTTATTCCAGGGTTTCAGAATAAAATCGGAAGCACCGTTTTTCAAGGCTTCTACAGCCAGTTCCACTTCGCCGTAAGCAGTCATCAGAATAATCGGAAGCTGAGGTTCCAACGTTTTGATTTCCTGCATCCAGTACAATCCGTCCTGTCCGTTTTCAAAGCCTTTTCGGAAATTCATATCCAAAAGAACGGCGTCAACCTGCTGCTCGGATAAAAATTTCAGAATATTTTTCGGCTGACTGAGACAGCTGACTTCCGTGAAAAACTTCTTGAGCCAGACTCTGGCTGAAAACAAAATATCCTCGTCATCATCAACAATTAAAATATGAGCTTCTTTTTTTCGCATTTAGTTTAGTATAATTATTCTGCACCAGTTTCAAATTCAAAAAGATAAGGTTTTAAAAAAATGCCATCTTTATTTCTGAACCCACCCTTTCCTTTTATCAGAACCTGATATTTTTTGTTAGGTTCAACTTCTATTTCGATGGTTAAAGTTTTATTGTTATTGCTCCAACCAATCAGTTTTTTGAATTTATAAATTGCCTGTTTTCCCAAAGGTCCGTAATCAAAACCTCTGAAATTGGTATCCATTTCCTGAGAAAAATTGATTGAATATTGTATTACTCCAGGTTTTACACTTTTACTGCCATTTTCAATCTGAGAAATTGAAAGAACTTTTGGCTGATTTTTTTCAAATTCTTTCTTGTAAAAGCGTAATTTTTTAGGGAAATATTTTGCCTTTTCAACGAACTTGATAAGCTCATCCTCATTATTATAATCAAGCTGAATCATTTCTTTTACAGCCGTTTTCTTGTCTTTGGATTGCTCATAGTATTTTTTACAAATCGCATAACCTACAAAATATCCCAAATCTCGCATTCCAAATTGATTTTCAGACGAATTCATAATCCAATTATAAATGTTGGATGAAAACATTTCTCTTTCGAAAGCGATTTTTATTTTTTCTTCATTTTTATATCCGAAATCAATCTGAGGATTAGGTGATTTTGTATTTAAAGCAATTTCCGCCAAAAACTCTGCTACACCTTCCATTATAGTTTGTGATAAAAGTGTATTTCCAATGGTTTCTTTCTGTTGGGTATGAATATATTCGTGTGTATTGAGAAAGACAACATCATTGATAGGATTTGTATTAAAATAACTTTTTAGATTAGGATATTTCTTGTCAAATTCTTCTGTAATGACTGATTTGTCGGCCAGAGCAACTTCGCTCCCAATCAATAACATTCCGTCTATTGTAGTTCCTCCGGTTCTTAAAATTCCGATTTCAAAATAAGTGTTGACGGGTTTTAACTCTGGATAAATCATTTTTAGTTTATCAATTCCATTTTCTATTTGTTTTGAAAATTGATTTGACTTAAGTGTGTTTTCCCGAATTGATTTCCAGAATTTCGGATAATTATTGAT
Source organism: Chryseobacterium sp. (assembly GCA_039594975.1). Classification (GTDB taxonomy): domain Bacteria; phylum Bacteroidota; class Bacteroidia; order Flavobacteriales; family Weeksellaceae; genus Chryseobacterium. The sequence goes on along the minus strand of JBCNMJ010000015.1, from coordinate 31,205 downwards.
AGCAAAAATATATTCTTCTGCAGAATAATTTCTTGCCTTCATAATACCTGCTAATCCTGGAGTTGCTTTATCAATATATAGGGTTTTAATTAAGTTGATTTGATTATCCTGGTTCTTTTCCTGAATAATTTTATCATAGGCGTTCCAAAAATTATAGACATCTTTAGAAATGATTTGCTGTCCAAATCCGTAGAATGGTATAATCAAGAAAAGTAGTTTTAAATATTTCATAAATAATTTTTTAAAGTAGACATTTGAAGTCCCCATATCATTACATTTCCGATTTTCTCAATAAAATAAAAATAATTGTCCGTTTCCGTACAAAAAGTGTCCGATAATGAACAGTTTTAAAATTAATAAATTGATGTTTAATCACATTTACAGAGCGTTACAGGATTATAAATTTGTGGTACCTGCATTGTGTAATAAGCTGTAGATAAATAAGTTATCATCAATTATGGATACGAAAATAGTAAAAAAGAAATCTAAACTAAAATTAATATTGATTATCATTATTTCTGTTTTGGCAGTTTCGGTTTTTGGTTGGTATTTCTTGAACCAGAAAAAAACCTATAATGTAAAGGCAGAAGATATCACGGTTGATGAAGTGACGAAAGGAAAATTCGAAGATATGTTGATGGTAACTGCACAGACACAATCTCTTAATTCTTCTCTTGTGAATGTTCTGGAAGGTGGTGCTGTAAAAGAAATTTTTGCGGAAGACGGACAAATGCTGACAAAAGGACAACCCATCGCAAGAGTTTACAATCCGAATACAGAATTCAATTATCTGAATCAGGAAACAGGAATTATGCAGCAGATCAGCCAGATGAGAAGTTCACTTTTAGAATTAAAGAATCAGGAATTCAGTCAGGATAAAGAATTATTGCAGTCTCAGAATGATTACAATACGGCGTTGCAAAGTTTCAATCTTCAGAAAAGATTGTATGATGCGGAAATCGGAAAGAAAACCGATTATGATATTGCACTTCAGAATTTGAATTATCAGAAAGAGAGAAAACAAATCGTAGAAAAAGGAGCTTCAAATGAGAAATTCTCAAGAAATTCTCAGTTTGCAGCAATCAATAATTCTATCAGTCAAATGGAAAAAAGTTTGAACATTCTCCGTTCCAACAAAAATAATTTCCTGATAATGTCGCCGGCTTCGGGAAGGTTATCGTCATTCAATATTTCTCTCGGACAAAATCTGACAAGTGGGGAAAGTATCGGGAAAATCGATTTAATGGGAGGGTATAAGTTGGTCGCAAAAGTCGATGAATATTATATCAATAAATTAACGAATGGAATCAAAGGAACGCTTGACAACAACGGAAAAGAATACGAAGTGATTATCACAAAAATCCTTCCGGAAGTGAAAGACGGACAGTTTTCTGTGGTGCTGAATTTTATTGATGCAAAAATTGAAAACCTGAAAATCGGGATGACGTTCGGAGTGAAACTGAAATTATCTGCAGATACGCAAAGTATGATGATTCCGAAAGGAAATTTCTACAAAGATACGAACGGGAAATGGATTTTTGTAGTGAAAAATAACAAAGCTGAAAAGCGAAACATCAGTCTGGGAAGAGAAAATCCTTTGTATTATGAAGTGGTTTCCGGATTGAAACCAGGCGAATCGGTCATTACTTCGGATTATTCTGAACTGAAAAAATATGAATTGCTGGATATTCAAAAATAGAATTTAAATTCAAATCAAAAACTATTAAAATTCAGATTAAAATGAAGACCTTAAAAATGATTAATAAAAGCATTTTGACGTTGACGATGTTTTTATTAGCGATGAATCTGAAATCCCAATCAAAAGTGGATGTGGAATTCAACCCGAATATTGCCACTTATTCCATTGTCGAATATCTTGTAGCAAAGCATCAGGGAAGACTTTTCTACATCGACGGCAAAGCAGATATCGGTCATTTGCCTTTAGCCGATTTGGCTAACAAGGAAATGGAGAAATATGATAATTCGAAAATCATCAAAGCGATGCAGGATTATCTGCAGTTTGCTGGTCAACAACAGGATTTATCTTATCAGGTTTTACTGAAGCACAATATTTTTCCGGCAAAAGGTTATGCTTACCAGATTGAGGAAAATGATAATGCAAAGAAAGAAGCAGTAGAGAAATTCGCAGAGCAGTTGAGAGAATTTTATATTGAAAGACATCTGGGGAAATTCTTCAAAGACCAAAGTCATTTTTTAGAAGGTGCAAAAAACGAGGTGAGAAAAAATATTCCGGCTGGCTATATGGCTAAAATGGAAAACTATTATGGTGAGAAGTTTCTGGCTTACAGATTTTGGATTAATCCATTTGATATTATGCCGAATATTCCGATTTTTTGGCACGGCAACGGACCAATGATTAAGTCCAATAAAGGACAGATTGCCAATATGATTAGCAGCGCTTATATACCTTTGGAAAAGAAAAAGAATATCAAAGATTATAAAGAATTTGGTTTCAATCATCCGGAAACGCTTAACTTTTTAATCACGCACGAGTTCGGTCATTCCTTCGTTAACCAGCATTTGGGTCAATACGAAGATAGAATTAACAAGAGCAGTAGTCTGATGTCTGAGGCTCTTGTAGATAAGATGGCAATGCACGGTTATTCTTACTGGCCGTCTTGTGTTGCCGAGCATATCGTAAGAACGGGGGAAATCCGGATTGCTTTGGCTGATGGTAATCAGAAGCTGGCTGAAAACTTACGAAAACAGCATATGAATGACTATTCCTTTGTTCTGATTCCTGAATTTGAAAAGAAAATGGAAGTATATGAAAACAACAGAAAAAAATATCAATCGTTTAAAGAATTTGCTCCTGAATTGCTAACTGTTCTGGATGAAACGAGTGTCGAGAAAGTGAGAACAAAATTGGGTTTACCTAATGAAAAATATGAAGTGATTTTAACTGTAAATGTTCCCGAAAACAGTGGCGATGTCTATATAACAGGCAATCAATTAACTATTGGAAGTTGGAATCCTCAGAAAATTAAACTCGATAAAACCAGTGAAACAACACGACAAATTACTTTCATAACATATCCGGATCTGAAATTTAAATTAACCAAAGGAAGTTGGGAAACCGAAGGAAAAATCGATGGAATCGAAGAAGGTAAAGATGTTTCTTTGTCTATCGATAAAAATATGAGTCTGAATTATACGGTAAAAAACTGGAAACAATAATTAAACAATCAATAAATTTGAAAAATATACTACAATGATAAACATTCAAAATCTTTCAAAAGTCTATAAAACTGAAGATGTTCAAATCAATGCGCTTAACAATGTAAGCCTGCAAATCAAAGAAGGCGAATTTGTTGCGATAATGGGACCTTCCGGTTGTGGAAAATCAACTTTCCTCAATATTCTTGGATTGTTGGACAGCGCATCTTCGGGTTCTTATCAGTTTGAATCGGTTGAAACGATTGGAACTTCCGAGAAGAAAAAATCAGACATCAGAAAGAAAAATATCGGGTTCATTTTCCAGAATTTTAATCTAATTGATGAACTGACGGTGTATGAAAACATTGAATTGCCATTAATTTATAACGGCGTTTCTTCCTCGGAAAGAAAAAGAAGAGTGGAAGAAATTATGGAAAAAATCAACATTGCGCACCGAGCGAAACATTATCCACAGCAACTTTCCGGAGGACAACAACAGAGAGCGGCGGTTGCAAGAGCTTTGGTGACAAGACCAAAATTAATTTTGGCCGATGAGCCAACAGGGAATCTTGACAGCTCCAACGGAAACGAAGTAATGAATCTTTTAGCAGAGCTTCACAGAGAAGGTTCTACGATTGCTATGGTAACGCACTCTTCTTATGATGCAGGTTACGCTTCCAGGATTGTGAATATGAAAGACGGCGAGATTTTCTCCGAAGAACATTCTTCACAGAGAAAAGATGTCTTTGAAAAAGCGGATGCTAAGAATTTTGAATAATTCCATTATTAAAATTATAAAGAAAACCCAAGGGTCAAATTTCCATAGCCGTAAGTAAAAATCTATGGAAACATTACATTAAACATTCATTATCCATTTTAAATAAACAGCAGAGATTTCGAGTACTTTGTTTTTCTGCTGTTTTAATCAATAATCATTAATTATTTATCGATTATGCTAAACAACTGGCTTAAAATCGCCTTCATCAATTATAAAAAGAACTGGCTTTCAACCATCATTAATTTGTTTGGTTTGACTATAGGTCTGACGGGTTTTATGCTCATTCTAATGCACTGGAATGACGAAGAATCTTTTGAAAAATGGAATCCGAAAAAGGATCAAATTTATTTTTTCCAGCCCTATTTAAAAAGGGAAAATAGCTATGGAAGCAGCACATCTTTACCTCTTGCTATAGCTGCAAAAAAAAGAATTTCTGAAGTGGAGGATTATGCATTGTTGATGAGTTCCAGTGAATCGGAAAAAATGACATCCAAAAACAAAGAAGCTTTTATAACAAATGGTTTTTTAGTCAATGATAACTTTCTTAATGTTTTTTCTTTTAAACTGATTTCAGGAACTTATAAGAATGCTTTGAAAAATGAAAGCAGCATTGTTATTTCAACAGATACAGCTAAAAAATTATTTGGAAAAACTAATGTAGCCGGAGAAACAGTAAAATTTGATAGCAAAGAATATATCATTACAGCTGTTTATGAACTTCCGAAAGAAAACAGTCAAATAAAACCTGAATTTCTTATTTCGCCCGTCGAACGAATGAAAAGTGAATCAACTCAATGGGGAAACTTCAACTATGCTTGTTTTTACCTATTGAAAAAGGGGGCGGATCCAAATATTTTCGAATCTAAGTTTCAGAATATTCTTAAACTAAAAGCTGAAATGGGAGCCAAAGATTCCGGACTGACACCTGAACAATATATGAATAATTATGGTCCAAACTCAGCAATATTAACACCTCTGGACAAAATGAAGCTTCACGCAAAAGCTTCTTGGTTTGGTAATCCAGATTTCAAAACAGTATTAATCTTATTCATACTATCGGTGCTGATTGTTGTTTTATCCGCCATAAATTTTATTAATATCAAAACTGCGCAGGCCTCTCAGCGTGCGAAAGAAATCGGAGTACGAAAAGCGATTGGAAGTACAAAATCATGTCTTATATTACAATTTTTGCTGGAGACTTTTATAATTTGTTTGTTCGCTTATATTCTTTCTTTGGCACTCACCGAAGCATTATTGCCGAGTTTTAACAAATTTTTCAATAAAGAAATCAGGATGAACGACTGGCATGTTTTTGCGTATTCATTTCTGATGGTAGTTTTGGTAGCGATAATTTCCGGATTAATTCCTGCAATATATTTATCAAACTTTAAAGCCATTGAAACATTGAAAGGAAATTTTGCCAGAAGCAGACACGGCGTTTGGCTGAGAAACGGGATTCTGACTTTACAATTGGTCATTTCTTCATTCTTCATTATTGGTGGGCTAATAGTTCACAATCAAGTAAAATATATGTTGGAAAAAGATCTTGGTTTCAATGGAAATCAGATTTTGGTTGTCAATTTTCTTGAAAATACACAAAAACCTTGGCTTAAATATGAACGTTTAAAAGTAGAGATGGCAAAAATACCCGGAATTGCAGATATTTCTTATGGGGAGGCATTCCCCGGAACCGGGAGTTATAATTTTTCTAATATGGATTACCTCAAACAGAGTATCAATATTCAGCATGGCTCTATGGATTTTAATAACTTGCAGTTTAGTGGTGTAAAGCTCTTGAAGGGGCGTTGGCTTGATTCGAATCTTGCATCAGATACTATCAATAATATGATTGTAAATGAAGCATTTGTGAAGAAATTCGGATTTACTAACGAACAGGTGTTCCAGAAAAATTTTAAGCCTGGCTTTGATCATGAACATAGTTACAAAGTTGTGGGAATTATCAAAGATTACAATATCCGGGGCCTGAATTCTGCGATCGAACCCATTGCATTTTTTCATTACAAGGAAACTCAGTGGAAGCGTTACAATATCTATAATATTCAATTAAAATTAAAGTCTGACGATATTCCTGAAACTGTAAAACGCATCAGAGAATATTGGAAGAATAAAGTAGAGCCGGGCTATCCTTTTGATTCATTTTTTATTGATAAACAATTCGCAAAAACTTTTGAAACCTATCAGAAACAGCAGATACTTTTCACAATACTGAATGCAATGGTTCTCATGGTTGCTTTACTGGGATTATTTGCACTTTCATCTTTAATGATTGAGCAAAAATTGAAAGACGTTGCTATCAGAAAAACTTTAGGCGCTTCAGACAGAACATTAATTGTCGGTTTAACAAAACAATTCCTTTGGATTACTTTAATATCAGTTCTCATCAGTATGCCAATCAGTTATTATCTGATGAACGAATGGCTGAAAGATTTCGCTTACCGAATCGATATGCCGGTTTTCCCATTCATTCTAAGTTTGATTTTATTATTGATTTTGACTTTTGCTGTTGTGAGTATCAAAGCTTACCAGGCAACAAAAGTGAATCTTGTGAAATATTTGAAATACGAGTAAAATCTCGGTTTGAAACAATGAATTGAAACAATTCATAACTCATAATTTATAACTAGAAACTGGCTCCAAATTGCTTTCATCAATTATAAAAAGAACTGGCTTTTCAAAATTGTCAATAGTTGAGTATAGGCATATGTGTTTTCCTGTTGATATTTATCTATTGGCAGGATGAGAAATCCTATGAACAATGGATTCCGAATAAAGAGAATATTTATTTAAAACTCAATTATTACAGCGACCTAACTATAGATATGAAAAACGCCCTGAAAGATGGTGGAACGGTATCGTTATGGGCTAAAAATTACAAGTCAGGAACAAGTTGACCTGAAGAGAAAATATATTCAGGAGAGCATCAAAAAAAATTATAATCCAATTGGATAAAGCGATTGCTTATCCCAAAACTAAACTTTCAACGACGGCGTATTATGAAAAATATTCTTTTTATATTATTAATTAATCTATTTCCTGCTCAGGAAAGCTGGAGCCTTCAGCAATGTCTGGATTACGCTTCAGCAAATCATCCTTTGATAAAACAGGCAACAGTAAACATTCAGAAAAATGACCGCCAGATTTCAGCATCAAAAAGTATGTTACTTCCATCGGTAAATGCGGGAGTGAACCACAGTTACAGTTTCGGTTCATCTATTAATCAATCCAGCAATCAGAGAGAAACACTCAATACACAGTATGATCAGATTTTTGCTCAGGCAAATGTTGAATTGTTTAACTGGAGAAATTACTTAAATATTTCTTTGTCTAAGCTTAATAAAACAACAAATACTTATAAGCTGAAACAGGCTCAGAATGAAGTGAAACTAAACGTTGTACAGACCTTTTTTGCCTATCAGAACAGCAAAAGCTGGCTTGAAGTTCTACAAACACAAATTTTAGGCATCGAGGAACAGATCAGGCGAACAGAAAAAGAAGTTGAGATCGGAAACCGCTCTAAAAGTGATGTTTATGATATCAAAGCAAACTTGGGTACATTACAGGAACAATGGGTTTCTGCAAAAAATCAGCGTGATTTAGCCAAAATCAATCTCCTTAATGCATTGAATATGAGAGATGATTCAATTGATTTTGTGATGACTGAAGAAAATTTACTGACTGAAAATTTTTTAGATTCGGGATTTACTCAGAAACTGATAGAAAATAACCCTGCTTATAAAACCATATTGGCGGAAATTCAGGCACAGGAAAAAAATATCAGTGTTGAGAGATCCGCTTATTTACCTACATTAACGGGAAATTACAGTTGGTCTACTTTTTATAACCGGTTTTTAGGAAATAATCAAACGGCAAATACCAATTTTTTGGATCAGTTTAGCCAGAATAAAAATCAGTCGGTTTCATTTGGACTTAATATTCCCGTTTTTAATAAGTTTCAAACTAAAAACAATGTAGAAATAGCAAAACTGAATGTTATCAATTCAAATTATGATAAAGATTTAATTGTCAATGACCTTACAAAATCCATCAATTCAATAAAAGCTCAGTATCTGAATGCTCAGGAGAAATACAGCCTTTTAGAAATCAATTTCGAAAACCAGAAATTATCCTTTCAAAAATCTGAAGAAAAATACAAAGAAGGTCTAATGGATGCCTATACTTTTTTCGTTGTGCGGAACAACTGGCTGCAAGCAAACTTTAATCTTATCAACAGTAAAAATGATGTGATGCAGCAGACAGAATTGTTGAAGATTTTGCAAAATGGATTTTAAAGATTGATTTACTTTCATAGAAAATAATGTTTCTCTACAAATAATGATGTTAATGTAAACAAGCTTTATACCCGAATATAAAAACAATTTCGCAACTTTGCTTCTATGAAAACTTTCAGCGACCTTACAAATTATAACAAATACCTGAATCTCACGGCTCCTATGCATCCATTGATGGACAGTAGGGTATGCAAGCAGGCCATTCCAAATTTTCCACAGACGAGTGGTGAAATTCAGGTTAATCTGTTCAAGATTTCGCTGAAGAAAAACTTTACCGGAGACATCAATTACGGAAACAATAAATATTATACTGAGAACGGATTGATGCTTTTCAGCGAGCCGGGACAGGTCGTTTCCTGGGATAGCCTGACTTTCTGGGACGGTTACGCATTTGTTTTTCATCCTGATCTCATCAAACAAAATCCGGTTGCTGCCAAAATCCATCAGTATAAATATTTCAGTTACGAGATCAATGATGCGTTGTTTATGACCGCGGAAGAAGAAGAGACCATTACCTGGCTTTTTACAAAAATTCATATGGAGTTGGTGGAAAATAAAGCCAATGCCAACATCAATATTATTCTGTCGCTGTTAAATGCCGTGCTTTCGTACGCCGATGTTTTTTATGAAAGACAATTTAAAGACAAAGCTACAAAAGTCGTTTCAGTTTCTTCAAAATTAAAAAGCCTATTACAAAATCATTATAAAGATTTATCCAGACCCGTTTCGAATTTTCCTACCGTTTCGTCTGTTGCCGAAGAGCTTAATATGTCTTCCAATTACCTTACAGATCTTATCCGTGCAGAAACCGGGAAAAGTACCATCAATTATATTCAGGAATTTGTGATTGAGCAGGCCGAAATATTATTGCTTCAAACAGATATGAATATCAGCGATGTGGCTTACCAATTAGGCTTTACGAACGTACCTTATTTCTCAAGATTTTTTAAGAAGATTAAAGGTATTTCTCCTACAGAAATCAGAAATCAGAGAAAAGTATAAGATATTCCCCGATTTGTGTTAAAAATCCAGCATTTGTGCAATTAATTTTGAACAGACAAAAAATTATGTCTTAAAGATTACATCAATTTAAAATTATTACTATGATTTTTACAACACAAAAAATAACAGAAAGCTATTGGAAAGTAGCCATTAATCATCCTCCGGTAAACGTATTCGACCCCGAATTTTCAGTTCAGTTAAGAACATTAATGGATGAATTGGAAACCAACGAAAATTTGAAAGTAGTGGTTTTTGAGAGTTCCAATCCGGATTTCTATGTTGCTCACGCAGAATTGGTTAATATTTTTGATTTTCCAAAGGGTGAGGGAAAAACAGGACTTTCAAAATCTTGGCCTGATGTCGCAAAACGTTTAGAGCAGGCTCCGTTTGTAAGTATTGCGTCGATCAGAGGAAGAGCGAGAGGTTTGGGAAGCGAATTTATTCAGGCTTTCGATATGCGTTTTGCAAGCAAGGAAAAAGCCGTTTTTGCTCAACCCGAAATCGGAATCGGTTCTTTTCCAGGTGGCGGTGGATTGGAGCGTCTTCATTTGTTAACAGGTAAAGCAAGAGCTCTGGAAATTATCTTAAGTGGTGACGATTATGATGCACAAACTGCCGCAGATTATGGCTGGATTAACCGTGCATTTCCTGATAATGAGCTGGATGCATTCGTAGAAAATTTGGCAAAAAGAATCGACTCATTCGATTTGAAAATCATCAAGAAAATAAAGGCAACGATGAACGAAAGGGTGATTATTCCAAAAAATGAACATATTATGGAAACGCAGATAGCCTTCTTCGCATCATTAACAGAACCAGAGGCAAGAACCAGAATCAAAAAACTGTTGGATCAGGGATTACAGACCTATAGCGATGTAGAACTTAATCTTGGAAAATATTTATAATTCAATGAAAGCATTAATCATCAATGGGCACATCAAATGGCCACAAATTGCAGAAGGAAATCTTAATAAAACCATTTTTGAAAAAAGTAAACAAGCTTTCAACGAAAAAGGATATGAAATTCTGGAAACGGTCATTGATAATGGCTACGAAATTCCACAGGAAATTGAAAAGTGGGTAAATGCCGATGTTATCCTGTTTCATTTCCCGATCAACTGGTTTGGGATGCCCGCAAAAACAAAAGATTATATCGATAAAGTTCTGATGAGCGGCTACGGAAAAATCTATGCCGGAGATGGTAGAAATACTGGCGGCAACTACGGAACAGGTGGTCTTCTGAAATCTAAGGGAATCATCGTCAATACCTGGAATGCTCCCGAAGAAACTTTTGGAAATGCAGGTCAGCTGCTTGAAAGTTTTTCAATGGAAGAATTTACCAGACCTTTCACAGCGACGCTTCAGTTTGTGGGCGTTCAGCCATTACCGACGTTTGCTTTTTATGATGTTTTCAAAAATCCGAATATAGAACAGGAGCTGGTTTCTTTTGAGGAACATCTTAGGAATCATATATGAAATATTTAATTTAAAGAAGTGCTTTTCATTTCTGTTTTTTAATTGAGTAAATTTGATTAAATTCTGTTTAAACTAATTTTTAAATTTAACCACAAAAGATACAAAAGCAATTTTTACAAATGGATAATAAAAAGCTCTCAAAAGGATAAAAATTAAAGATTTTTAAAAGCTTGCGTGTTTTTATTTTCAGTTTAATTTGTGCCTTTAAATATTTTATCTAAATCTTTTGTGCCTTTTGTGGTTAAATAAAAAATTCAAGACATAAAAACTTCTAACTCCAAATTGAATATGGAAAAAATCAATCACTATAAAAGCATCACAGAGCTGCACGAGAAAAGCGGATTCGAACCTCCGAAAAATCCTCTTTTGAGTTTGATGACCTGTAAAGAACTGATGACATACTCTGTTGGTGAAGACCGTTTTACAGGAGATTTCTATATGATTGGTTTGAAGAAAATAAAATCGGGCTACGTTTTGTATGGAAAGACCAAATATGATCATAACAACGGTTCCGCGGTTTTTATGAAACCCAGACAGATTATTGAGGTGCAAAATGTACAGTTTGCCGAAAAGGGTTTTGTAATGTTTTTCCACGAAGATTACCTGTCGGGACATCCGCTGAATGACCAGATCAAAAAATACGGCTATTTTGAATATGAAATTAATGAAGCACTTCATATTTCGCCTTCCGAAGAAGTGATTATGTGGGAACTGTATGAAAAAATCAGAAGAGAATATGAGGAAAATTCTGACGAATTCAGCAGAGAAATTATTTTGTCCCATATCGATTCTATTTTAAAATATTCTGACCGTTTTTACAAAAGACAGTTCATCGATCGCAGTTCCAACGTTTCCGGAACAATGGTTAAAAAATTCCTTACGGTTTTAGATAATTATTTCAAGGAAAATAAACACATTGAAGATGGTTTGCCTACCGTCAATTTTATGGCGAATGAATTAGCTGTTTCACCCCGGTATTTAAGCGATATCCTGAAACAGGAAACCGGAAAAACAGCATTGGAACACGTTCATATTTACTTAATTAAAGAAGCAAAAAATCTCTTATTGAGCTCAGAAAGTAATGTCGCAGGAATTGCCTATGATTTAGGTTTCGAAAGTCCGTCGTACTTTACAAGATTATTTAAAAAAGTGGTGGGTGTTACACCTGTTCAGTATAAAAAAGAAATGGCAAAATAATTTAAAATCTTACCAAAATAACAAAAGCAGAGTCTAAAACAGGCTTTGCTTTTTTCATTTACAATATCCTTTCAAAAAAAGAATTTACTTTTCACTCCATTTTTATGATTAATCCGGAATGCCAATTCTTATTATATCTGAATTCTTTTTTTAATCTTAAGAAATGTAATTCTGTGCTATTCTTCCGCTGAAATGAACTACACTTTAGGCTGTAAGCAGATTTAACTTTGTACCAACAAAACGAAACAATTTAATCATACTTAAAAATTAAAAAAATGGAAACTTCAACTCAAACATTGGTCAATAAAGTTTTAAATGCTCACGGAATCAACAGCGCTGCAGAATTTCAGACTGTAAAAATTCATACTCAAATCGGTGGCGCAGTCTGGGGAATGAAAGGACACGAAAACGCATTAAGCGATGTACAGTTTATTGGTTCTTTAAAAGAGCAGAAAAGTATATGGGAAAATATTTTTAAAGCAAACTACACCTCATCTTTTGAACCCGGAAAAGTTCAGTTATTTGATGAAAACGGACAACTTATAGAATCTTTGGAAAACCCGAGAGAATCTTTTAAAGATCATACGGTGGAAACGCCCTGGACGAGAGCTCAGCTTATTTATTTCTCCAGCTATGCGACCTGGAATTACACGACGGCTCCTTTTAATTTTCTGGTTCCCGGAGTGGAGATCAATCAGCTTGAATTCTGGAATGAAAACGGTGAAATATTGGATAGACTGGAAGTAATTTATCCCGATGGTTTCGCTACGCACAGCAAAAGACAGATTTTTTATTTTAATGAGGACGGACTTTTAAAACGTCACGATTATTGGCCGGAAGTTTTAGGGAGTTCTTCTGCAACACAGATTATCGAAAATTATAAAGAATTTCAAGGCATAAAAACCGGAACAAAAAGAAATATCTACGTCCTGAATGATGAAGATAACTTATATAATAAAGATTTTATATTGGTTTCCATCGATATTCTGGATGTGAAATTTGAAAAATAAAATTATATGAAATAGCATTAAAATCATAAAAATGAAAACAATTTCAGTACCCGAAAAAGAACAGCTAAGTTTTGGTACACAGAGCATTTTAGAATCAGTAGAGAAAAAAATGGGTAAAATTCCTAATTTGTATGCAACCATCGGTTATTCTTCATCCGCCTTAAAATCAATGTTGGAAACTGAAGCGTCTCTGGCTCACGATTCATCATTTACCGCAAAAGAAAGAGAAGCTATTAATCTTATCGTTTCGCAGGTTAACGAATGTGATTACTGTTTGGCAGCACACACAACATTAGCAAAAATGAGAGGCTTTACAGAAGAAGATACGCTGGAAATCAGAAAAGGAAGTTTTTCAGAGGCAAAATTAGACACTGCCATTAAGTTGGCTCAGTCTATTGCCAACAATAAAGGCAATGCAGGAAACGGAGCTTTGGAAAATTTCTTCAACGCAGGATATGACGAGAAAGCTTTAATTGAACTGACGGCTTTGGTGGCGCTGAGAAGCTTTACCAACTATGTATTTGCCAATACTCAGATCCCTATTGATTTTCCTTTGGCACAGGCTATTTAAGAAGTGTTTTAATAATAAGTATTTAGTTTTAAGTGGAAGCCTTCCGGATGTATTTTCGGGAGGCTTTTTTTATTGAGAAATTTTTTCCCAAACGTATTTCTGTGCTATTTTTCAGCTAAAATGGACTATCTGTTCCTTTGGTTTGATGATAACTTTGCTTCATTAAATAACACTAAAAAATTAAAACAATGAGTAAAATAGTTTTTATCACGGGAGCGTCAAAAGGATTCGGAAAATTATGGGCAGAAGCACTTTTGGAAAAAGGAGACAAAGTGGCGGCAACTGCAAGAAATATTGCTGCACTGCAGGATTTGAAAGACAAATACGGAGACAGCATTCTTCCTTTGCAACTGGATGTCAACAACCGTTCAGAAGTTTTTGAAGTAACGGAACAAGTAGAAAAACATTTCGGAAGAATTGATGTTTTGATTAATAATGCAGGTTTTGGTTTATTCGGAACGACGGAAGAAACTACGGAACAGCAGGCAAGAGAACAGATGGAAACCAACTTCTTCGGGTCACTTTGGGTGGCACAGGCTGTTTTACCGATAATGAGAAAACAAAAAAGCGGACACATCATTCAGATTTCCAGCTTCTTGGGATTAACGACTTTACCGCTTTTAGGATTGTACAACGCATCAAAATTTGCAGTAGAAGGCTTAATTGAAACCATCGGTTCGGAAACCGCTCATTTGGGAATCAAAACCACTTTGATTGAACCTAACGGGTTTGCAACAGATTGGGCAGGAGCTTCAGCAGTTCAGACTTCTTCAGATATTGCTGATTATAATCCTGTTCGTGCAGCTTTTGCGGAAACAGGAGAAAATCCGGATACCTGGGGAAAACCCGAAGCGACAGTAGAACCTGTTTTAAACCTTATCGATAACCAAAATCCTCCGCAAAGATTATTGTTTGGTAAAATTGCGTATCACGTTATTAATGAGGTATACACCAAAAGATTAAATGATATCCAAAACTGGAAAGAGGTGAGTATTGCCGCTCACGGTCATTAACTAAAAGTTCTTTCTTGTCATTCTGAAAGGAGCGAAGCGGATTGAAGAATCTCTATTATTCAATTAAAATATCTTTCAAAGTTAGATGGAGATTCTTCCTTCGTCAAAATGACAACTCGTTAAAATTTAATCTAAAAAAAAATCACTTAGTAAAAAAAGCTACAATGTTTTTTTGTGCTAATGTTCCGCTGATTTGTGAAATTATTTCTGACCAAATATTCTCAACTTTGAATGAGTAAATAACAAACAAAATCTTAATAATTATGAAAACAACAGCCTTAAACGCAGAAACACAATTTGTAGAAATCAACAACAATAAAATTGCTTACAGACAATTCGGAAACGGAGCTCCATTGTTCTTTGTCAACAGGTTCAGAGGAATTATGGATACCTGGGATCCTTTGTTTTTAGATGCCTTGGCAGAAAAAAATACAGTCATTCTTTTTGATTATCCGGGAATCGGAAGCTCAGAAGGAGAGTTGCCTTTGGATGTTATAGAAGTAGCAGGTACGGTTTCTGCCTTGGCAGACCATTTGGGAATTGATAAGTTTAATGTTTTGGGTTGGTCTTATGGAGGATTGGTGGCGCAGGCTGTTACTTTTCAGAATCAGGACAGAGTTTTGAACACTGTTTTAATCGGGACCAATCCTCCGGGAGAAAATGCAATCCCAATTGAGCAGGTGTTTTTTGACCACGCCTTAAAACCAATTAACGATTTGGAAGATGAATATTATCTGTTTTTTGAGCCGGCTTCCGAAAAAAGCAGACAGGCAGCCAAAGAATCTCACGACAGAATCGGGCAGAGATTAGAGCGTTCATTGATTCCTGCTACAATGGAGGTTTTCCAGAGATATATTGCAGGTTCCGGAACAATGAAAGAAGATAAACTGAACTTTAGAGAAGGTTATAAAACCCTGAAATCTCCCGTTCTGGTTATTTCAGGGGACCACGACATCAGCTTTGCAACAGAAAACTGGTTTCCATTATTAAAGAATGCACCTACAATGCAGCATATTATTTTGAATGATGCAGGACACGCTCCTCAACATCAATATCCGGAACTTACAGCAGGTTATATCAACCTTTTTTTAGGGTAAAATTAAATCCTGTTTCCGGCAAATTATTTTAACTTAGATAAAATTAAACCGATGCAATATTATAAAACCCTTACCGAGCTTCATTTGGGAAATCATTGGGACGCTCCGGAACATCCGCTTTTCAGTATGATTGGCTGTCAGTCTGAGTGCAAATTGGGGAACAGGGAGTTTACCACAGATTGTTATGTGATCGCTTTCAAAAAAATAAAATCAGGGATTTTTATGTACGGTCGTACCCCGTATGACCACGATAACGGTTGTTTATTTTTTGCGAAGCCAAGACAAATTATCGAGATGAAAAATCTTGAGTTCGAAGAAAAAGGCTATATGCTGTTGATTCACGAAGATTACCTGAATGGTCACGAGTTGTTCAAAGAAATTGAAAAATACAGCTTCTTTGATTATGAAGTGACGGAAGCCCTGCATCTTTCACCAAAAGAGGAGCAGATTATTTTAGAACTTTACTCGAAAATTCAAAACGAGTATTTTAATAATCCTGATGAATACAGCCGTGATATTATTTTAAGTCATATTTCATCAATTTTAAAATATGCACAGCGATATTACAAAAGACAGTTTATCGACAGAGCACAGATAACCGGAAAGACAGCTTCAAAATTTAATGATGCGTTGAAAAAATACATCGGCGAAGGTTTGTTGGAGAAAAACGGACTTCCGAATGTCGCTTTTTTAGCTGACCAGCTTTTTGTTTCGCCAAGATATTTAAGTGATTTATTAAAGCAGGAAACAGGAAAAACCGCAATGGAGCTGATTCATATTTTTATGATCTCCGAAGCAAAAAATCTGTTGAGGTTGGGAGAAAAAGGAGTCGCTGAGATTGCATATGAATTGGGTTTTGAAAATGCTTCTTACTTCACCAGGTTATTTAAAAAGCAAACGGGAATGAAACCGTTGGAATTCAGGAAATCGCAGATGAATTAATTTTAAATCAATTTTAATGATAAAAAAGGACTGTTTCTTTTTGAGGCAGTCTTTCATTTTTGTAAATCTGTGCTATTCTTCCCCCGAAATGTACTATTTATTCAGGTATAATGCCTTTACCTTTGACTTATCAAAATCATCAAAAATCAATTTAAAATGAAAACTAAATTCGATCTCGTTACTTTATTTCTTTTCTTCGGATTAGCGAACGCACAATTAGAAAAAGTAGCAATATCAGATATGGTCTGGAACGGTGTTACAACAAGTTCGGACGGAAGAATCTTTGTTAATTTCCCGAGAATTGAAGGCGATAAAGGAATACGAATCGGGGAAGTTTTAAAAAACGGTAACATCATTCCTTATCCAAATTCAGAATGGAATAATTGGGAGCCCGGAGTGGATGTGAATGAGAAATTCGTAAGAACCAATTCATTGAGAATCGGTCCGGATGGTTTACTTTGGATTGTTGATACAGGAACGGCTTCAATGGGACAAAATCCGTTATCAGGAAATGCTTTGAAACTGGTTTCTATTGATACTAAGACCAATACTGTTCAGCAGATTATTCCGCTTTCGGGAATTGCTAAACCTTCGACTTTTATTGATGATTTGAGAATTTTGGGAAATACTATTTACCTGACAGATGCGGGCGAACCGGCTTTAATTATTTTAGATAAAACGACGGGAAAAGGCAGACGTGTTCTGGAAAATCAACCTTCAACCACCGATAATTTACAGATAAAAGCAGAAGGAAAAATAATGAAGGACGAAAAAGGAAATGAAGTGAGGATCCACGCAGACCAATTGGAAATTTCGCCCGATGGGAAATGGTTGTATTTCCAGCCTGCAAGCGGTCCGCTTTGGAGAGTAGAAATGCAATATCTGAATGATGAAAATCTATCCGAAAAAGATTTGGCATCCAAAGTGGAATTATTTTACAAAACTCCATCAACAGGAGGTACAGCTATCGATGCGGACGGAAATATCTATGTGAGTGATGTGAACAAAAGTGAAATCATCAAAATCTCACCGGAAGGAAAAGAAAGTCTCGTGATTAAAGATAAAAGATTGCTTTGGGCAGATGCGCTTTGGATTGATGACGCCGGATATTTATGGATTCCGACCGGTCAGTTGAATCGTTTGGCAGCATTTCAGAACGGGAAAAGTAAAGTGAAATTCCCGGTTGTTATTTATAAGTTGAAAATCAATGCAAAACCACAACGAAATTAAAAACATCTCAGAAATTAAAATAAAACATTAACAAATACCAATATTATGAAAGCAATTGTATTAAAAGAAGCAGGAAACGTAGAAAATTTAGAATATGTAGAACTGGCAAAACCAACCATCAATGAGGGTGAAGTTTTGATAAAAGTAAAAGCCATCAGCATCAATCCAGTCGATGTGAAAAGCCGTGCCGGAAAAGGAGTTTACGGAAGAATCAAAACGGAGAGTCCATTGATTTTAGGTTGGGATATTTCCGGAATTGTAGAAGAAACTAAAAGCTCAGATTTTAAAGTGGGCGATGAGGTTTTCGGAATGGTTAATTTCCCCGGCCACGGGAAAGCGTATGCAGAATATGTTGCAGCTCCGGCCAATCAACTGGCTTTAAAACCCCAAAATATCTCTTTTGAAGACACTGCAGCTTCCACTTTGGTTGCGCTTACGGCGTATCAGGCTTTGGTTCACAATGCAAATATTCAGTCAGGGCAAAATGTTTTGGTTCACGCTGCATCAGGTGGAGTGGGACATATCGCAGTACAGTTGGCCAAACATCTGGGAGCGAAAGTGACAGGAACTTCTTCCGCAAAAAACAAAGATTTTGTCCTGAGTTTAGGGGCAGATTCACATATCGATTATCACGGTTTCGACTGGAAATCAGCAGGAAGAACTTTTGATTTTGTATTAGATACGATTGGCGGAGATAATATCGATCATTCCCTTGAAGTGACGAAAGAAGGCGGCTCTATCATCAGTATCCCGACAGGACTAAATGAAGAAGTAACAGCAAAAGCAGAAGCTAAAGGCGTGAAGGGTTATTTTATTCTCGTACAGTCGAATGGAGAAGATATGAAACAGATTGCTTCTTTACTGGAAAGTGGTGCTATCAAAGCTCACGTCTCAAAAAGTTTCCCTTTCGAGCAGATGAGAGAAGCACATCTCGAACAGGAAACTGGGAGAACGGTTGGTAAAATCGTGGTGACTTTGTGACATCAGAATTTTTATTGGGCAACTTATCCGTATCCATTTTATTATGATTGGGAATTGGATTTTTGGGCCAAGTGAATGGCTATAATGCAGATTTATATTATCATAGGCAAAGTTAAAAATATTAGATTTGCAATACAGGTTCAGTTTTAATCAAAATAATCAATACAGATGAGAAACTATAAATTTGAGTTGTTCACAAGTGAGATTGAAAGAAATATTAGGGACGGAGTTTACAAGCCCGGCCATAAGCTACCATCAGTAAGGCAGATCAAGGAAAAATATCAACTCAGCAGCAGTACCGTACAAATGGGTTATGAGCATCTAATTCTTAACGGAGCGGTTGAAAGTATTCCAAAATCAGGTTATTATGTAAGTAATACGATGCAGATAAACGCAGAGCCTATAAGAATCAACCAAAAACCAGTGGTGAGAGATGCTATTTTCAGTAATCATCTGGCACTGACCACATCATTAAGGATAGGCAGGAAAATTTCAGAATTCAATGTGGCTGCTCCAGGTGATCTTGTGATTCCACAAAAGTTATTGTTAAGGACAATGCAACAGGTGATAAGGGAACAAGGGGCCGGTCTATTGCGATATTATCCTGCAAGCGGACTTGCTTCATTAAGGGAAAACATTATAAAAAAAGCGGCATCTTATCATACCAGGATCAGCCCGGATGAATTGCTGATCACAGACGGTGCTTTACAGGCGTTGTATATTGCACTTTCCGTGACTTGTGATCCGGGAGATGTGATCGCAGTGGAAAGTCCGTGCGTTTTTTCTGTCCTGGAAGTGATCAGGGTATTGAAGCTTAAAGTTGTTGAGGTTCCTGTCGATCCGGTGATTGGATTTGATGTGGACTTCTTTAATAAAGCTTGTGAGAAGAACACTATAAAAGCAGTGGTAATCACTCCAAATTTTCATAATCCCACGGGCACAGTACTGGACGATGAACAGAAAAAGATGTTACTGAATATTGCTCAACGGCATTGCATTGCTGTAATAGAAAATGATATTTATGGAGATCTGCATTTCCAGGGCCAAAGACCTTCTACCATAAAAAGTTTTGATGAGAGTGGTCTGGTGCTAACCTATTCCTCCTATGCAAAAACACTGGCTCCGGGAATCAGGCTTGGATGGCTGAGTTCGGGTCAGTTTATGGAACGTGCCGAACAGGTCAGGTTTTCTCTGGGTAGCAGCGTTTCCCCGCTGTATCAGGAAACAGTAAACCGTTTAATTGAGGGAAGCAGTTATGATCGTCATGTAAGGTCTTTTCGTCTGCAATTGGCAAAAAGTGCCCGTTTTGCCACTAATTTACTAGCAACTCATTTTCCTGAAAATATTTCTGTGACAACTCCATTTGGAGGATATAACCTCTGGATAAAAATGCCCAACACAACTGATATGAAATTCTTTTATCAGCAATGTGAGAAAATAGGTGTCAGATTTACACCAGGCTACACTTTTTCATTTTCATCAGCTTTTGACCAATATTTCAGGCTTGTTTTTGCGGACACTTTTTCTCTCAATAAAATAGAAGCAATCAGACAGTTGGGGCAGCGTTTAAAACAACCCTATTAATCATCATCCGAATTCTTAAAATTTTATTGCTCTAATCGTCGGATTTAAATTTTTCTAGGAAAGTATAAAAAAATAGTAAAATCTGTACTGGTCATATTTCAGTAATTTGTATCATCACCGTTGGTACTAACAGCTATAAATTTGTTTAAATTTTTAAATTAATTTATGAGTATAGTTACAAAATTTGCACTCGCTACAGATGAATCCACGGATATGCTTTTAAAGCTTGTTCATGAACTGGTAGCCGAAAAGTACAGCCAAGTATTGAGTTCACAACAATTGCAGGAATATATCGAAAAGTATTACAACCCCAAATATTTTATCAGCGAAATGAATAGTATGTCCAATCAATCGCTTGTGGTGTATGCCAATAATGTAGCGGTGGGATATGCCAGGGTAACATCGAGAGGGAAAGTTCCAGATTTACTGAATGACAAAAGGGCAGTTCGTATAGCCGATTTTTCGGTACTCCAAAGTTGTATGGAGCCCGACATCCGAGAATCATTATTGCAGAAATGTTTTTCTGTATGCAAATATGTAGATGCAATCTGGATCAATGAATACCAAGAAAACCCAATCCTGGAATTTTTTGAGAGCAAAGGATTTTTACGGGAGGCCGGAACATTTGAACTGGATGAAATACCACTACCTTCGGTCTGTATGATTTATCAAAATAATCCAAAATAAAAAAACAAAGTATGACAGAAGCGGTTATATTTGATATGGACGGCCTGTTGATTGATTCCGAACCTTTCTGGAAAACAGCTGAAAGAGAAGTATTCGGTTCTTTAGGAATCGAGGTGACGGAATACCATTCAACCATAACGAGCCGCATGACAACAGCAGAAGTGACGGAGTATTGGTTCAGTTTTAAACCATGGAAGAATATAGGTTTGGCAGATATCGAGCAACAGGTTATAAGCAGGGTAGGAGAGCTTATTGATTTACACGGACAGATAATGCCGGGTGTTGAAAGGACATTGACATATTTCAAAGGTTCAGGCTTTAAAATTGGTCTTGCTACCAATTCGCCGGATATACTTATTTCCAGAGTTCTTAATAAGTTGAAGATTGAATCCTTTTTTGATGTTACGCTTTCAGCAGAATTTGTGGACAAAGGTAAATCCAGTCCTGACATTTACCTTCAAATAGCACAGATCTTATCGGTTAATCCTTCACGATGTATTGTATTTGAGGATTCTAAATCAGGTCTTGCTGCTGCAAAAGCTGCCGGTATGTCTGTCGTTGTTGTTCCTGAAAATGTCCAGTACGATCATATCGAATTTGATTCAGCAGACCTAAAGATTAGGAGTTTTCTTGATCTGCATGAAGATCATATCCATTACTTTAAAAATATAATAAAATAATCTACGGCTTTCTGATCTGGTTTCCGAACTGTAATATCAGAAAACAATCGTTTAAAATACTAAGAAAATTGCGATAAAATTACCAGTTTAAATAAGATATTTGCCAAAACTTTAAAAATTGATCTGTTTAAAATATATTTAATGCACAAAAGATATCATTATCTTATTTTGTATATTTAAAAAATGAAGAAAATCATTTGGATTTTGCAGTTAGATATAACCTAAGAAACAAAATAACAATGATACAACAGAAATTTGTATACAATGCAAAGAAAATCTTAGAGTCAGAAGACAATGTTATTGGTTTAGCTGTTGCGGATTCCTGGCTTACCGATGAAATGGATGAACTTTCATGAGTAGTAAAAAAACACTTCGTAAACCATGCAGTACAAAAAAATAAAGCCTCATAGAGAATTAGAGCCATTTATTCATTTTTATTGGGAATTGAAAGGGGATGAGTCGGAGAAACAATGGGAGCGGGTTTTCCCGGATGGCTGTGCAGGTGTACTCATAAATTTAGGAAATACATGTTTAACGGATAACGGATCATTTTCAATGCAATTTGGAAAAACCTATGTCGTAGGTGCCATGAATTCTTTCAAGGACAGTATTATTGACAGGGATACTCATTTACTGGGCGTATGTCTAAAACCTTCTACCTTTGCAAATTTCTATAATTATGCTTCACAAAATGAATTAACAAACGATACTGTTGAATTTGAAAAACCCAGTTCCTTTAGTATCGATAAAACATTGGATAATCCATTCAATTATTTTGATCAGTTCTTTGCTGAGAGTCTAAAGAGTAAAAATATTCCGCTTCAGTCAACACTTGAAGATATACATTCAACAAAAGGAAAATTAAGCATTGACGAACTGGCCAAAAGAAATTTTACAACAGTAAGACAGCTTGAACGTAATTTTAAACAGCTGATCGGATTATCACCCAAAGAATATTCAAATATTGTCCGTTTTCAGCATGCTTTACATTTGATTAAAAATTCAGATCAAAACCGGAACTTATTGGATATTGCATTTGAATGCGGTTATTATGACCATTCACATCTTAGTAATGAGATCAAGCGAAATACCGGACTTATACCATCCTTACTTTAATTTGTCGCATTTTTACAAAGTGTGGATAGTTATGTAAAAGTAAATTTGCAGAAATATTAAAATTAAATCGATGCGAAAACTATCACTTTTCATTGCTATGAGTTTGGATGGCTACATAGCAAAACCAAACGATGACCTAAGCTTTTTGAAAATTGTAGAAAAAGAAGGTGAGGATTACGGTTACGAGGACTTTACTTCCCAAATTGACACAATAATAATTGGCAGAAAAACCTATGATTATGTACTTAAAGAAATCGGTCCATCCCATTATGACAATGGACAACGCGATGTTTACGTCATCACAAGAACTGAAAGACCAAAAGTAGGCAGAACGGTTTTTTATACAGGAGATATAGCAGAATTAATCAAGCATTTAAAGTCCGAAGAAGGAAAAAATATTTATTGTGACGGTGGTGCTGAAATAGTAAATGAACTACTGAAAGATCATCTGATCGACGAGTTTACAATTTCGATCATCCCGATTTTATTAGGTAGCGGAACAAAGCTTTTTAAAGATGGAAGACCGGAACAGGTGCTTGAATTCATTACGGCAAAAACATTTGAAACGGGATTGGTACAGCTGAAGTATGAACGAAGAAAATAATTAGTTTTCTAAGGGTGAAAATTCCGTAGAAGTGTAAAAATTTTAAGAATTTAATATATATTTAAGTATCTAAAATTTTGTATATGCTTAAAGACTTTGAATTTTATCTTTTCTTGGTTTTCTTAATTACGATGCTCATCATGCTGGCCAATAAGATTAAAGTTGCATATCCGGTTTTATTGGTGTTAGCAGGGCTTGTTATAAGTTTCATTCCCGGAGTACCACCCATTAAGATAGAACCCGAATTATTATTTATCATTTTTTTGCCCCCATTATTGTATGAAGCAGCATGGTCGACCTCTTGGAAAGAACTTTGGCGATGGCGCAGGATTATTTTCAGCTTTGCTTTCGTAGTCGTTTTCTTTACCGCACTCTCAGTTGCTGTTTTTGCTAATTATTTTATTCCGGGATTTTCTCTGGCTCTTGGTTTTTTGCTGGGTGGTATCGTCTCGCCACCGGATGCAGTGAGTGCCGGAGCAATTTTAAAGTTTGTAAAAGTTCCGAAAAGACTGGCGTCTATTCTGGAAGGTGAAAGTTTGCTGAATGATGCTTCATCTTTGATCATTTTCAGATTTGCGATGATTGCTGCTGCAACCGGACAGTTTGTCTGGCATGAAGCGGCCGGAAGCTTTGTATGGATGTGCTTCGGAGGTTTGGGAATCGGACTTGGGATTGCATATGTTTTCTTGAAAATGCATAAAATATTACCTACTGATCCAAATATAGATATACTGCTGACCTTTATTGCGCCATTCTCCATGTATCTGGCGGCAGAACAGCTTCATGCGTCCGGAGTTCTGGCAGTGGTTACTGGCGGGCTATTTCTTTCTTATCGCAGCCATGATTTTTTAAGCAGTGCATCACGAATACGTACGGTAACAGTTTGGGAAAGTTTTTGTTTTCTTTTGAACGGGATTGTTTTCATGCTGATCGGTTTAGATTTGCCGGAAATTGTTTCGGGCTTAGGCGATACGGATATTTATACTGCTATTGGTTATGGAATTGCAGTCACCGTAGTGCTTATTATTGTCAGGGTTTTGGCAGGGTATGGGGCGCTGATTACAACCTTGATTATGAGAAACTTCATTACCGTTGCCGATCCGCAATCACCTGGATGGCAAACGCCTTTAATTATTGGATGGACCGGGATGAGAGGGGTAGTTTCTTTAGCGGCGGCGCTTTCCATTCCCTTAACTTTAGATGACGGCTCTCCATTCCCGCAAAGAAATATGATCCTTTTCATTACATTTATTGTTATTCTGTTGACGCTGCTTTTACAAGGGCTTACTCTTCCATTTTTATTGAGGAAATTTCCTCCGGTAGACCGGGATTTCATAAGAAGTGCAAAAGAGATAGATTATGACATTCTAAACAATCTGGCAAAAATAGCGATTGATAAAATCCGAAGTGACTATGCTGACAAAGTAGAAAGTTTTCCGGCGTTGAAAGATCAATTGCAGAAATATGAGAATCAGTTGAGCAGTTCTGAAATCATTCTGAATTATGAGGAGTACAGACGTATTTATATTGATATTCTCGACACTCAAAGAAGCTGGCTTATCAACAAAAACCGCGAAGAACTCTTACTGGATGAAAATATCATCAGGAAGCACCTGAGACTATTGGATTTGCAGGAAGAAAGACTGAATATGAAGGGTTGATACTGTTGAAATATTATTTTGAGTTTTAATTAAATAAAAGAGTCCGTCTCACAACTCGTGAACGGACTTTTTTATGATTTTTATGGACTCTTATTTCCATAGAAAAGGTTTCTGATAAACGATTCTCAAACTATACCATCGGGTTTTAGAGAGCATTCTTTTGTGTATCTTAATCTGTCACTTTTAAATGTTGAATATGTCCATCGACAATATCAAAATGAAATTTTAATATAATTGGGCTTCCGGAAAATGTTCCCGAACATTCCGCAGATAAGACACTTAAATTACCATTTTCAGTATATTCAAGAGGTTTCATTACCGATCGGTATTTTTTGTTCGATTCCTCTATCATTTGCTGGATTTCAGCTCTGCCTACATGGTTTTTACCTTCATCAAGCATTACTCCCGATTCGGAAAAACAGTTAGCATATGCAACACTGTCGAAAGTGTTTTGCGCTTCAATTAAATCTGTAACAACTTTTGGTAAATTCATATTTTCTATTTTTTTAATGATTATTAAATGGTTGGTACTGTTCCTCCATCGATTATATATTCTGTTCCTGTTAAATAGCTGGCTCTTGGTGAAACCAGGAAACCTACAAATTCGGCTACTTCGGCAGGTTTAGCAGGTCTTCCGAAAGGGATTCCTCCCAATGCATCCATTACTCCTTGTTGCGCTTCTTCTATCGTACTGTTCGAATTTCTTGCAATTTCGCCCAGCCATGCTTCCGATGCTGTCGTATTGATCCAGCCCGGCGAAACCGTTAGTACACGAACACCTTTAGGGGTAACTTCGTTCGATAAGCTTTTGCTGTAGTTTCTCAATCCTGCTTTTGCAGCTGCGTAGGGCAAAGTAGAATCGTATAGAGGCAGTTTACCTTGGATGGAAGCGATATGGATGATAACACCAGTTTTTCGCTCGATCATCTGTGGTAAAAACCCTCTGTCCAAGCGGACCGGAGCCAAAAGATTAGCCTGTAGTGTTGATTCCCAATCTTCATCATTAAGCGCGGAAAATCCGCCTGCAGGAGTAGATGATCCACCAAGGTTATTCACCAGAATATCCAGTCTTCCGTAGCTTGAAAGCACTTCGCTTACTACTTTTTGGGCTCCTTCTGCTGTACTCAGATCGGAAGCAATAAAATGCAGATTAATGTTTTCTTGTTCAGGGGCATTTCTTGCGGTAATAATAACTGTTGCTCCAGCTTCTAGCAATCTTTCTGCAATTGCTTTTCCGGTACCTTTTGTACCTCCTGTCACCAATGCAATTTTGCCTAATAATTCATTGTTGTAATTAAATTGTTCCATTTTTCAGACTTGTTTTATAGGACAAAATTGGGGTATAAAAACAGTTCATACAAGTACGGAATTACGATTCATATAGGGATAAATTCTTCCCCTATTGTACAAATCGGAACATACGCTTACTTTTACATTATGTATGAGAGAAAAATAATTCCGAACCTGAATTGTGGTCTTGATCTGATCGGTGAAGTACTGTACGGCAAATGGAAAATCCGTCTTCTTTGGTTTATCAATCAGGGGCATAAAAGACCAAGCGAATTGCAGCGTAAAATTCCGGATGCATCGCGAAGGGTTTTAAATATTCAGCTAAAAGAGTTGGAAGACCACGAGTTGGTCACGAAGAAAATCTACCCCGTTGTACCTCCAAAAGTAGAATATAGCTTAACTGAGTTTGGTGAAAGTCTGATTCCTGTTGTAGGTGCTTTGGGACAGTGGGGGGATCAGCATGAGGAACAGTTAAGACGGGTAATTTTACAAAGAATGGGAGGAGAATAGGATGATTCCAATTAGTAATTATGGCTGGAAATAGTAAATTTGCGTATATAAACTGAATATATGCCTACACCACAAGAAATTCAAAATGTTTTTTCTCCATTTTATAATGCTGAAACCAATATCTGGGAGCGTTTTTCGGAAAAAATAACGGTCAGAGAATTTCAGAAAAATGAAGTAATAAAAGATTATCAGAGTGTAGAAAAATATTTGAATATTGTAGCTAAAGGTTCTGTAGGTTTATTCGTTTGGAACGGAAAAAAGGACATCTGTATCAATTTACTGTATGAAAACAGTTTTATGAGCGATTATTTTTCTTTCCTCAAGCAGCAACCTTCAGGTATTAAAACACAGGCATTGGAAGACTGTACTTTATGGTCGATCAGCTATCCAGACCTTAATGAGCTCTATTCCCGTAATGAAACAGGATTAAGGATTGGCAAAGCGATCCCCGAAATATTGTTCCTGCGAAAACAACAGGATCAGATCAACCTTCTGACCCTTAGTCCGGAAGAACGTTATCTTAACCTCATCAGTCAGCGTCCCGAAATTTTCCAGCGTACACCTCTCAAAATAATCGCTTCTTATCTGGGATTAACTGCGGAAAGCCTAAGCCGCCTCAGAAAAAGAGTTACCGGGAAGTAAAACTTACCCATCGTCAAGTGGATTTATCTTTCTTATAATTAATTTTGGATGATTCTAATTCAAAAAACTATGAAAGAAAGAAAAGGACTTGGAAGCATTATCGTTTTTTATGCTATTGCCATTCTGTTTCGCTTTTTGGCGGTGAAAACCCATCTGTTTGACTTTACCGACAACGAATTTATAAAAATTTTACTCCGGGGAATCGGTCCTGCTATCGGTGCTTTTGTTTCGATTAAATTGTTTAATATTCCCTTAAAAATTTCCCTGAAAGGAAATTACCGAAATTTATTTTTGCCTTTTCTTGTTTTCTGGATTTTTCCGGTTGTTCTTATTGGTACAGTCAGCTATATTCAGCTGGGACATTTCCCTTTTGTGCTTCTTTTCACGGTTTTGGTGTATGGTTTATTGGAAGAGATCGGCTGGCGCGGATTTTTACAGGAACAATTAAAAGATCTGCCGCAACTTCAAAGCATCATCATTATCGCCGTTTTATGGTTTATCTGGCATCTGAATTTTGAATTCACTGCTTCCAATATGATTTTTCTTGGTGTTTTGTTTTTGGGTACCTGGGGAATCGGCAAAGTGTATAGTAAGACCTACTCGTTACTGGCTGTAGCCGGATTTCATTCGCTGAATAATTTTTTCAGAAATGGCCTTCACCAGACAGAATTGATACTAATTGCTGTTTTGCTTATCATCTGGATAGGCCTTATTATTATTTACGGAAGAAATAGTAAAAAAGTAAATGCTAACCAAATAGATTTATGAAAAAATTGTTCATTTTACCACTATTGGTTATTTTCACCCAAAGCTTCTTCGGACAGACAAAGGAATTTAAACCTGATCAAAAATATCCGGCAGACAGCTTACGTCAATTTACGTCAGTATTAATGGATGAGATCAGCAAAAAACATCCCGGATTCTACAGATATACTGATAAGAAAAAATTTAGATTTTTGATTGATTCCACTCGACAAAGTATCCGAGATTCTTTAACCCAACTGCAATATTACCAGAAACTGAAACCTTTGTTTGCTAAGATCGGGTGCCTTCATACCGGAATTGAGCTGCCGGAAGAATATAAAACTTATCTTAATGCTTCTAATACTTTGTTGCCGTTAGAACTTTTCGTGGATGCCAGGAATCAGAAGGTACTAATCTCAAAGAATTACTCGGAAAATAAAGGTATTAAACAGGGTGCAGAGTTGGTTTCAATTAATGGAACTCCTATTTCAGAGGTATTAAAAAAGCTGCTTAGTGCGATTCCTTCAGACGGATATAACCAAACGGAAAAATTCCTTCTGCTGAATTACAGATTTCCATTTTGGTATCAGGAAATAATAGATGCGCCTAAAGTTTTTAAAGTTGGTGTGAGATCAGAAGGCACTGATCAGACCTTTGAGTTAAACGGTGCTTCCAAAAATGTGTTTCCTCCTTTAGAACAACTTGAAAAGAACTATAATTTGCCCCTTGAGTTCGAGGTGAAAAATGGAATTGCTATTTTAAAAATTCATTCTTTTGCCGATACTGCCATAAAACAGGGTGGGCAGAATTTTAAGAAATTTATCAAGGACGTATTCCAGACTCTGCAACAACAGAATATCAAGGATCTTATCATTGACGTACGGAACAATACAGGAGGAACGGATGATAATGCAGCTTTGCTGGCCTCTTTCTTCTTCGACAAGACATTCAGATATTGGGATAAGATCGAAGTTACAGAAGCGGTAGCCAAAGAAATCAAGGGCGTTAACAAGATGTTCTACAAAAAACCTGAAGAAAATAACGGATTGTATCTCTGGAAAAAATCATGGATCACAAAAGAATTCGATTACTATGAACCACAGGAGCCTGCCAAGATGAATTTTAAAGGGAATAGCTATCTTTTAACCAACGGTCTGTGCCTTTCATCCTGTGCTGATTTTACGGCTGTGATGTCCTATAACAAAAAAGCTGTAGTGATCGGGCAGGAAACGGGTGGCGGTTATCAGGGTAATACAAGCGGCATGCTGAGCAAGGCTAAAATTCCGACCGGACTGCTTATTACTATACCTTTGCAGAAATATACTAATGCAGTTGATCTGAATAAAAACTTCGGGCGCGGCACAATACCTGATCACGAAATAGCAACTACATTCGAAAATTGGATCAATAAGCAAGATGTGGAATTAGATTATACAATTGAATTAATAAATAAAAAGTAACTGAATTTAGATCAGGCAAAACAAAACATATATGAGCGAACCGAAATGTAATAGTTCTAAAATGATAATTGTCTTAATTATAGACTAAAACCACATAATCAATTCTTATTTTAAAGTGGGAAATGTTGAAAGATTTACCAAAATGAAAAAATTTATATGAAAAATTTTTATTTTATCTTCTTTTTAATAGTAATGGGGTGTCAGACTACCAGTCAGACCCCAGATGAAGTGATTAATAACTATTACCGAAAGGGAAAATTCAATGGAAGTATATTAATCGCTCAAAATAATAATGTCATTGTGGATACCGTTTTCGGCTATCGGGATTTACATAACAAAACGGTACTGAAAAAAGAAACCCCGTTTTATATCGCCTCATTAAGTAAATCCTTCACTGCCGTTGCCATTTTTCAACTGGCAGAAAAAGGACTTCTTTCACTCGATGATGATGCCGTAAAGTTTGTTGACAATCTTCCTGCCTACGTCCAACATGTTACCATCAGGCAATTGCTGAATCATACTTCCGGAATAAGAGATTATGAAAATATACTTACAAAAAAAGGTTTGGCTAATAATGATGTTATCCATTGGCTTCAAAGTCAGTCCGGATTAGACTTTAAACCCGTAACAAAATTTCAGTACAGCAATTCCGGCTACATTATCCTGTCTTTAATTATCGAAAAGATTTCCGGAGTTTCCTATGCCCAATTTTTGAAAGAAAATATCTTCGATCCCCTGCAAATGCATTATACCACAGTTTTTGAATCAAATACAGTCATTCCCGATAAAGCTATAGGATATAACAAAGATAAAAAAGTGGATGACTATTCCATTCTTACGACAGGAGATGGAGGCGTGTATGCTACGACGAAAGACCTTTATAAATTAGACAGAGCGTTAAGAACCCATCAATTATTATCAGAAGAAAGCACCAAATTACTGTATCAAACACCTATTCTGGAAGACGGTACCCATTCTGAATATGGATCAGGTTGGTTTATCGAGAAATCTGACGGTTCGATGATTGTCCAGCATACGGGTGGATTGGCCGGTTTCAGAAGCCTATTCTGGAGAGATCTGAAAAACGGAAATACGATCATTGCATTGACCAATCAAGGGGATGCCTTTCCTGTATTTGATTTTCTGAACGACATAAAAAAAACTTTGAAATAATGGAACCGAAGTAAGAATAGTCCCTTCTGATATAAAAAATGGCGTCAACTACCTTCAGTTGACGCCAACATGGTTATTTTATATAACCTAAATCTTGAAGTTCTTTAAAACAATGTTTATTCTCGTCCAAGTGTTTAATTCATTGCTATAAACTTGAACTTAAATAATTGACAGGATGTCCCGTAATAATCCCAAAGCTGTAGGTTTGAATTGCCATCCATGGTACAGTTGGGGATATCCCAACCACGTGTGGCATCCACCTTTGACAGG
>JBCNMJ010000014.1:0-48582 GCA_039594975.1 Chryseobacterium sp. | reverse complement strand
AACGTCTCCTTATTTCTGGGGAACTGTAGTCATAAGTGCAATCTTGGCTTACATTCACAGTGCAATTGGAGATTTAATTGAAAATAATAAATTCAAAAAACTATCTGCAGAAGAAAAAGCAGCATACTTAGCAGAAAAGAAAATTCCTTTCTTGAGAAGAATGTATGATGCGGCTTTCAAAAAGCAATCTGATACAGAAGAAAAAGATATCCTTATCGACCACGGTTTCGACGGAATTATGGAGTTGGATAATCAATTACCAAAATGGTGGGTAGGTTTATTCTATTTTGGGACTGCTTTTTGTATTGTATATGTTGCAGCATTCTCTTTTACCGATTTCGCTCACCCGTTAAGCGAATATGAAAAAGAATATAAGGAGCAAATGGCAGCTATTGAAATTTATAATGCAAGCCAGCCTCCAGTAACGATTGAGACAGCAAAATATTCAGCTGATAATATTGCAGAAGGTAAAGAATTATTCAAGACCAACTGTGCATCTTGTCACAAAGAAGATGGTAGTGGTGGTATCGGACCGAACCTGACAGATAACTTCTGGATCAACCAGCCGGAGAAAACATTATTCAAAAACGTTTTCCATATGGACTGGAACGGTTCTCCTAACAACCCTACGATGAGACCATTCGGTAAAAACGGAGAAGTTTCTGGTGCTGAAATTGAAAAGATTGCAGCGTATGTATATCACATCAATCAGGAAATGCCTCCAGTAACGCCTGCTCAGGGTGGAGCTGCTCCTCAGGGAACAGAAGCTCACTGGGAAAAAGAATAATTTTAAAAAAATTAAGTCATATGAAAAACATAATTGGTTATTAGATTAAAATAGTAACGAATTATGTTTTTCTTTTTTTAAATATATTATACAATGTCAGAAATAGAAGAAATAGAAGCAAGAGGAGGACAAGGACAGGTACTCGATCCCGAAACTTATAGAGACTCTATTGGCACCATGGAACAATCGGGAAAAAGAAAATGGGTCTTCCCGAGAAAACCAAAAGGAAAATATACCAACTACAGAAATATTGTAAGCTATATTTTGCTTATTATTTATTTTACAGTCCCATTTATTAAGATTAATGGTAATCCTTTAATCCTATTTAACGTTATTGACAGGGAGTTTTTCATTTTTGGACAGCCTTTCTATCCTCAGGACTTTTTCATTCTTACATTAGGAGCTATTGCATCCCTTATTTTCATTATTGTATTTACGATTGCATTCGGAAGAATTTTCTGCGGGTGGATATGTCCTCAGACAATTTTTATGGAATCTATATTTCGTAAAATAGATTATCTGATTGAAGGAGACAGAAATAAGCAGATGAAACTCGATCGTCAGGAATGGAATGCCGAAAAAATCTGGAAGAGAAGTTTGAAATGGACGGTGTTTATTATTATCTCTTTAATTATTACTCACTTTATGTTCATGTATATCGTAGGGTATAAAGAAGTATTTAATATTGTATCACAAGGTCCGTTTGCCCACCCTACCAACTTCATGGTAATGATTCTGTTTACCGCAGCATTTTATTTTGTATTTGCTTGGTTCAGAGAGCAGGTTTGTACTTTGGTTTGCCCTTACGGAAGACTTCAGGGAGTATTAATCGATAAAGATACCATCAATGTATTTTACGATTTCAAGCGTGGAGAAAACAGATCTAAATGGAGAAAAGGCGAAGACAGAAAAGCGGCAGGAAAAGGAGATTGTATAGACTGCCACCAATGTGTAGTGGTTTGTCCTACAGGAATTGACATCAGAGACGGACAGCAGCTGGAATGTGTAAACTGTACCGCATGTATTGATGCCTGTGATGAAGTGATGGAGAAAGTAGGTCTGCCAAAAGGGTTGATCAGATATGCCTCCGAAAACGAAATTGAAAAACAGACTCCTTTCAAGTTTACCGGAAGGATGAAAGGTTTTGCCGTTCTTCTTTTAGTATTGATAGGATTTTTAGGTTATCTATTATCGAGCCGTGGAGAAATGGAAGCCAAGTTCATCAAACCGGCAGGAAGCACATTCTTTGTAAGGGATGGAAAAATTACCAATACTTACAACTATACATTCTTAAATAAAACGAATGATAAAAAAGTGGTAACGATAAAAGTAATTGAACCCAAACATGGAGAAATTATTTATAGTGCTTCAAGCAAGATTACAGTAGAAAGAGATAAGATCACAAAGGGAACAATCAATATCAGTTTCCCGGAGAATGAAATGAAATTATCTAAACAAAATATTACGATAGGTGTTTATGATATGAAAGGTAAGCTTGTTGATTCTTACCAAACGTATTTTGAAGGACCTTTTAAATTACAATTTTAATTTTTAGTATGAAAAACTTTAGTTGGGGACACGGTATTGTAATTGCACTGGCAGCATTCATCATTTTTATTTTATCGATGATGTTTCTTTTTACAAACGGGCAGAAGAATTCTGAAATGGTAACGGATAATTATTATGAAGAAGAGCTGAAATACCAGGATGTAATTGATGCTAAAAAAAGAGCCGATGATTTGCAGGAAAAACCTGTATACAAGCAAGATAAATCCGGAATTACCATTTCTTTTCCTAAAGATTATGATAATTCCAATACTACGGTAAAATTTGTTTTAAACAGAACCGATGATCAGAATTTAGATATACATAAAGCTGTACAACTTGATGCCAATAAATCTTTTACAATTCCTAGTCAGGTTTTAAGACTTGGAAATTATACGTTGAGATTGACCTGGACCAAAGACAAGACAGACTACAGAATGGACTATGATGTGATATGGAAATAGCACTTATTGTATCGGCAATCGGCTTAGGCTTTGCATCCGGCTTTCACTGTATCGGAATGTGTGGCCCTATTGCTTTGTCTATGGGATTAACTAAAAAACAGGCCACCAATTATTATCTTCAAAATCTGACCTACCAATTCGGAAGAATATTCACTTATTCTCTTTTGGGTGCTATCTTGGGAATTATTGGCGAGGGGTTTGAAATGGCGGGTTTTCAAAAATACTTAACCATTTTAGTGGGAGTTTTATTGATTATCATGGCTGTATTTTCTTTTGGAGGAAAAGATTTTGCTTCAAAGATTCCTTTCTTTTCTAAATTTCTTTTTTCTGTAAAATCGAATTTGGGAAAGCTTCTTCAGAAGGCGGATTACCGTTCCAGATTTACTACAGGTATTCTGAATGGTTTTTTACCTTGTGGAATGGTTTATATGGC
This sequence comes from Chryseobacterium sp., assembly GCA_039594975.1. Taxonomy (GTDB): domain Bacteria; phylum Bacteroidota; class Bacteroidia; order Flavobacteriales; family Weeksellaceae; genus Chryseobacterium. Next base: position 45,353 of record JBCNMJ010000014.1, on the reverse strand, counting down.
ATTGACGGCTAGCCTGGCAAGTGGAGGAATCTGGCAGGGCGCTTTATATATGTCTCTATTCGGATTGGGAACACTTCCGTTTATGTTTGCGGTAGTTTTAGTAGGAAATCTCATGAATCAGGCTTTCAGAGTAAAAGTTTTAAAAGTAATTCCTGTAGTAATGATCGTTTTAGGAGGATTGTTTATTCTTCGGGGTCTTGAGCTCGGAATTCCTTATATTTCACCTCCTGCAGCAGCTATGACCGTTTCTAAGGATAATCAGGGAGACTGTCATTTGCCTGGAGATCACAGTACCCATAATCACAACAATACAAATTGTCATTAATCTATTAAATCAACACATATGAAAAAGATTTTATTTTTACTTGTAATCAGCCTTTTTGCCCTTCAATCGTGTACAGTAAACTCAGAAATTGTATTTCATAAAGATGCTGCCTCTACAACATTGATGGATATTGATATGAAAGATGCCATGGCTATGTTCAAATCTATGATGCCGGATTCTGTAAAAAATGATAAAAAAGAGCTTGCAGAACTGGAAAAACTTCCACGAACATGGACAAGCCTTTATGAAATGGAAAAAAAGGAGGGAAAATTAAAAACAACCAATCCAGATTCCATTAGAATCATGAAAAAGGTATTCATGAAATCTAATTTTGATAAAGATGAACTTGCCGGTTTCTCTATGAAAATGGATCACTTTACAAAGGCAGATTACAATACGATAGGCAATATGTCTAAAAACGAGAAGCTTCCTATCGATCAGATGGCTTTAAATATGTGGGACGGGAAAACTCTTACCATAGATACTGAGAATTTAAACATCAATGGCTTTAAAGGTATCCTTTCAGGAAAAGGGCTTCCGGGAGAAGATGATACTACATCTGAATCCGCGTCATCTATGATGAAAATGATGCTGAAAAAAATGAGTACAACCATAAAATTTGAAAACAAAATAAAGTCAATCTCAGGAAAGCATGACTGGATCACCAAAGTAGATGATCATACCATACGGGTGGATTACAATCTGGATGAAATGTTTGGAGACTCCAAAAAACAACTTAAAAATTCAGATAAGAAAATCGTTATCGTCACTGAATAAAAAATAAATAAACCCACCAGAGAAATCCGGTGGGTTTTATATAAATATAGTCTGATTAGTTAATCAAATCGAATCTTGCATATTCAGCAATCTTCTTAGGAAGCTTAATACCTTCTGCAGTTTGGTTATTCTCAAGCAAAGCAGCCATTATTCTCGGCAACGCCATTGCAGAACCATTTAATGTATGAACAAGCTGAGATTTTCCATCTGCTTTGTAACGGCATTTCAATCTGTTGGCCTGGAAAGTTTCAAAGTTAGAAACAGAACTTACTTCCAGCCACATTTCCTGAGCAGCACTCCATACTTCAAAATCATACGTCATTGCAGAAGCAAAACCAGTATCACCACCACAAAGTCTTAATACTCTGTAAGGAAGCTCAAGATCCGTTAAGATCTCTTTGATATGTTCTACCATCTCTTCCAGAACAGCATAAGAATTTTCCGGCTTTTCAATTCTTACGATTTCCACCTTTTCAAACTGGTGAAGACGGTTTAATCCTCTTACGTGCGCTCCGTAACTTCCCGCTTCTCTTCGGTAACACTGAGAGAAAGCCGTATTTTTGATTGGAAGATCTTTTTCGTCCAACAATACATCACGGTACAAATTCGTTACCGGAACTTCTGCTGTAGGAATCAAATACAAATCATCCGCACCTACATGGTACATCTGCCCTTCTTTATCGGGCAACTGTCCTGTTCCGTATCCGGAAGCTTCATTCACAACGTGAGGCGGATTTACTTCCATATATCCTTTCTCAATATTCTTATCTAAAAAATACTGTACCAAAGCTCTTTGCAATCTCGCTCCTTTTCCTAAATACACAGGAAATCCTGCTCCGGCAATTTTTACTCCCAATTCAAAATCGATAAGATTGTATTTTTTTGCCAGTTCCCAGTGAGGAATTGCTCCTTCACCTAATCCTTCCACATCATGAGACTGATAGATAATTTCATTATCATCCGCAGAAGCTCCATTTTTCACCAATTCATATGGAATATTGGGAATCTGGTATAAAATATCCAGTAAAGCTTTTTCTTTTACATCCAATTGAGATTTCAATTCCGACGTCGACTCTTTATATTGTGCTGTTTTAGATTTTGCGGATTCAGCTTCTTCTTTTTTCCCCTCTTTCATTAACATTCCTATTTCTTTGGAGATTTTGTTAATTTCGGAAAGTTGGGAATCTAGTTCAAACTGAATTTTTTTTCTTTCTTCGTCAGTAGCAATAGCCTCGTCTACCAACTCAAGATTTTTGAATTGTCTTTTCTTAAGACCTTCTAAAACGCGTTCTTTGTTGTCTCGCAAAAAATTGACTTGTAACATAAAAGTTTAATGTTTAAAAGTTTTAGGTTTAAGGTTGAGTTACTTAAAACTTTGAACCCCGAACTTTGAACTGTTCGTGCAAATTTAAGATTATTTTATAATTGTTACCACATTCGGTTCATCAGACGTTTTCGAGAACTTTAAAACTTTGTTGTAATAAACTTTCGAAACCTCAAAAACAGAAGGGCTCATTCTGTAGTAAATTTCCAGTGTATCAATATCTACAGGTGCATTTTGTGTATCGGATATTTTTTTGGTCAGAGAAACCTGGATTTCCGACCTGTAAATTTTGTTGTCAGGATCAGTACCATCATAAAGCTGCCTTGTTGCTCCGTCTGTATATTCTGCATAGTAAGTGGAGTCTGCAAGCATTTTACGACTGAAATTTACATTGGCTATATCAGCATCTGCCAATTCATCATTCCAGGAAACCCCTGTAAAGGAGCCTACTTTTGTAGGATTTAAAAGATCTTTACCCGAGGAATCCTTTATATACAGATTAAAAACCTGATCAATTTTCTGTAATGATTCATCATCACTTCTACAGCTTAGAAGTGCCAATAAAGTAACCGTTATCCCCCAAAAAGATTTCTTCATATTGCAAAGGTAAAATATTAATTTTTAGTCTCCTTACAGATTTTCAAAATATTTCTGATACCATAACTCAAAGGTTACAAGCTGCCAGATCTTTACACAATCATAAATGTCATTCTGATTTTGCCGCCATTCATCAATCACCTCAGCATTGAAAAAGTTTCTTTTTTTAAGACTTTCCAAATGTGTATCAATAAAATCTCTTACCCGGCTTTCATTTTTGATAAAATCATATAATGGAAATGAAAAACCTCTTTTAGGCATTTTCATGATCTCTTCAGGAAGATATTTTTCCGCAACTTTTCGCAGTAATGGTTTATTCTGAATCCCATTATATTTCAGATTTTCAGGAACCGAAGCAACAAAATCAATCAAGTCATTACTTAAATACGGATAACGGAACTCCACTCCGTATTTCATGGCACTTAGATCATCTCTGAAAACGTGATGTGAGGAAAGTGAATACTTCATATCATATTCAAAATATCCTTTATAATCTTTGGTTTCCTTTAGATAATATTGCTTAAGGTCTGAATTAACATTTTTGAAAACAGCAGGATTAAAAACCGATTTTGCCTCAGAAGGTTTCATCCCTACCTGACTTTGCCTGAAGAAATCAAACATTGTATCCTGAGAAAAGTAATTTTTTATCTTTTTTGAAAACTGATCCCTCGTAACAATAAAATGTCTTATAAAATTGAAATTTCTTAGAAAAAGCCATTTATTCAGCTTTAAAGAGTGAGAATATCCTGCAAAAAGTTCATCCGCTCCATTTCCGCTTAACACAACTTTGAAGCCTAATTTTTTAGCATATTCAGCAGCATTTGTTAACACCTCTAAACTACTATAAGGTTCCTCAAAATGTTGAATATTTTCCTTAAGTTCGGCCAAAACTTCTTCATCACTAACACTTTTAATATGATGCGGAATTTCAAGAGTATGGGCAACTAAAGACGCATTTTTAACTTCTTCATCCGAAAATTTGTAAGAAATGGTAAAAGCGTTAATATCTTCTTTAAAAGGTTTTGATTTTGAAGTAATCAAAGTAGAATCAATTCCTCCACTCATCATACTGGCAACGGGAACATCGGCATGGAGCTGTTCAGAAACACTTTCAGCAAGTAAAAGATCTATTTTTCCCACAGCCTCCTGTTCCGAAATCGTTGAATTCGATTGTAGGGAAAGCTCCCAGAATTTTTCTTTAATAATTTCCTGATTCTTAAGATCAATGCTCATAAAAGAACCAGGCTCCAATGAAAAAATATCTTTAAAACAGGTTTCAGGAGCTAATGTCGTTTGGAAAAGAAAGTTGGTGTAGACACCATTCCAATTGATTTCAGGTTTTATAAATTCGTTTTTCAGAATTGCTTTAATCTCTGAAGCCCAAATCAATCCGTTTTCATTCTTGGAATAAAATAAAGGCTTTAGACCTACTCTATCTCTGCCCAGAATAATTTTTTGCTGTTCCAGATCCACAATACAGATCGCAAACATTCCGTCGAGCTTTACAAACATGGAGGTTCCCCATTCTATATAGGATTTGAGGATAACTTCCGTATCAGATTGGCTTTGAAAATGATAGCCTAAAGCTTCAAGCTCTTTTCTGAGTTTCTTAAAATTATAAATTTCCCCGTTGAAAGTGATGACTATTTTTTCATACTCAGAAAGCATAGGTTGATGCCCTTTTTCAGACAGATCAAGGATTGATAATCTTCTGAAGCCTAAAGCTATTTTTGAATTTTCTTCCTGCAAAATCGGAAATCCTTCTTTGATCTTTTCCGTGGAATCATTTCCCGAGAAACTTCTGCTTTCAAAGCCATCGGAAAGCCAGAACCCTTCATCATCTGGACCGCGATGTCTGATCGACTGATTCATCTCTGTAATATTTTTAGAGGAAATATTTTTATGAAATGAATAATAACCGGAAATTCCGCACATACTTCTGATTTTGTTGGGTAAAAATAAGCAAAACGCCTGTAAAGAGATTTACTTTTTCATCAATTTTTCTTTGACCAAACGGAGATCTTCTTTGGTAATCAGATAATCCTGAATACGAAAATCAGTAGAACGGTAAAATTTCAGGAACAGCAGCAAAGCCGAGACTGAATACGATAAAGTTGTCACAATACAGGCACCTAAAATTCCATATTTAGGAATCAACAGAAAAGAAAAGACAAGGGTAATCGCCAAACCGACAATTGATTTTATATTCAGAATTTTCAGTTCCTTTATTCCTGAAAAATAATAGCCTATAATATCACTGATGGCAATTGCTAAAATTCCCGGAGATAGAAGCAGCATAATTTCTTTTGTTCCTCTGAAAGCTTTTCCGAAAATCATTTCGTAAATGGAGCCCGGAATGATAATAATCCCTAATAAAAATATCAACATTAGTAAAAATGAAAGTTTCAATGAAGATTTTGTTTTAAGAATAGATTCTTCCCTGCTTTTGCTGTTGACAACATCTGAGTATAGAATCACTGCAATACTTCTTGTAATCGTCCAGATCGCCTCTGAAAAAGTGATTCCTATTGAAAAAATACCCACACTTGCAATTCCGTCAAAATATTCAAGAAAGTAAAAAGAAAGCCTGTAATTTAAAAACTGAATAAAAGCACTCAGCTGGGTTTTCCATCCATATTCGAACATGCTTTTGAATACATTTTTAGATAAGGAAATATCTGAAATGGCACATTCTCTAATAACCTGAAAAAAGCTCGTCAAAAATAAAAGTGCAAGACAGCAAATCTGTGCTCCAAAATAAACGGAAATGTCTTTCTGCTGTAAGATATAAATAAAAACACCAATAAAAAGAATATGAACAAGCTGCTGTAGAACTGTATAGACATTAAATAATCTAATATTCTGTTTTCCAATAAACAGATTAACATTTACGGATAAAAGCGAGGAAAAAACTGAAATCCCGATTAAATACATCAAATATTTAGCCTGAATATCTGCAAAACTGAATATGACAGGAATTAAAATACCCATAATAACCGACCAGATATATGAGTATATTAAAATTTGTTCGGTTTTAAATTTTGAAGCAAAATAAGAAGTGCTGCTTCCTGCAAAAATACTGCTGAAAAAACTTACGATAGCCGCATTGGCAATCACAATAGAAATCGTTCCTTTTCCCTCACTTCCCCACATATTGGTAGAGAAAATCACCAATCCAAAACTGAGGATCAGAATAAGAAAACGTGAAATAAAAGTTTTGACAACTTTGAGTTGCATGGCAATTATTTAATAGATTTTTTTACAAAATCAACGAAGGAATTCCGGATTACACCCCAGTTATATTGTTGTTCAAACGCTTCCCGAGCCTGAATTGCATGTGAATAATAATATTCCGGGTTTCGGATGTAATTTACAATTAAATCCGAAATAAATTCAGCATTTCTTGGATCCACAAGCTTCCCGAATCCTGACACATTCATGTGTTCCCGGATTCCTTTAAGATCTGAATATATTACAGGTTTTCCGGCTCCTATGTAGTAAAATAATTTTATCGGTAAAGAGTGATTGTTTTCAAAATTGAGTTCACGAAGATCAAAACAGAGGTCTGCATCCGCAATGGTCTCTGTAAAATGCTCAAATGATGTCGGTTTTCGGATCTCAATCTGTTCAAAATTATATTCATTGAGCAGATTTTTAAAATAATCCTCATCACTTTCCTTTCTCGCAGCTCCTACAATGAGTAATTTTATAATGGTTTCCGGTATCTTTTTCCTTAAAACATCTACAGCTTTAAAAAAATTACCAATCCCTTTGTCTTCTGATAGTGCTCCGGTATAGCAAAGCGTTATTTTATTTGGAGTAAGCTTTTTCGGATTGGATACAACATATTTTTTATCTGGATAATAAGGAAGAATCATGCTTTTCCTAAATGGAAAAAAGTAAGCCAGAGGGAATTTTTTTGTCTCTTCACCAAAAATAAAATAGGTGCTTAAAAAACCTGCATATAACTGAACCAGAAAAAATTTTACAGCATGAAATATCTTTGCGGGATATGAATAATTTTCAAGCATTGACATAGAAGGGTACCATTCGGTTATATCATAAATGATAGTTGTTTTTTTCTTTTTCTGGTATTGTTGTGCAGCAAAAACGGCAACAGGCTCTGAACAGATAATACAGTCCGGCTGAAACGAGCAGCAAATCTTTTTAAAAGTTTCAATTTTCTCCTGTACTGTTTTTTCCAGAATGGGATATGATTCTATCTGAATTCCACCTACATTTCCCTGAAAATCTGAACTAAGGCTGCTTATTTTAACTTCAAACCCTTCTTCAGCAAGCATTTTTGCCTGATGAAAAAAAATTCTGTCATCATCAAAATGATGTGCAGTCGTTAAAAAAAGTGCTTTTTGCATTCAGAGAGCATATTGCTAAGAAAATTTCCTCAGAAGTTTCGAACAAAAAGAAACCTCGGAGGAAACCCAAATATTTAAAAAAATTATTTTATAGAAGCAGCCCAACTTTTCTCTAGCGGCAATAAAAAGTGGCTCAGGAAATCAAGATAGGTATTTTTAGAAAAATCGAACACCTGAATATCTTCGGGAATTTCTCCGTTTCTCAGTTTAGATTTAAAATCCATCAATTTCAAAGTTTTAACTTCTCCATTTTCAACAAAGCTCGCTTTCATTCTGTCGAATAAGCCCAATTGATACTCCTCATCAATTTCTCTCATGATCTTTCCTAATGCATCAATACTGCATCCGGAAGCCATTTCCTTTTCCTCATCTACACAAATGATAATAAACTGGTTTTTCTCAATTTTAAAAGAGGAAGAAAGCGGTTTCCCGTGTGCTGCCCAAGTTGCTAAAAAGTCGTAGAGCTTTTCTGTAATTGTTTTAGCTTCTTTGGTTGTAAATGGTCTTGATGCCGGATATATAATAACTCTGTAGTCACTGGTTTCTACAATATTAGATTCTTCGATTTTCATTTCCAATAAATTTAAAGAGTAAAATTACGCAATTTTCCTGAGTTGAAAACCATTGTATTTTTTACTTACAGCATAACACAGCATCAAAAAAAGCATCAGAAGATAGCCAAAGAAAAATCTGCTTTCTGCTGAATCCGGAAAAAACATGAATTTTAAATAAATATTGGCAAAAATGAATACTGAAAACATTCTCACCCAAAGATCTTTTGAAACATAATAAATCAACCCCATAATAAGAAATGCTGCTAAAGATATTTTCTTGAAGTTTATCAATTTAACAAAAAGAAAATGTAAGTAATAGCTAAATGTGAAATTAGCAGGCTGAGCTGAAATCAAAGGTCTTCGGTCTATGAATGTATCATAAAAGACATCTTTCCATCCCGGGAAATGATAATATTTGATAATAAAAAGATATAAAGCTAAAAAGAAGATGCCCTGCAAGATATAATTAAGATCTATTTTCCTGTTTTCTGAAAAATAGGTGAATCCAAAAGATGTGACTAAATAGGTAAGAGCAAAAACAATATAATCAGGACGGATGAGTATAAGGCATAAAAGCACTAAAAACATCTTCCAGTTTTCCCATTTTCTTAATAATCCTATCATAAACATGAGCAGAAAAAGCAGGGAAAACATATCCGGAACAGGAGTGTTAGATAAAGCTCGCATAGGAGGCAATATCAGTATTCCTACTGTGAGTAAAACGGATAAAATATTTTTTCCGGGAAAAAGTATGCTGAACAGAAAAAAAAGAATTAAACCCGATAAAAAGTAAGAGATAATACTTACCAGCAGAACGGAATGAGGCGGTGAAAAGCCTAACTTGTATAAAAACAAAACGGCAATATTATATCCTATTTTTATTTGATAATAGGGTAATTGTTCTGAAAAAGCATTCGCATCTTGTTTAAAAAACTGTACGGCTTTATTGGGCTGAACCAATCCGGAAATATCTTTGAATTGATAAGGAGAGGCCTCTTTTCGTATGGAAGTATAAGTATATTGATGGACTTTCTCCGGGGATCTAGGATATTCTCTCTGAAAAAGGCATCCGATGTAACCAGGCATATCCCAGTCATAAACTCGGTTTTTATAGCTCCAGTAACTTAAGAGAAAAACCAAAATTAAAGTAATTAGGAAAGAAATTTTCCATTTTAAATCAAACCCTTTCTTTCCTAAGAACTTCACTTAAATAGTATTGATTAAAGATCTTCTGCTTCCGCCAGAAGTTCCACAATATCTTTTACAGCAACTTCTGTATTTTTATTGAAATGCTTTACACCGTCTGTCATCATTGTATTACAGAACGGACAGCCTGTAGCGATTACTTTAGGCTCGAATGATAAAGCTTCTTCGGTTCTTTCGATATTGATATCTTTATTTCCCTTTTCAGGTTCTTTAAACATCTGTGCTCCACCAGCTCCACAACATAATCCGTTGGTTCTGCAACGCTTCATTTCCACAAGCTCCGCATCTAGCTTTTCTAAAAGCATTCTTGGTGCTTCGTATTCATCATTGGCTCTTCCCAGATAGCAAGGATCATGGAAAGTGATTTTTTTTCCTTTGAAAGCTCCTCCTTCAATCTTTAAACGGCCTTCTTCCATTAAGGTTTTAAGGAACTGGGTATGATGTACCACTTCATAATTTCCCCCTAAACTTGGATATTCATTTTTTAACGTATTGAAACAATGCGGACAAGCCGTTACGATTTTTTTTACCTCGTAAGCATTCAGAACTTCAATATTCGTTAATGCCATCATCTGAAAAACAAACTCATTTCCGGCACGTTTTGCAGGATCACCGGTACAGCTTTCCTCCTGCCCTAAAACAGCAAATTCCACTCCTATCTTATTAAGGATTTTACAGAATGCTTTTGTTATTTTTTTGGCTCTGTCATCAAAACTTCCGGCACACCCCACCCAGAAAAGAACTTCCGGAGATTTGCCTTCCATTGCGTATTCAGCCATTGTTTTTATAGTGAAATCCATAGTAGTTTCAAATTTATCAATCTATAACAGTGCAACAATTTACGAATGATGTCACATCGTTACATTTTTACATTGTTCAATTAATTAATCATTTGCCCAGTTCAGACGGTCTGCCTGATTGTACTGCCAAGGAGCAGCATTGTTTTCCACATTCGTCATCATCAGATTCAGCTCCTGTGGTGCGGCAGACTGCTCCATCACCAGGAATCTTCTCATTTCAAAAATAATGGAAAGCGGATCCAATAGAACCGGACAAGCTTCAGTACATGCATTACATGTAGTACATGCCCAAAGTTCTTCTTTTGTAATATAATCGTTCAGCAATTTTTTCCCGTCATCTACAAAGCTTCCGTTTTTATCAATATTTCTGCCCACTTCTTCAAGACGGTCTCTTGTTTTCATTAAAATTAGCCTTGGAGAAAGCTTTTTACCCGTAATATTGGCAGGGCAAACCGAAGTACAACGACCACATTCTGTACAAGAATAGGCATTTAACAGCTGAACCTGATTCAAATCAAAGATATCTTCTGCCCCGAATTTTGAAGGAACTTCTGCTTCTCCTTCAGCCGGAGCTGCGTATGGATCTGCATTAGGATCCATCATGAGTTTAATCTCTTTGGTAACAGATTCCAGATTATTAAACTTTCCCTTCTTCTCCAAATTCGCATACCAAGTACTTGGGAAAGCCAAAATAATATGCAAATGTTTAGAGTAATAAAGGTAATTCATAAAGAATAAGATTCCTACAAAATGAAACCACCAAGCCGCTTTTTCCGTGCAGAATAAGAAACCATCACTAAAGTTGCTGAAGATAGGTGCTAAGATTGTAGAACTAATCGGGAAACTTCCATGTTCAGGAAGTAAACCTCTTTGCTGAAGAACCCAATCTGCCGTATTCATTTTAAAGAAAGCCATCATTAAGGCAAATTCAATAATAAGGATCCAGTTGGCATCGTGTTTTGGCCATCCGAAAAGCTCTTTCATGGTCAATCTTTTTACTCCGTAAAAATTTCTACGAATAAAGAATATCACCACTCCAATTACCACTAAAAGTGCTAAAACCTCTAATGTGGCTGTGAAGAAATTGTAAAAACCATGTCCGAACACAGATGAAAGAAATCGATGGGTTCCGAATAATCCGTCTACAATGATTTCAATAAGTTCAATATTAATAATGATGAAACCTACATAAACGAAAATGTGCAAAATACCCGCAATAGGTCTTTTTACCATTTTGCTCTGTCCCATTGCCACACGAGCCATGGTTTCCCAACGCTCTCCTTTTCTGTCGTTTCTGTTGATCTCTTTTCCTAATCTGATGTTTCTATATATCTTTTGCAGACTTTTTGCAAACAGTCCGAAACCTGCAACTAATAAAATCAGAAAAATAATATTATCGATATATTGCATGGCTAAGTTTTAGTTTTTGTTATTCTTTCCGAAAACTGAGAAGTTGATATATCTTTTCGGATTTGCTTTCATATCTTCGATGAGAGAATTCAGATTGGTAGAAGCCGAATTCAAATTGTTGTACAACTCTTCGTCTTTCATCAGTTTACCTAAACTTCCCTGCCCTCTGTCAATTCCACCGATTACCTGGTTCAGCTGTCCAACTGTTGCATCTAAACTTGCAATGGTAGCATTCAGCTTCTTAGTATCGATACTTTCCGCAAGATTTCCATATTTATCCAAAGTCGTTTTACCACTTTGCATCGTAAGACTTGCTTCATCTAATACTTTTTGAAGTTTGGGATCGTTGTGTCCTACCAGATTATTGACACTTCCTGCCGTAGTCTGTAACGCACCTACCGTTTTATTAAGATTTGACAATAAGGCTCTGATTTCAGCTCTATTTTGATCGTCAACAATTTTATTGGCATTTGACATTAAAGAATCAACTCTGTACAAAACAGTTTGCAGCTGATCTTTTACCGGTCCTACCTGAGAAGAAAGGCTTCCCATCATTCCCAATTTGAAAGCTCCTTTCAGAGTATCTCCGTCTTTAGCTGTAGGTCCGCCATATACCAGATTTACTCTCATCTCTTTTCCGGACATTAAACCCGGCTCAAAGATTTCAAGAGTAGAATTTTTTGAAAACTCAAAATTATTATCTACCGTAATTTTAACGACAAAATTAATCTGGCCTGTTTTTGATGTCTGAGGTATAATTTTAACCACCTGTCCCACTTTCAAACCATTAATGGATACTGGAGAAGATTGAGCTAAACCTTCTACATTATCATATTTTGCGTAAAATATATTATCGGTAGTAAAAAGGCTTCTGCCTTTCATGAATTGAAACAATACGACAAAGCCTACGATAGCTAAAAGCGCAATAACACCTGCTTTTAATTCTTTACTGAACTTCACTTGCTAATTTTTTCTAATGAGCAAATATACTACATTTTAAATTAATCTTTCCGTTTATTGCTCTGCTTTAAATACAAAAAAGACGGCAACAATTGCCGTCTTTATATTTTTATAGAGGAGTCTTTTTATTGTTGAGCCCCTACTTTATTCCAGATTTCAATTCTGTAATCTTCAATATCAGCATTGTCCTGTAAGCTCTTCATCCAACCCTGTCCAAACATTCCTGCATTTCTCTGAGTTACAGATTCTGTAAACTGCTTAAGATCTCCAGGTTGTTTGTTTACGGTTTCGTTCTTTTTAATTAAAACGTAAACTCCTGTTCCTCCTTCAATCGGATTAGAAATCTTCCCTTTTGCCACTCCAAATGCAGCTCCTGCTACCTTAGGCTCCATAGCTCCTGCTACAGAAGGGCTTAAAAGATTCACCTGAGCAGATTGTTTTGTTGTTCCGAATTGCTTAGCAATCTGATCTAAATTACCTGCTTTACCAATTTTCTCAGCGATTTGTTTTGCAGCCAATTTATTTTTAACAACCACTTCTATCTGATCTCTTACTGATTCAGGATCAGCAGTACCTTTTTCTTGTTTCCCGTTTAGATAAACAACAATTTTATCTCCTGTTCCGTCTACTGTAAAGAATTCTGTATCTCCTTTTTCTCTTTTCTTATCAAAAGCCCAAGCTAAGATATCTGCATCCTTGTCAGTTCCCAATCCTTGAATCTGACCGTCAAATCTTTTTGCCTGCTTAGGATTAGAGAATTGATAATTTCCTTTTTTAGCAATATTTACAAAATCATTGAATGATTTTCCTTGTACCTGCTGAATAAATCTTCTTGCATTCTTATCTGTTTGTGCTTCTGTAGCATCAGACGGCTTAATAACTTTCACCAGGTTAGCAACTTTATATCCCATTGCTCCAGCTTTTTTATCTTCAATATTGATGATATGATATCCAAACTGAGTTTCAACAACTCCTGTTGCCCCTTTAGGATTTTCAGCTAAATATTTTAAGAATTCAGGAACAAAAGGCGTTTCTGGGGTAGTCCAACCTAAGCTTCCTCCCTGAGCAGCTGAACTTGGATCATTAGATAATTTAAGGAACTCTGTAAATTTAGCAGGATTTGCTTTTACAATTGCTCCGATAGAGTCTGCTAATTTCTTAGCTTCTTCTTTAGATCTTTTCACATCCTGACCTGCAGGACTTCCTTTGAAAGCAATAAGGATATGTCTTGACAATGTAGAATCTGAAGTCTTTTTACCCAAAAGCTTAGACACCACATAAGCTCCTTGCTCCTTGTACGGACCAAAAGTCTGTCCAACCGCAGCAGTAGCAATCTGCCCCTGAATTGTCGGAGGCAATTGATTCGGGCTTACATACTTATCGTTAAACGGAGCATCAGAATTAGCCATTACAAACATAGAATCGTTCTTAGTGTTCTGGAAGTTTTCAGTTCCTCCGCTTGCATCCGTACCTCCTGCAAATAATTTTGTAATTTCTTTCTGAGTTGCTGCATCATCCGCTGCACTTGGTTGTGAAGGGAAAAATACCACCCCTAAGTTTCTGCTTGGCTCAGCTTTAAACATTACAGGATGTTGTTTGATATAATTAGCTAAATCTTCTGTCGTTACATTAATTTTAGTCTTTTGAAGATAACTAGCGTAATCAACTTTAACAAAATCAATATCTGCAAGCTGATCTCTCTGTCTCATCAATTCTTCAGCCTCTTTTTTACCCGTTGTAATTCCAGCAGAGATATTAGCGAATACTTGTCTGGCCATCAATCTGTATTCAATCGATTTTCTTGTCTTCAACCATTGGTTATAGCCTTCAGGACTCATATTCTTCATGTCCTCTATCTGTTTTTTAAGCTCCTGAGTCTTAAAATTCCCCTTCTCATCAAAGAATTGCTTATTCTGAGCAAACATCTGATCATACTGGAGCTGATTCCAGAAGTAATCTTCTGTCATTTCAAATCCTAGTTTCTCAAATTGCTGCTTAATCAGTTTAGACTGAACCAACAATTGCCAAGCCTGCTCTTCAAGACCATTTTTCGGCTGACCTTGCTGCTCTGCTTGCTGTTGTAATACAAAAAGTTGGTCGTTAAACTCTTCACGGGTAATTTTTTCACCATTTACTTTTCCTAAAACATCAGGGTTTTTACCAAACACCTTATCTATACTGTCCGGGTTTACCAAAAACGCTAAAAGCGCCAATGCAATTACTCCCATCAAAAGCCAAGGTCTACTCCTAATCTGTCCTAAAATTGCCATTTTATATATTATAGTTTTTTATCAGTTTGCGAAAATACACATTTTTAAGAAATTACAGAAATCTAAGTTCTTTTTTTAATTTTTAAAATGAAAATTTTATGAAAAAGGAAATTTTGACCGCATTTTTTCATAAAAAACAAATGGCATAAGTATTGTGCATTGTAAAGCAACATCCTATATTATGTATATTCACAACATATTATAGAATATTCCTTTAACGATTTAATACGGAAATGACAATTTGTCATTCAGCATAATTATGACAGAATTTGAAGATATGAGTTTAGAAGAAATGATCAGTGATGGGTTTGATATTGTGGCTGAAGAGATCAATCTTTCTGATCTTTCAGAAACAGAAAAAAATTCAGAACAGAAAATATTCCCGATACTCCCAGTAAGAAACATGGTGATGTTCCCTAATGTGGTAATTCCTATTACTGCAGGAAGAAAGGCCTCTATACAGCTGCTTGAAGAAGCACAGAAAAATGGTGATTTTATCGGAATTGTAAGTCAGAAAAATTCAGAACTTGAATCTCCGACCGAAAAAGACCTTTATCATACGGGTACATTAGCAAAGATCATTAAAATCATTAAACTTCCTGAAGGCAATATTACAGCCATTACTAAAGGATTTCACAGGTTTAAGATTAAAAAGATGATCGAAGCTCAACCTTATTTTAAAGCCGAGATTTCAAAATTAAAAGATTCGAAGCCTAAAAACAAAGAAGAATATGAAGCATTACTGGAAAACGTTAAAGACCTGGCTTTAAAAATCATTGAGCTGGATCCGAACATTCCGAATGCTGCCAATTTTGCAATCAAGAACATCAACAATAATGATGATTTATTAAATTTCATCTGTACTAACGCTAATTTTCCTTCGGTTGAAAAGCAAAAGCTGCTTGAAGAGAAAAACCTGATGGAAAGAGCCAATAAGTGCTATGAAATGATGCATGAAGATTTCAGAAGACTTGAATTGAGAAATCAGATTCATCAGAAAACATCCAAGGATCTTGACAAACAGCAGAGAGAATATTTTCTGAATCAACAGATCAGAACCATCCAGGAAGAACTTGGAGGCGGCCCGGAAAGTGATGTTGAAGACCTGATTGCCAAAGCAAAAAAGAAAACATGGAGCCCGGAAGTTGAGGAACATTTCCAAAAGGAGATCAGCAGATTACAACGCCAGAATCCTAATTCACCTGACTATAATGTTCAGAGAAATTATCTGGATTTTTTCACAGATCTTCCGTGGGAAACTTACACGAAAGATGTTTTCGATATTGCTAAAGCCGAGAAAATTTTAGATAAAGCCCACTTCGGATTAGAGGATATCAAAAAGAGAATTTTGGAACACATGGCTGTTTTAAAACTGAAAAACAACATGAAATCCCCTATTCTTTTATTGGTTGGCCCTCCTGGAGTAGGTAAAACTTCATTAGGAAAATCCATTGCAGATGCATTAGGTAGAAAATATGTAAGACTTTCTTTGGGAGGACTTCATGATGAAAGTGAAATCCGCGGGCACAGAAAGACGTATATCGGAGCCATGGCGGGAAGAATCCTTCAATCAATCAAAAAATCAGGAACCTCAAATCCTGTAATTGTTCTGGATGAGATGGATAAAATAGGACAGGGTTTACATGGTGATCCAAGTTCAGCACTTTTAGAAGTTCTTGATCCTGAACAGAATAAGTCTTTCTATGATAATTTCTTAGAAATGGGATATGATCTGTCTAAAGTAATGTTCATTGCAACAGCAAATTCATTATCTACCATTCAGACTCCATTGCTGGACAGAACTGAGATTATTCAGATTGCAGGCTATACTTTAGAGGAAAAAATCGAGATTGCAAAAAGACATTTAATTAAAAAGCAGCAGGATGAGAATGGTTTGGATGCAAAATCATTCAAACTTGGAAATGCTGAATTAAAACATATCATTGAAGCTCATACTTCCGAAAGCGGTGTAAGAACCTTAGAAAAAAGAATTGCTTCTATTGCACGTTGGGTAGCTTTGCAGACAGCATTGGAGAAAAAATATGACAGTAAAATTTCCGTTGAAAAAGTAGATGAAATCCTGGGTGTTCCAAGACCGAAAAGCTTATCCGAAATCACCGGAGTTCCGGGAGTTGTAACAGGTTTAGCCTGGACAAGTGTTGGCGGAGATATTCTGTTCATTGAAAGTATTTTAAGTAATGGAAAAGGAGCTTTGACTATGACAGGAAATCTAGGTACTGTAATGAAAGAGTCTGCCACGATTGCCTTAGAATATATTAAAGCAAAACATGATGAATTAGGGATTTCTCAGGAAGACATTGAAAAACATAATATTCATGTGCACGTTCCGGAAGGGGCAACTCCTAAAGATGGACCTTCTGCCGGTATTGCCATGCTGACTTCTATGGTTTCATCATTTAAAAATAAAAAAGTAAAACCTCATCTTGCCATGACCGGTGAAATTACTTTAAGAGGTAAGGTTCTTCCTGTAGGAGGGATCAAAGAAAAACTTCTTGCCGCTACAAGAGCGGGAATTAAAGATGTAATTCTTTGCGAAGCCAACAAAAAAGACGTTGAAGAAATTAAAAAAGACTATTTAAAGAACCTTAAAGTCCACTACGTCAATCGAATGGAAGAAGTGATCGATATTGCGATCGAAAAATAATCCATAACATATTAACATTCTCAATAAAAAGAAAACACGTTTCAGATTTCCGGAACGTGTTTTTGATTTGCACACAAACCGCTTATTATTCAAAGTGTTTTCTTAACTTTATGCAGCAGATTTTGAAATTATGAACTTTCTAAGACTTCCATTTCTTGTTAAATTCACCCTTATAATCATTTCCCTCATTGGACTTGGTTACATTTTAGCATTGGGACAGAGCATATTAGCTCCGTTCTTCTTAGCATTTTTAATGGCAATGCTGTTCTTACCATTTGCCACTTTTCTGGAAAGAAAGCTCAGATTTCCAAGATCCGTGTCCACCATGACCTCGGTACTGATCATGCTTATTTTCCTAAGTGGAATGATCTATTTTTTTGGCTCACAATTATCTACTTTCAGCAAAGACATTCCCCATCTTAAGGACCAGTTCATCAGTGTCTTCAACAATCTGCAACATTGGGTTTCAAGAACATTCAATATAAAAATCAATGATCAGCTTGATTATCTTGATCAAGGACTGAACAAGCTTCTTTCTTCTTCAGGGCTAATTTTAGGATTTACCTTAGGTATTTTTTCAACCGGATTTGCTTTTATTTTATTTTTCCTGTTATTTTTCATTTTTATCCTGAATTACAGAAGAATCCTAAATAATTTCATCGTGACTGTTTTTAATGAAAAACATAAAACCAGTGTAGAAGAAGTGGTAAGCCAGGTAAGGATCATGACCAAAAAATACATTATCGGACTTTGTCTGCAGGTATTTATTGTTTCTGTTCTTACTTCAATTGTTCTTACTATTGTAGGTGTAAAATATGCTGTGCTTCTCGCTGTTCTGACCGGGCTACTGAATGTAATTCCTTATCTGGGAATTTGTATTTCATTGGTAGTTTCTTGCTTTATTGCATTCGCAACGGGAACACCTTCCACCTGTATTTATGTTATCATTGGCTACATAGCCGTTCATATTATTGATGGAAATATTATTTTACCTTTTGTTGTAGGTTCAAAAGTAAAAATCAATGCACTTTTTTCATTTTTAGGAATCATTATCGGCGAACATCTTTGGGGAATTGCAGGAATGTTTTTGTGTATTCCGGCCATTGCAATCATCAAAATTATCTTTGAAAGAGTTAATGGTTTACAGCCTTGGGGAAAATTACTTGGAGAAGAAGAAAAACCCGACAAAAAGAAAAAGAGCTACAAAATCTCGAAGAACATTACTCTTAAGGAAATGGACTGATTATTAACAATAAGCAATTTTAAATTACTATAAAAACGCCTTCAATTTGAAGGCGTTTTCATTTTCTATAATGCACAAAGTGGCTGTAATCCATTTGGACATGTTTCTGTACAAAGAATGTAAGTTCCACTATCTGGGCAGTATCCATAAGACGGGCCTCCTGGTCCTCCGGGATCACCACCCAAACAAGGATCTCCCGGCGGAATTTTACATGGACAACCTATTGGTCCGATATCACATTGTCCGGGACCGCCGCCTCCAAGAACTTCTTTTAAATCTGAACGATTTAATTTTTTAAGATTTTTCATAAAAATATTAGTTTAGTTTGTTCTAGACAAATATATAAAATAGGATGATACAGATGGTTAAATATTTCCCCAAAAAGAGAATATTTATAAACATACCCTATTTTTAATCAACGGATTACATTTTTATTTAACTTTAATAAAAAATAAACTCATGAAAATTATAAAATTTATCCTAGCCCTTCTTTTCGGATTAATGTTCATTAATGCCGGATTAAACAAATTCTTTAATTATATGCCCATGGAAAAGCCAACGCCGGAGCAAATGAAACTTTTTGCTGCGTTTGGGGAAATCCATTGGCTGATGCCGTTAGTTGGACTCGTAGAAGTTATTGGCGGATTGTTATTTATTTTCCCAAAAACAAGAGCTTTAGGAGCGATCGTCATTTTACCCGTAATGGTAGGAATTGTAGTTCATGTGTTCACCATGGATAAATCCCCAATGGGAATGTCAATTGCAGGAGTTCTTTTTCTGATCAATCTCTGGATGATTATTGACAATAAAGAAAAATATAAAGCTTTGGTAAGCTGAAAAAGTAAACAACAATGGTCAATGGTGAATATTTTGTCTCGCAAGTCAGTTTAAAATTGACAAGCAAGGCGAATTTATCATTGACCATTAAATTTTCAATATCATATAAATGCACTGAACCCTGTAATTGATCTTCCGACAATCAGGGAATTGATTTCTTTTGTTCCTTCATAGGAATAGATTGCTTCCGCATCGGCAACAAATCTTGCCACGTCATATTCCAACAGAATTCCGTTGCCGCCCATTACTTCACGTGCTCTTGAGACAATATCCCGTGTTCTTAATGTACAGAAAACTTTTGCCAGAGAAGCATGTTCGTCTTTTAAAATTCCTTCATCCTGCATCTCGGAAAGTCTGAAAACCATTGTCTGCATTGCTGTCAAATTCGACAACATTTCCACCAGATGCCCCTGAATCATTTGAAAGGAAGCGATCGGTTTTCCAAATTGTTCTCTTTTTCGGGTATAATCTAAGGCACTTTCATAAGCTCCCCTTGCACAACCAGTAGCCATCCACGCAACTCCTGCCCTGGTCATTCTCAATACTTTTCCGGTATCTTTAAATGAGTTGGCATTTTGTAAGCGGTTTTCTTCTGTGACTAAACAATCTTTCAGCGTGATCAATCCGTTCTGAACAATCCTCAACGCCATTTTTCCTTTAATTTTTTCAACAGAATATCCCGGATTATCTTTTTCAACAATAAAACCTTTTACCTCTCCATCATCTAAATCTCTTGCCCAAATGATAATGATATCCGCAAACGTTGCATTTCCGATCCATTTTTTCTGTCCATTGAGAATCCAGCCTTCCGGTGTTTTCTTACAAGTTACCGTTAAGCCTCCTGCAGCTCCGGAACCGACTTCAGGCTCCGTTAATCCAAACGCTCCGATTTTTTCAAACTTCTGCATTTGAGGAAGCCATTTCTGCTTTTGCTCTTCGGAACCACAGATGTAAATGGATCCCATTGCCAAACCGGATTGTACCCCAAAGAAAGTTGCAATAGAAGCATCAATTCTTGCCATTTCCATCGCAATAACACCTTCCATTAAAAAGGGCATTCCGGGACATCCATAGCCTTCATAAGTAACTCCACAAATATTCAGTTTTTGAAATTTTGGAATTAATTCATGTGGAAATTCATCTCTAAGCCAGTAGTGATTCACCAGGGGTTTTACTTCTTTTTCCATAAAAGCTCTTACTTTAAGCTGAACTTCGCGCTGTTCAGGACTTAATGTATGGTAGATGTCATAGAAATCTCCATCTATTGGAGGAAGTTCTTTCTTCTTTTTATTGGGATCAAGCATTTTCATTAAACCTCCGAGCTGTTTATCGTCGAGTTTTGAGAAATTTTGCATCAGCTTAGGAAGATCCACTTTTTGAGAAATTGCACTTAACTGATCAAAGTCTATAGATCTGAATAACTCTATGGCGTTTCTGATTTTGGAAAAAGTATTTGACATAGTAATTGTTTGTGTATTGATTTGTAAAAGATAAGCAAAAATTACTCCGAAAACAAACAACAGCCATCGAATCTATTTTACAAAACACTGAATTACAATATTTTAAAATCACTTTTTTCTTTACAAATTGTTTGCACTCAATTTTCAAACTTTACAAGTGATTCAGCTGGAACTTTGAGATAAGTAAACGTTAAAAAATTAAAGCTATGAAAACTACTTACATCAGATTATCTATCGCTACAGCACTTTTATTGGGAATTTATTCCTGTAAAAAACAGGAAACAATAGAAAACTACGGAGAAGCTTCCGGCATTAATGATTCAACCGTAGTTGCTACTTCAGACAGTATTTCTTCGGTGGCTACCATGAAGGTACAAGACAAACAGTTCATTAAAACCGCAGATGTAAATATGGAAGTAAAAGACGTGTATGATGCCACAATTTCCATTGAAAAATCGGTTCAGGAGCTGGGAGGATTTGTAACCCACAGTAATTTAAAAAGCAATGTGATCTCAGAAGATACATACAATACTTCTAACGAAGAAGCTATGCTGATCAAAAAATACCAATCGGAGAACAGAATTCAGGTAAGAGTTCCGACTGTCAAGCTGGGAGAATTTTTAACGCTGATTAATGACAAAAAACTATTTCTGAATTCAAGGTCAATCAATGCAGAAGATGTGACTTCTAATATAAAATACGCTGAACTGGAAGGAAAAAGAATCAAAAAGACAAGTGAAAATATATCACAATTGAAGACCAACAAGGATAAAGTAAAACTGGATGATGAAAACATGTCTGAAAGCAACCAGCAACAATATGCGAATATGGATGTAGCTGACAATTTAAAATACAGCACTGTTGACATTTACATCAAAGAACCCAAAATCAGAATTGCAGAAATTGCCATTACCAACACTAAAAGCATCGATGACAAATATAAATTTGATTTTATCTACAGGGCAAAATCCGCTTTCGTGGAGGGATATTATTTAATTCAAAAAATTATTGTGGGGCTAATTGTGATCTGGCCTATACTATTGATCGGAACTGTTGCTTTATTTCTTTATAGAAAAAGAAAATCTCTAAAAAAACAATCAACAACAGAAATATAGAACTATCCTAACCTAACGGTTATCTATATATTTTTTTTAAATTTTACAAAAAACCTCCGGAATTAATCTGGAGGTTTTTACCTTTAAAAATTTCTTTAAAATTAAAAAAATGTTCGCTATGAAAAATCAGCCGAAAACTATACCTGCCATTCAATAAATATCTACAAACTCCGTTAGAAAAAACAAAACAATAACATGATTAAAAAAATTGGTACTACATCTTTTCTTCTTCTATCCATTTCAATTTTCTCACAAGTACAAATCAAAGTTCAAGATGCGGAAAATCAAAAACCTGTTCCTTATGCCAGACTTATCTTAAAAGACAAAAAGTATTATAAGAATACTGAAGAAAATGGAGAGGCAATACTGGAAAAAGGAGAAGAAATTTCGGGAATAGAGTCATTTGGCTATGAAAATCTGGTTGTAACGAAACAAGAGAATACTTATTCTCTACGACCACTATTCAAGGAAATTGATGCTGTGAAAATTGCAGTCCCAATGTTAAAAAATAGGTTTAAAATAGGAAAAATCGAAAAAAGCCGGGTATTTTTCGGGGCCATTGATCAGATATGGATTATTGGAAAAGAAATTATCACTGAAAACAATTCGGGGAAGCCTTTGTTTTTAAAATCTTTTAAATTTGCTTCTTCTCTTCTTCAAAAGACGTCCGCAACAATAAAGGTAAACTTTTATTATAATAACAATGGAACTCCGGGAGAGCAATACAAATCTTTCATCGTCACTTGTCAGAAAAAGCAAAATTTCACAGAATTTCAAGTTCCAAAACCTTTTCTTTTTCCCGAAGAAGGTTTAATTGTGGGTTTCGAATGGATATTTAATACCGAAAATACTTATAAAAAAGTAATAAAACTCAATGGACAAGAAAAAGAAAGAACAGGAATTGACCCTTTAATAGGTTCAATCCGGGAAAATCCGGGGAATTTCGTTTCTGGATATTTGGATCACGGAAATTGGAAATTTGTCAATTCTTCCAAAGAATCCAACATCAGTTTAGGGAATCTAGGTATAGAAATAGAATTCACCAATTGATTTTTAATCATCAATTAACATCATTGGTGTAAAATTCCGTAAATTTGCAAATCAATAATTTTGCATGAGGATTTGGCATTCAACAATCCTAAATCCTAAGCCTTAAAACTTTAATTTCTGAATACATTATGCTATCAAAAATAAATCCTTTACATACTGAAAGCTGGAAAGCCCTAGATCAACATTTTGGAGACAACGATTTTGATTTAAGAAATCTTTTTCAAGAAAACCCTAATCGTTTTCAGGAATTTTCGTTACAAAGAGATAATTTTCTTTTCGATTATTCAAAAAACCTGATCGATTCAAAGACAAAAGAACTTTTACTGAATCTGGCTGAAGAATGTCAGTTGAAAGATGCCATTTCTAAAATGTTTTCCGGCGACAAAATCAATGAAACTGAAGGAAGAGCTGTTCTTCATACCGCATTAAGAGATTTTTCAGGTAAAGAAATTCTGGTAGACGGAGAAAACATCAAACCTCAGATCAAAAGAGTGTTGAATCATATGAAATCTTTTTCTGAAAGCATTATTTCAGGAACTCACAAAGGTTTCAGCGGAAAAGAAATTACCGATGTTGTGAATATCGGAATCGGAGGATCTGATTTAGGGCCTGTAATGGTGGTTTCTGCTTTAAAATATTTTAAAACAAGATTAAACGTTCACTTTGTTTCTAATGTGGACGGAAATCATATCGCAGAAGTTGTAAAGAACTTAAATCCTGAAACAACTTTATTCATCATTGCTTCTAAAACGTTTACAACTCAGGAGACAATGACGAATGCCAATTCAGCAAAAGACTGGTTCTTACAGGCTGGAAAACAGGAAGACGTGGCCAAGCACTTTGTCGCTTTATCAACTAATGTTCAAGCAGTTAAAGACTTTGGAATTGCAGAAGAAAACATCTTCGAATTCTGGGATTGGGTTGGCGGAAGATACTCTCTTTGGAGTGCAATCGGATTAAGTATCGTGCTTGCAGTGGGTTACGAAAACTTCGAACAATTATTAAAAGGAGCTTTTGATACAGATCAGCATTTCCAGACTGCAGAACTCTCTGAAAACGTTCCTGTTCTAATGGGACTTTTAGGAATCTGGTACCGTAATTTCTATGCCGCAACAAGCTATGCTATTCTTCCTTATTCTCAATATTTGGACAGATTTGCAGCCTACCTTCAACAGGGAGATATGGAAAGTAACGGAAAATGTGTAGACAGAAACGGTGAGTTTGTTGAATATGAAACAGGACCTATCATTTGGGGAGAGCCGGGAACAAACGGACAGCATGCTTTCTATCAGTTGATTCACCAGGGAACTGAACTGATTCCTGCTGATTTTATCGCTTATGCCAAAAGCTCAAATAAGGTTTCCGATCATCAGGATAAATTATTAGCTAACTTTTTCGCTCAGACTGAGGCACTTGCTTTCGGGAAAACAGAAGAAGAAGTTGAGGAAGAACTTAAAAATTCAGGAAAATCTGGCGAAGAAATTGATTTCTTATTAAACTACAAGGTCTTCCATGGAAATACACCGACTAACTCTATATTATTCAAAGAATTAACTCCTTTTTCATTAGGTCAGTTAATTGCTTTATATGAACATAAAATTTTCGTTCAGGGTGTTATTTGGAATATTTTCAGTTTCGACCAGTTTGGAGTGGAGCTAGGAAAAGTTTTAGCCAATAAAATCCTTCCGGAACTGGAAAATAATGAGACGATTAGCTCTCATGACAGCTCTACCAACGGGTTGATCAATTATTATAAAGGAAATAAGTAAAAGAAAGTAAATATCTAATAAAAGTAAAAAATGGCAGAAATTCTTGACGGATTAAAAGTATCCAAAGAAATCAAACAGGAAATCAAGGCTGAAGTTGAAAAAATTGTTGCCGGAAAAAGAAGAGCTCCACATTTGGTTGCTATTCTTGTAGGAAACAACGGAGCAAGTAAAGCTTACGTTAATGCTAAAGTGAAAGACTGTGAGGAAGTAGGTTTTCAGTCTAGCTTAGTGAAATTTCCAAGTACAGTTTCTGAATCTGAATTATTGGAAAAGATTGATGAGTTAAACAAATCCAAAGCAGTTGACGGATTTATCGTTCAGTTACCTTTACCGGATCAGATCGATCAGGAAAAAATCATCAACGCCATCGATCCGAGAAAAGATGTTGACGGTTTCCATCCTGAAAACTTCGGGAAAATGGCATTGGAAATGGATACCTTCTTACCTGCAACTCCGTTCGGAATTTTAACTTTACTGGAAAGATATAATATTGAAACAAAAGGTAAAGATTGTGTAATCATCGGAAGAAGTAAAATTGTTGGAAGACCAATGAGTATTCTGATGGGAAGAAAAGATTTCCCCGGAAACTCCACCGTTACCCTTACACACTCTTATACTAAAGACATCGAAGAATATACTAAAAAAGCAGACATCGTCATTACAGCTTTAGGTGATCCTCATTTCTTAAAAGGGGATATGATCAAAGACGGCGCGGTGATTGTTGACGTAGGGATTACAAGAGTAGATGACGACTCTCCAAAAGGATATTATCTGGCAGGTGACGTAGATTTTGACAGCTGTGCGGCAAAAGCAAGCTGGATCACTCCTGTTCCGGGAGGAGTCGGACCTATGACAAGAGCGATGTTGATGAAAAACACCATCATTGCTTACAAAACTTCGGTCTATAACGACTAATTTTAAAATGAATAAAGAAGAAGATATTTTATTAAAAGAAGGTAAAATGCTCCCCGTAATGGAGCATTTTTACACTCTTCAGGGAGAAGGAGCACACACCGGAAAAGCAGCTTATTTCATTAGATTGGGCGGTTGCGATGTCGGGTGTCACTGGTGTGATGTAAAAGAAAGCTGGGATCCGACCTTACATCCATTAATGAATGCGGAAGAAATTGCAGAAACAGCAGCAAAACATTGCAAGACTATCGTTTTAACAGGTGGTGAACCATTAATGTGGAATCTTGATATTTTAACATCTAAATTAAAAGAATTAGGATGTACAATCCATATTGAAACTTCGGGAGCATATCCTATGAGCGGACATATCGACTGGATTACCCTTTCACCAAAGAAAACAGGGCTTCCAAAAGAAGAAATCTATGCAAAAGCTCATGAGCTTAAAGTAATTGTTTTCAATAATAATGATTTTAAATTTGCTCAGGAACAGGCTGCAAAAGTTTCAGAAAATTGTACTTTATATCTTCAGAGCGAATGGAGCAAGCGTGATGAAATGTATCCTAAAATTACAGACTTCATTCTGGAAAACCCTGAGTGGAGAGCTTCAGTTCAGACCCATAAATACCTGAATATCCCGTAAAATTGACTATCTTAGGCCTTCAGTTATTCTGTAACCATGCAGAGAATAAGATACTCTAGATATTTAAAAACAATAATTATTTTGCTTGACCTTCTGGTTATTGCAAGTGTATTCATATTCTTTTTCGCCGAAAGAAATGCAGATCTGATGCAGGATAACGAAGTTTGGTCATTTCCGTTACTTCTACTTGTTTCTTACTGGGTTTTACTAAGCGGCAGAACTCAAATCTATAATATCCGGAGAAATATTACTTACACAACCTTTTTAGAAAGGCTCATTACTCATTTCCTCTTATTCGTTATTGGATTAGTATTGATAAGGAAAGTAAGTAATAATCAGTTTTTTGGTTCAGAACTTTCATGGCTTTCCCTTTATCTTTTCTTTTTTATACTTCTGACAAGATCTGTTATTTATTTCGTTATCAAATATTTACGCTCTTTAGGAATTAACAACAGAAACGTAATGTTTCTCAATGAAAACAGCTCTACCAGAGTTCTTAAAAATATTCTAAAAGAGAGAAAGGATTTCGGTTATAAGATTTTTGAATTTCAAAATGGAGCCATCAATATTGAAGAACTTCAGCTCTTTTGGAAAAAGAATGGTATTCACACTCTCTTTTTACCTTTAGAAACAACTTTTGATAAAAATACAGAGGACAGTATCTTTAAACTGGCAGAAGCGAACAAGGTACATATTTCACTTATTCCGAATATATCACAAAACGACTGGTTTTTGTATGACTTGGGATATATCGAAAATCAGCCTGTCTTGCACCAGTCTTCCTATCCGCTGGATAATTATTTCAATTTTGTAGTAAAAAGAATATTTGATATCCTTTTTTCAGTTATTATTTTGGTAGGAATCTGCTCCTGGCTTTTTCCCATTATCGCCATTTTAATTAAGGTAACTTCAAAAGGACCTGTTTTTTTTATACAGAGGAGATATGGATTTCACGAGGAGGTTTTCAGCTGTCTTAAATTCCGGACAATGGTTATCAATGATGATTCCACGACAAAAATTACTGTAGAAAATGATTCGCGGATTACAAAATTCGGAAAGTTTCTGAGGAAAACCAGTCTTGATGAGATGCCACAGTTTTGGAATGTGCTGAAAGGCGAAATGTCTGTTGTGGGACCCCGACCTCATATGTTAGCTGTGGATGATTATTACAAGCCTAAAATCGGAAGGTACAGCTTAAGAAGCATGGTCAATCCCGGAATTACAGGTTTGGCACAGGTAAATGGCTTAAGAGGTGATTCCGGAGACAGAGAAGTAGAAATGAAAAAAAGAGCTTTAGCAGATGCCTATTACGTTAGAAACTGGAGCTTTGTTTTGGATTTGGTCATTATATTAAAAACAATGATACTGATAATAGCGGGAGATAAAAATGCAAAATAAGGTATATTTAGATTTAATTTTAACATTAATCTAAGGCTAATCCTGAGCTATAATCTTCATCTAATTAAATAAAAAAAGTCTAATTTAGCAGAATGTTAAAAAAGTTTTTTACAGCAGTAGGAGAATACATTATCCTTCTAGGTAAATCTATCCAGAAACCTCAGAAAATGAAGGTTTTCTGGAAGCTGTTCATGAGAGAGATCAATGATTTGGGAGTCAACTCATTCGGGTTGGTAATCTTTACTTCTATATTTGTCGGAGCGGTAGTTGCCATTCAGATGTTCAACAACTTTGATGCTTCTTCATTCCCAATTCCCCCTTCATTTGTGGGGTATGCAACAAAAGCTGTTTTGGTTCTCGAATTTTCACCTACCATTATCAGTCTTATTCTGGCAGGAAAAGTAGGCTCATATATCGCTTCAAGTATTGGAACAATGAGAGTTTCCGAACAGATAGACGCTTTGGATATTATGGGGGTAAACTCTCCGAACTTTCTTATTTTCCCTAAAATAATCGCCTGTATTATTTTTAATCCCTTATTAATTGCCATCAGTATCGTTTTTGGTATTGGAGGGGGTTACATAGCAGGTGTTTTAACAGGAAACTGGACAACCAATGATTATATTGTAGGTATCCAGATGTATATGCCTAACCTTTTCGTTTACTATGCATTTATAAAAACAATTGTTTTTGCATTCATTATTGCAACAGTACCGTCTTATTTCGGATACAATGTAAAAGGAGGTTCATTGGAAGTAGGTAGAGCAAGTACACAGGCTGTAGTTTGGACAATGGTATTCATTATTCTTTCCGAATTATTATTAACCCAATTAATATTAAGCTGATGATTGAGGTAAAAAATTTAAAGAAAAGTTTTGATGATGTTGAAGTACTTAAAGGAATTTCGACCTCTTTTGATAAAGGAAAAGTAAACTTAATTATTGGGCAGAGTGGATCAGGAAAAACCGTTTTCCTTAAAAGCTTATTGAATGTATATCAACCCACTTCCGGAGAAATTCTTTTTGATGGAAGAGATATCAATGTTATGACCCGTGAAGAGAAACAGCACCTTCGATCCGAAATCGGGACCGTATTTCAGGGGAGTGCTTTGTTCGACTCCTTAACCGTGGAAGAAAACATCATGTTCCCGTTGGATATGTTTACCAATTTAACATTTCGGGAAAAAAAGAAAAGGGTTTTTGAAGTAATTGGAAGAGTGCATCTTGATAAAGCCAACAAAAAATTCCCTTCCGAAATTTCAGGGGGAATGCAAAAAAGGGTTGCTATTGCAAGAGCCATTGTCAACAATCCTAAATATCTTTTCTGTGATGAGCCCAACTCCGGGCTGGATCCTTATACATCTAATGTGATTGATGATCTTCTGCTGGAAATCACAAAGGAATATAACACGACAACGATTATCAATACTCACGATATGAACTCGGTGATGACAATTGGCGAGAAAATTGTATATCTGAGATTAGGAATAAAAGAATGGGAAGGAAATAAGGATATCCTGATTACTGCAGGCAATAAAAATCTGATTGATTTCGTTTATTCATCAGAGCTGTTTAAAGAATTAAGAGAATACTTATTAGAGAATAATAAAACTATTGATAATACAATCACAAAAATAGACGATAATGAAACGAATATTTAGTATCGCATTAATAGGGTTTTCTATGCTTGCTTCGGCACAGATCTCTCTTGCGGGTAAAGCTAACTTGATTTTTCCAACAGGTTCTCCTTCTTGGAAAAATATAAAAGGAACGGTAAATGAAGCTATTGATGGTGAAGGGAAAAATAATGTAGGTTTTAACGTTGGTCTTTCATTGAAAGCCAGCCTTCCTGCCTCATTTTTCTTAATGCCGGAATTATACTACACGAATTTTAAAAACGAATTTACAACAGCCAATACCACTTTTGATATCAAAAGCAGCCGTATAGATCTACCCGTTCTTGTAGGGCATAAAGTTTTGGGAGATATGTTGGGAGTTTTCGTAGGACCTGTTGCAAGCTATAATTTAAGCAAAGAAGATACTTTCAACGATTTTAAAGAAAATGCAAGAGATAATTTCACGGTAGGTTATCAATTCGGAGCTCAGCTGGAAATTAAAAAATTGATTTTAAATGCCAGATATGAAGGAGCTTTCAGCAAAGATGAAAGAAAGTTCATCAACAATGTATCCGGAGAGGAAATAAGATATGACAACCGTCCCAATTTATTTATGGTGGGAGTTGGATATAAATTCTAAATTCATCGAAAATAACAACTATAAGAAAAATCCTCAGGTCATTAGACCTGAGGATTTTGATTTTGAGAACGGAGTTCGGCTTCTCTTTTTGCGAGTTCAGCTGCCTGCTTTTCCAATTCTTCTTTATCTTTTTGCAATTGCTTGAATTCTTTCTTTTTCTGTTCCGCTTTTATAGCACTTCCTTTACTTATATATCCGACCATACCGCCTATAATCAAACCGATTCCAATTCCTCCCAAAATTCCCATAATATGAGACATTTGCAAATCATTTACAGTAAAGTTAGGTGATGTTAGATAAAATAAAAATACAGATAATGCTAATAATATAATTCCGGTAATAGATAAGCTTTTCATAGTATTTGTGATTAAATGAGTTGAACAACTAAAAAAGTCTTACCAAATTTAATAAATTCAATAAGACTTTATCAAGATTAAAATTCCATATTAGTTATATTTTTCCACCTGCAGCTTTGTAATATTCCAAAGCTTTTGGTAAGTCTTTATTGATATCTGCAATTCTTGTCTCAGGATTCGGGTGGGTAGAAAGGAATTCCGGTTGTCTGCCTCCTGTAGAAGCAGCCTCCATTCTATTCCAGAAAGGAACCGCCTCTCTTGGATCATATCCAGCCATTGCCATTAAATACAATCCCATTTCATCTGCTTCTGACTCCTGATTTCTACCATATTTTAGCAAGGCAACCTGTGAGCCAATAGGATAAGCTTTTTCAAAAATACTTGCCCATTGAGCATTCGAAATTTGACTGCCTAAAATTTGTCCACCGTATTGCGCTACCATAGCCTGGGAAATCCTTTCATTTCCGTGACCTGCTAATGCGTGCGAAACTTCGTGTCCCATTACAACAGCAAGACCATTATCGTTTTTAGTAATGGGTAAAATCCCTGTATAGACCGCTACTTTTCCACCAGGCATACACCAGGCATTAAGCTCACTACTTTGTAAAAGATTAAACTCCCAGTTATAGTTTGCTAAATCTGCGCTTCTCCCAATACTGGCATAATATCTTTCCGCTGCCGACTTAATTCTTGTTCCTACATTCACCACTCTTTTCGCATCGGCAGTTCCTGTAATTACTTTAGATTTGCCCAAAGTCGTTTTATATTCCTGCGCAGACATCGTCATAATTTGAGAATTATCTGCTATCTGCAACGAAGATCGTCCCGTAATTGGGTTTGTAGTACAGGCTACAGCCAACATAGCAACGGCTCCTATTCCTAATAATTGTTTAATTTTCATAGTTTCGAGTGTTAAATAATTCAACCTTTACAATTTCTATTCCAAAAAGTTTTAGAAGGAATATATTTGCATACATTTTGCTATTTAAATTTAATAATTATTTTGTTATCATGAAAAAGTATATTTCAATTCTTTATATTGTAGGGTTCTTGTTTATCTTCCAAAGCTGTTCTTCTCAGACCGGAATGGATCCTCAAACCGTAACAGCACTCGTTAATTCTCAGGACTTTTCATTTCATGCTGAGCGGGCAAACCCCACCAATTACGATGTCATTAATGTAATGAACTCAATGCCCAATTCTACTTCAACAAGAATCCTAGATCTTACCGGAGGAAACTACTCTCTTGATCTAAAAGGAGATAAATTAGAAGCGGTTTTACCATATTTCGGAAGGGTTTTTAATCCATCATACGGAAATAATGAAAAAAGTAGTTATAGATTCACATCAAAAGATTTTACGGTAAACAAATCTCAAAATAAAAAAGGTACCTGGATTATTAAAATTAAACCAAAAGATGTAAATAATGTAGATGAAATCGTAATGGAAGTCTATAAAAACGGAAAGGCATTCGCGTCAATCCGAGGGAATGACAGACAACCAATTTCTTATAACGGATATATTTCAAAAAGGGACAATAATCAATAAAATAATATACCATGAAAAAACAAATTTTAGTTTTCAGCCTTTTTTTGTTAGCACAAAACTTATTTTGCCAAATCAACAATAAAATTGATGAGCTAATAAATAAAGATTCATTTACATTTTATGCAGAAAAAGCAATAGCTTCTGGAAAAAAACAAGATATAAAACTAACCAACTCTCTAAATTCAGTTTCCAGATCAGTAAGCCTTAATCAAGAATTTTATCTTTTCATACAAGACAAAGATTTATCCGTTGATTTACCTGATTATCAAAATCAAATAGACCAAAGCAAAGGATTTATCTACAATTTTAATTTTAATTCAAAGGATTTTAAAATTTCAAAAAAGAAATCAAAACGTGGGGATTGGATCATTAAAATAAATCCTTTAGACATAGTAACAACGCAAAGTGGAATCATTAAAGAAATTATTATCAATACCAATAAAATAGGAAAGGCAACTACTACAATTTATCTGAATAAAAATAGTCCTGATAACACACGAGTATTTGAAGGCTATATTACAAATAATAAAAGTTAAAAATTAATTTTTAAAAAGTTTCTCAACAAATAATTTTGCTTCAGTACTTGGATTGGAAACCATCGCTGAAGCATTTTTTTTATGTTCCAGATAGGCATCTTCTACAGAATTATCCCTTTTCATCATAGCCAGAATATATTCCTGAACCCAATATTCAAAACGTTTTTCAGCCTGAATAATTCTTACTTCTTCAAATCTGCCAGACTTCTTTTTAAGATCAACAAATTCATTAATCTTTTCAAAAACATCCTCCAACCCTTCATTATTGAGCGCAGATCCCAATAGAACAGGAACCTTCCAGTTTTTTTCTTTGGGAGGAATAAAATCCAGTGCTCTTTTTAATTCCAGTTTGGTATTTTTTGCTTTCTGAAGATTGTCCTGATCCACTTTATTGATGAAAATCACATCCACCATTTCCATAATTCCTCTTTTGATTCCCTGAAGCTCATCTCCACCCCCAATTATTTTCAGGAATAAAAAAACATCGGTAATATCTGCAACCAGAACTTCAGACTGCCCCACTCCCACCGTTTCTATTAAAATATAATCGTAACCTGCAGCTTCACAGATCATCATTGTTTCAAAAGTCGTATTGGCAACGCCTCCTAAAAAGCCTGAACTTGGGGAAGGACGAATAAAAGCATTCTCTTCTTTTGCCAGTTCTTCCATCCGGGTTTTATCTCCTAAAATACTTCCTTTATTGATTGCTGAACTGGGATCGATGGCAAGAACTGCCACCTTTTTGCCGTTGGAAATAGCCAATCTTCCGAAATTCTCTATAAATGTTGATTTTCCGGCACCGGGAACACCTGTAATTCCTATCCGGATAGAATTTCCGGTAAAAGGCATAATCTTTTTTAATAATTCTTCTGCCTGAAGCCTGTGTTCAGATTTTTTGCTTTCAACCAAGGTAATAGCTTTTGCAATCAGGCGTTTATTTCCCAATCGTATTCCTTCGACCAGCTCTTCTGTAGAAAATTTCATCGATTCAAAAATAAGGATTAAACAGTGATGGATCAATAGTTAATTTTATTCACCTTTTTAAATTTGATAAAACCTGCATTCAATTCGACAGACAGTAATTATAGAAAAGTATTGACCAAGTCATTATTCCAGCGGATCGTAATTTTTACTTCTTCTAAATTAACACGCATTTCATTAATCAAAAGTGAAATTAATTACATTTGTTAGTATTCAAAGATAATAAATATGAAAAACATCATTGCTATAGCTTCATTTGCTGCTATTTTATTAGTTTCCTGTACATCAAAAGCACCTGTAGCTACTGCAGCGCCGGCGGTTTCCACCTCTACTCCGGAACAGATCGCACAAGGGAAAACCATCTTCGAAAACTCATGCGGAAGATGCCACAAATTACCGGACCCAACCTCTCATAATTCTGTACAATGGGTTGGAATCATGAATTCGATGGCTCCTAAAGCGAAACTTACGGATGAACAGCATCAGTGGGTTTACGACTACATCGTATCTGTGAAAAAATAATTCACATCAAACAAGATATTATTATGAAAAAATTGATTTTAGGTATGATTCTTTGCTCTGCAACGATGGTAATATCATGCGGACCAAAAAGTGTAGCCGTAACGGGACCAAAATATACTTCATCTGAACAATTGGCTCAAGGAAAAACCATCTTCGAAAACTCATGCAACAGGTGTCACAAATTACCAGACCCTGCAAAACACGACGACCAGGGATGGATAAAAACCTTAAGCAGAATGGCTCCAAAAGCTAAGTTGACCGATGATCAGCATCAAATGGTTTATGATTATCTAATATCTGTAAATAAAAAATAGGCTTCTTTTGAAGTCTATTTTTGTTTTAGTGCTATTCCTAAACCTGGTTTTGGAGATAAAATTATTTTTCCGCTTTCAACCAAGCTTCCAGTTGCATAGTCATTGGAAATAAGATTGGCCCCATCCAGATCAACATAATCTACCAATCCTGTTACTACACAACCAGCAGAAATTCCGACACTGGATTCTGTCATACAGCCTATCATGATTTTATAATGTAATTCACGGGCTTTTCTGATCATCTCCAAAGCAGGAGTTAAACCACCACATTTCATTAATTTGATATTGACACTTTTATAGTAAGGAATTAATTCTTCAAGATCATTTATATTTTGGCAATCTTCATCCGCCATCCAGTTTGCAAAACCTAGTTTCTTTAAAATCTTGTAATGATCAACAGGTTTGGGCTGTTCCAGGTAAGAAAATTTTTTAACCTCAGCATTTTCCTGAAGCCAGATACAGTCTTCATCCGTAAAACTTGCGTTAGAATCTAGAGCTATATCCTGACCTAATGCCAATAACTTTTCAACATGATCTTTATTTAACCCTTTACATTTTACTTTGAACTTACTCCACTTACTCTTGTTGATTTTTTCAATTTGGTGACCGATTTTTCCAACTGAAATAGTGATTGAGCTTTCAACTAAATTTTCAGCTGGAAGAGTATTTAATTCAATGAAACTTTTATTTTCCAATTTTCCGAAAAGATCCCAATAGGCACAATCCAATGCAGACAATAAGAATGGATGGATGTTTAAATTCAATAAAAATTTAAAAAAGTTCTTTGGATGAATAATCTTCTGAATTTCTATTTGAACTTGAATTTCTTTTAATTTTAAAACAAAATGCTGAAGATTGATTTGATAATAATCGATCGCAACACATTCTCCGTACCCTTTACAATTCTGATGAGACAATTCCACCAGTAATGCTTCCCGTTTATTATAGTTCCCATAAGCAATTGAAAATGTTTCTTTTAATTGAAGTTGTTTTATCGTGAAATTTAGCTTCATATTTTAGCTTATCCAATGATTATAAGTATCGGCCTGAACCCATTTTCCGTTAATTTTCTTGTAAACAGAAATATACCCCATTGCATTTAAGGCTCCACAAGATACAGAGTTTTGCACTACACACATTGTTTTAGCTTTATTAAAAAAAGGAACCGAATAAGTTCTTATACATTTACCGTTAAATTTTTTATCAAACTCTGTCCAGAAATCACTTCTTTCATTTTCCCTCAATTTATGGAGTTCCTCGCTTGTAACATATTTTAAGTTACTTTTTATTTTATTTCTGTCAAGTTTAAAATTCAAGTCGAGTTTTTCCTGTTTAATATAATAAGCCGAATCTTTTCTTAAAAAAACAGTATCATATTTTAAATTAACTCCCAATAATTTAGGTTCATCTATATTTTCATTAATGGTGGCCGGTAATAATGTTGCATTATAAATAAGGCGGTCAAAGTCACCGGTTAAACTGTCATTTTGTACTAACTGATTTAAAACCTCATATTTCAAATCCAGATTTTCATCTTTTGGAATGACTTTTATTTCTGGTTCATTCTTTTTACACGAAATAATTAACAATAAAAAAAGGAATATATAATTTCTCATCTCTTAAAGCTACAAAAAAGGAGACTTATTTCGTCTCCTTCTTCTTTTTAATTTTATTTTTCTTAGGCATTTTTGATTTTATAAATTTCTTACGATCCTTTACAATATTCAGACTATACTCGGTGAAGCAATACTTTGCTGCTTCATCCAAAAACTTCAGAGCATTGGCAAAGCTTCCTCTTTTCTCCGAAAGTAAGGATCTGTAAAACCATAGAGTCGCCTTATCAATTCCTTTGATTTTCAACGAATATTCAATCAGCTTTTCGGCTTCCTGATAATCCTCATTGTTCAGAAGACAATTGATATAATATTGGGGAACATTTAAGTTCGTCACATCACATTGCATGGCTTCTTCAAAATACAGCTTTGCTTTTTCATAATCGGATAGCATTTCGCTATAGATTCTTCCCATAAGACACAAGCTGTCTGCATCTTCAGGATCGTAAGACAATGCATAATTCAATGCCTCAAGGCATTCGGGAAGACTATATGGATAATTGTCCAAAGCCTCGAAGTAATATTTATTTTTAGTTAAGGTCATTTTTGTAGTTTTTTAATTCGTTTTTCAGGTGATTTCTTTGTTTTTTGAAAGATTTTTCCTGATAATTCTTTTTAAAATCTGTTCCGGAAAATGTTCTGACCGGATTTCCTCTTTGCACCTGCAAATGATTATTCCATGTTTCCTGCATTCTTTTTTGAAGCTGAATGATATTCTGTTCCAGGACCTTTTCCTTTAATCTCGCAATCGAAAGTTTCTTATTCTCCAATTGTGAGCGGGAATCCTGCACGAAAACACTTTGCCCCGTCGGAATGTGAGTCGCACGAACCGCAGTGTTCACTTTATTTACGTTTTGTCCTCCACTTCCCTGACTTCTCGTCGTCTGAAACTGAATATCCTTTTCATTAAAATTAATTTTCTCCAAACCTTCCAGCTCAAAGACTCCGATAAACCAGTTGCTTCTTTTATGCAGTTTTCGGAATGTGCTTTTACCTGTCCAACAAATGCTTCCCAACCATGTCTTTAAAAAATCATTTAAGATTTTTGCTTTTAATAAAATGGTTACGGATTTCAAAGTCAGGTTTTCATCACCATTTTCCCGATGAATGATTTCGTAGTCTATATTATTATTTTTTGCTTCCTCAAGGAAGACCTTCAGAATTTTTGCAACCACCCATTGGCATTCTAAAGGCCCCCTTCCTGAGGTTATTTGTATGAGTTTTTCCATTTTTGTAAAATTTTTAAAATCGCCTCTCTGTTTTTGGCTTCTTTAATAAATGTCGGTAATCTTTCTACCATCCGTATTCTGTAAGGCAGTCTCGTTCTTAAATCTGATGAAACATAGTTCTCCATTTCCAGCAAATGTTCTTTATTTCTTGCCCAGAACAATTTCCCTTTGAAATCTGTCTGAAAATAATACGGGCAACCGAAAATCGGATCATGGATCAAGCCTTCTTCTTTTGCATAAGAATTCAAATACTTTTCAGTTTTAGGCTGAATTTGAAATGAAGATTCACATTCGTCACACTTTACGTTTATATTCTTTGATTTTTCTTTTAAATTTCCCTGCTCATAGCGAATCGGATGCGCACAAACTGGACAATTTAATTTTACAAAAGCTTTGTAAACTACCAGATCATGTCCGCTCCTTCGCAAATTACAATGCATGCACTCCAAGGCTGCATTTTTATCATTATATTTATTTTTCACAACCGCATCTTCTCCGCAGTCCGGACAGACTACGAGAATGCTCTCGTGATAATCAAAATATTCCTGTTTATATCTTTTTTTCATTTCTTCTTATTTTGCATTTGTCATTTCGAACACAGACTAAAAGTCTGCGAACGTAGTTCAAAAGTGTGGTGAGAAAT
Source organism: Chryseobacterium sp. (assembly GCA_039594975.1). Classification (GTDB taxonomy): domain Bacteria; phylum Bacteroidota; class Bacteroidia; order Flavobacteriales; family Weeksellaceae; genus Chryseobacterium. The sequence continues at coordinate 7,671 of JBCNMJ010000014.1, read as the reverse complement.
CTGTTTTTTAGATTCTTCATTTCACTTCGTTCCATTCAGAATGACAGTTATCCTTATAAGTCTAGTAATTATCTCTAGTTAAAACCTATCACCCAACAACTATAACCTATCAACCATTTTTACTTGTCCATTCTCACAATTCGTGGCTGGAAAGTCCCCAGAATATCAACCAGTTCACTTTGTGCATTCATGACTTCATTGATGTCTTTGTATGCCATTGGTGCTTCTTCCGCATTTCCGCCCATTAAAGTGACATTCTTGAGTTTTAATTCTTTTTTGATGTCATTTTGAGTGAAAAGACTTCTGCATTCACCTCTTGAATGCGCTCTTCCTGCTCCGTGAGAAGCCGAATTCAAAGAATCTGGGTTTCCTTTTCCGCGAACGATAAAGCCTTTTGCCGTCATGGAACCGGGAATCATTCCCAACTCATTTTCTTTGGCAGGAGTTGCCCCTTTTCGGTGAACGATCACTTCTTTTCCGTTGTGGATTTCTTTCCAGGCAAAATTGTGATGGTTTTCAATTCTAGCTTTCACTCTTCCTCCGACAGCTTTTACCAATCTTCTGTGAATATCGTCGTGACAAGCTGAAGCATAATCTCCCGCTAAATTCATGGCTGTCCAATATTCCAAGCCAAGATGTGTGTTCAAATCCAGCCAGGCAAATTGTTGGGCTTCTTTCGGCAACGGACATTGTTCTGCTGCCACTCTCGAATAATATTGAGCGATTTCCGCTCCCAATCCACGAGATCCACTGTGTGAAAGAATTCCTAAGTATTTTCCTTTTGGAAGCCCGATTTGTTTATCTTCTTCCGTAATTTCAACTTCACCGAATTCCACAAAGTGATTTCCACCGCCGGAAGTTCCCATCTGTTTGATCGCTTTACCTTTTAGCCTTCTTAAAATCGGAATCATATCAAACGTATCCCTATCGAAAATTTCATGTTCGACGTGAGATTTGTGTGTTTCGTACATTCCAAATTTTGTATGTTCGGCAAGAGCATTTTCATACTTATCTCTCGCCCCGTCAAGATATGAAACAGGTGTATCCAAAATGCTGAGTGACATTCTACAGCCGATATCCATGCCGACTCCGTAAGGAATCACCGCATTTTCTACGGCCAGAACTCCACCAATCGGAAGACCATAACCACTGTGCGCATCGGGCATTAAAGCACCCTGCGTTGAAATTGGAAGTTTCAAAGCGGTGTACAGTTGATTTTTTGCTTCATCTGAAATATTGTTTCCGAAAATCTGAAAAGAAGCACGGTTTGTATTGAGCATTCGTTTTTCTGTTTTCTTTGATGAAAGCAAAGCCTCCGCAATTTGTCCGAAGGTTAAATCTTTTTCAAACTGCTCCGGATTCTGCAGAATTTCCTTTAAAAGAGATTTTACATGATGAATATTTTTTGTTGCAAAATTCCTTTTCATGACTTCCAAAGCGATATTGACACTCTGATTGTTTGGATAGCCTATTTTTAATATATCTTTTCCTTTAAGTTTTAAATTTCCCATTGTTGTTATTTTAAAATTTGAAGACATTTCCGTCTTCTGAATTCTCTGCAATCTCTGTTGCAGACATCTTGTAGCGAACGCATTTTCTGCTGTTCAACGGATCACGTTTGTATCTGTCTTTCCATAGATTGGGTCTTCCATAAATTGTTTTATGAATAATTCCCGCAACTTTATGCTGACCTAAATAAGAATTGAGTTCATCAATTTCTTTCTCTAAATCTGAATGTAAAGGCTTGTAATGAGTAATCATATTCGGTTTTACTCTTAATACAAATCTCCATGGTTCGATAAATTCGTAGTAAATGTTATATCTCTTTCTGATTGGACAATAATCTTCTCTTTTTAAGAAATATTGTCTCTCTCTGTCTGTTAATCTCAACTTGGGATCATTCCACTGATATGTTGAAAGTCTACCTAATTTTTGTTCTTTTTCAACATAGATTCTTCGTCCGAATTTTCTTTTCTTTTTTAAGAATTTTCGGGTCTCGGAATACATCTTCGTATTGATCTTCTTCAGAATTCCCTCGAAAAAGTCGCCATCTTTGGACCGTTTCACGTCATCTCTTACGACAAAGAATCTTACAAATCCTTTCTGATAAGGTTTTTCTAAAGGAACTAACGGGATTTCCCTTTTTATTTTCCAAAGTTCTTCACTACGTTTATATTTTTTTCTGATCTGTTTTACTACATCTTCTTTAATTATTCTTTTTCTGCTTCTCAGACTTCTCAATCTGAAAAACAACACTCTATCTTTTTCCATTAATTTTTAGATATTAGAGGTGAAATATTAAAAGTTAGATTTCAATACATCACATTAAATCTTCACCAACTAAAGTTTTAGTTGGAGTGTTTTTTGTCATTCTGACGAAGGAAGAATCTCTTCTATTATACATTGAGATTCTTCAATTCGCTTTGCGACTTTCAGAATGACAGGATACTTTTCCTAGCCCCGATTGCAGAGGCATCCTTTTTTGTTGCGGCCAAAAAGATACAGCGGAAAGCGGGATAAAGCTCCTAAAAACTTTATTCGGAAAGATTCCTAAACTTGATAAAAAAGATTTCGGGGAAACTAATTTGAGTTTGAAATATTGCGCAATAAAAACCCGAAAATCTTACGACTTCGGGTTTTGATATTTCAATATACTGTTATTCTATGAGTGTACCAAACCACGAAGCCTCGCCTTTGCAAAAGGCAATCCTACTGTTGAATGCAGATTAAATTTGAACATTGCTTCGTTGTTTTTTATTGGTTAAACTTGATTTTCAGATGCAAAGATATGCTAATTTTTGAATAATCAAATTTTTATTCAATATTTTTTGTGGAATTCATAAAAAAAGTCTGGATAACAACTATCCGGACTTGATGCTTTTTATAAGTTAATCTTTTGAACCCAGGTCATCCATCGGATCATCCATTCCTTTGATGATGTTGGAGTGATAGACCCTTTCGGATCCCAGAAAATAAATATTGTGTCTTGCTTTGGCAATAATTCCGTTGTATTCTTCTTCAGTCATACCATCCGGAATATCTTTCTGGTCCTCCGATTCTTTTCTATAAACTTGCAAGGCTCCATTTCTATTTAAAATAGATTTTGCGGAGATCGCCTGCTCAAGATCATCGGTGTAAACCACTACGTTATTTCTTCCAATACTATGTTTACGATACGCCTCTAACATTTCTGCATCGTGAGCGAAAACATAATCGAAAAATCCTTTGGTCTGCTCATCCTCCTGATAATGATCTAATCCGCTTTCAACATTTGATTTTGAAACAATAATGTTGGCCTCGTCGAAACCGTTTTCTCTTAAATCTTTTTTAATTTTCTCCGTATCTACCGTCACAGGAAATACCGAAACTACTGTATAAGCCATAATATTTTGTTTTTTGGTTATGGTTTACAGTACAAACGCCGTGCAATTTATTCTAAGAAAAATTTAATTTAAAAATTTCTCCAAAATATCTACGGCACATTTTGGCAGATTGGTTCCCGGCCCGAAGATGAAATCTGCTCCATTTGCATATAGGAATTCGTAGTCCTGCTGCGGAATAACACCTCCAACAACAATGGTGATATCATCTGCACCCAGCTTTTTCAATTCTTCCACCACTTGCGGAACTAAAGTTTTGTGACCAGCAGCCAATGATGAAACTCCCAAAATATGGATATCATTTTCAACGGCCTGTTTGGCCACTTCTTCCGGCGTCTGGAATAACGGTGCCACATCCACGTCAAATCCCATATCTGCAAATGCTGTTGCTACTACTTTCGCCCCTCTGTCGTGACCGTCCTGCCCCATTTTAGCCACCATTAACCTTGGACGACGGCCTTCTTCTTCTTCAAATTTCTGAGTAAGACTCAAGGCTTTTTCAAAATATTCGTTTTTCCCTGCATTCATGGCATAAACTCCTGAGATTGTTCTGATGTTTGCTTTATATCTTCCGAAGCTTTGCTCCATGGCATCACTCATTTCACCAAGGGTTACTCTTCTTCGCGCTGCTTCAATACACAATGCCAAAAGGTTTCCTTTGCCCGTTTTTGCAGATTCTCTGATTTCATTTAAAATCTGTTCAACAGCTTCTGAATTTCTGCTTTGTTTTATTGAATTTAATCTTTCGATCTGTTTTCTACGAACTTCCGTATTATCAATATCTAAGATCTCAATTTCGTCTTGCTTCAAATCTGATCTGAATGAGTTTACACCAATAATAAATTCTTCACCACTATCGATTTTTGCCTGCTTTCTTGCCGCAGCTTCCTCGATTCTCATTTTTGGAATCCCTGCTTCGATTGCTTTGGTCATTCCTCCTTCCTGTTCAACCTCATCGATGTATTTCATCGCTTCTTCGATCATTTGCTGAGTCAGAGATTCCACCAGATTACTTCCTCCCATCGGATCTACCACATCGCAGATCCCACTTTCCTGTTGCAGGATAATCTGGGTATTTCTTGCAATTTTTGCAGAATAATCTGTCGGAAGCGCAATGGCTTCGTCCAAAGCATTCGTGTGAAGAGACTGGGTTCCTCCCAATGCTGAAGACAAGGCTTCAATTGCAGTTCTGGTAATATTGTTGAAGGGCTCCTGCTCTGTTAACGACCAACCTGAAGTTTGAGAGTGTGTTCTTAAAGCCAGAGATTTCTGATTCTGAGGGTTGAATTGCTTTAATAATTCAGCCCAAATATATCTTGCAGCACGCATTTTTGCGATTTCCATAAAGTGGTTCATTCCGATAGCCCAGAAAAAGGATAATCTTGGCGCAAAATCATCCACATTCATTCCTGCTTTTATTCCTGTCCTTACGTATTCTAAGCCATCTGCAAGCGTGTAAGCCATTTCCAAAACCGGTGTTGCTCCGGCTTCCTGCATATGATATCCCGAAATAGAGATTGAATTAAACTTCGGAATATTCTGGGAAGTATATTCAAAAATATCTGCAATAATTTTCATAGAAGGCGCAGGGGGATAAATGTAAGTATTTCTCACCATGAATTCCTTCAGAATATCATTCTGGATGGTTCCTGAAAGCAATTCCTGAGAAACTCCCTGCTCTTCTGCGGCTACGATATAGAATGATAAAATTGGTAAAACCGCACCATTCATCGTCATGGAAACGGAAATCTGATCTAATGGGATTTCATTGAATAAAATCTTCATGTCTTCCACAGAATCAATTGCCACTCCCGCTTTTCCAACATCACCAACTACTCTCGCATGATCTGAATCATAGCCTCTATGCGTTGCCAAATCGAAAGCTACGGAAAGACCTTTTTGTCCTGCCGCTAAATTTCTTCTGTAGAAAGCATTGGATTCTTCTGCAGTTGAAAACCCTGCATATTGACGGATCGTCCACGGTTTTTGAACATACATGGTAGAATACGGCCCTCTTAAATAAGGGGCAATTCCTGGAGAAGTCTGTGTTAATTCTTGATTTTTAACATCTTCTGCTTTATAGGAGGATTTCAGCTGCAATCCGTCTTTTTCAAATGGATAGATTTCCGATTTTTTTTCGGTTATATTAAATTGAGGAGTTTTATTTTGAACTTCTCTTCTCATACTTTCAGATTTATTACCTGCTAAAATTACGGATTTTTGAGATAATACATTTGCGTTTGTTTTTTAATGAAAATTGTTTTGAAATAATCTTGATTTTTAACTGAATAAGAGACATTTTTTATCCTATAAATTTCACGGATTACAAAAGATGACTGGTGAGTATTTGGCTAAAACCGCCGATTGGTTTAAATAAAAAAACGGGCTAAAGCCCGTTTCTATTCATATTGATAATTCTAACTTAAACTTAGATAATCAAAAAATTATTTTCCTAATTTCTTAATTCCCATTTCATACAATGCAAACGACAGTTTGTCTGCACTTTCACCGATTACCTGTTCTGTTGATCTTCCGGCTCCGTGACCTGCATTTTTCTCAATTCTTATCAAAATCGGTCTGTCACAACCTTGCTTTTCCTGCAATTCGGCACCGAATTTAAACGAATGCGAGGGAACTACCCTGTCATCGTGATCGCTTGTCGTAATCATTGTTGAAGGATAGCAAACTCCCTTTCTCACATTGTGCAGCGGTGAATATGATTTTAAATATTCAAACATTTCTTTGCTGTCTTCTGCAGTTCCGTAATCGTATGCCCAGCCAGCTCCTGCCGTGAATTTATTGTACCTCAGCATATCCAAAACACCTACTGCCGGAAAAGCCACTCTAGCCAAATCCGGACGTATGGTCATTGTTGCACCAACCAACAATCCACCGTTTGAACCTCCCGAAATGGCCATAAAATCTTTGGAAGTGTAGCCTTTATTCTGCAGATATTCTCCGGCAGCGATAAAATCATCAAAAACGTTTTTCTTTTGAAGCTTAGTTCCTGCATCGTACCATTTTTTACCGTACTCTCCTCCTCCACGAATATTCGGAACGGCATAAACTCCTCCATTTTCCATCCAGATGGCATTTGAAACAGAAAATGCAGGCTGAATGCTTACATTGAAACCACCATAAGCATAAAGAATGGTCGGGTTTTTACCATCAAGCTTTATTCCTTTCTTATAACTAATCATCATCGGAACTTTTGTACCGTCTTTTGAAGTGTAGAAAATTTGTTCTGAAACATAATTTTCCGGATTGAATTTTACTTTTGGTTTTTGATAAATTTCTGATTTTCCAGAATCTGCATCGAATTTATACGTTGTTGAAGGCATAATATAATTGCTGAAAGAGAAATATAATTCTTTCTCATCTTTTTTACCGCCAAAACCTCCGACAGAGCCTTTTCCCGGGAGAGAAATATTTCTGATCAATTTTCCGGATTTATCGTATTGTTTTACCTGATCGATTGCATCAATCATATAAGTAGCGAAGAAATATCCGCCACCCGTCGTAATTCCTAAAACATTATCCGTTTGCGGGATCACATCTTTCCAGGTTTCCGGTGAAGGATTCTTGATGGTTGTTTTTACCAATCGCATATTCGGAGCGTCCTTATCTGTGAAAATATATAGATCATCACCATCCGTATCTACAATGTTTACATTAATATCGAATCCTTTATTGATCTGCACAAAATCTCCACCTTTCTTAAGATCTTTAATATACAGTTCATTTCCATTGGTTGCATTGGCCGCAGAAATAATCAAATATCTCTGATCCTCTGAAACTCCTGCTCCCAAATATCTTCTCGGCGTTTTATCTCCTCCGAAAATTAATTGATCTGCCGATTGCTTTGTTCCCAGTTTATGAAAATAGACTTTGTGTTTATCCGTCATTCCTGAAAGTACTGTTCCTTCTTTCGGCTTGTCGTAGCTTGAATAATAAAAGCCTTCGTCTCCCTTCCAAGAAATACCACTGAATTTTACATCCACCAATGTTTCATCAATCTGTTTTTTCGTAATGGCATCGATGATAATAACTTTATTCCAGTCACTTCCACCTTCTGAAATGGAATAAGCTGCCAAGTTTCCTTTTTTATTGAAAGATAACTGAGCTAAAGATGTTGTTCCTTTTTCTGAGAATTTATTCGGGTCTAAAAAAACTTCTGTCGATTTCGTTTTATTATTGGTTCTGTACAAGACCGATTGTGCCTGAAGACCGTCATTTTTATAATAATAAGTGTAATCTCCTTCTTTGAAAGGTGCAGAGATTTTTTCATAAT
>JBCNMJ010000013.1:0-48990 GCA_039594975.1 Chryseobacterium sp. | reverse complement strand
TACATAAGTTTCATTAAATTAATATTATTTTTCATAGAATATGAACTATATAAAAAATAAATTCAAGACTAAGTGATAAGAATGAATAATATCATTATATTTGTAGCCAAATTATAAAACCAATTGATGTTGAATGAAAAAGCTGCTTGATGCTTTTAGGGTACTGTACGATGGGGATAACATATTGAAAATTACTAAATTAAGATATGTCCCTCGTTGGTTAGTTATTATCATAGATGTTCTTATTGTACTGTTTTCTATAGTGCTCTCTTCTCTGTTTTTAGAGAAGCTACATGTAAGAGATAGTTTTCCGGAATACACATTTCAAAAAATAGGAGGGATCATTCTTATTAACTTACTGTTTATGTTTGTATATAAAACATATGCAGGAATTATAAGGCATTCGACTTTCTTTGATTTCTTTAAAATCATGTTTTCATCAGGAAGTACTCTGATAGCACTTCTTACTATTAATTACTGTACGGAGGTATTGGTTGGAAAAGCCCCATATCTTTATCCTAATTTATTTCTATACTTTTTTATTTCTGTTTCGGCAATGTTCTTTTTTAGAATGGTGACAAAACAGTTTTTCAATATGCTGATCGATTATAAAGGATTTTCATATAAAGTAAAAGTTGCTGTTATAGGGGTTGGAGATGCATCAGTTTCAGTGGCGAGAGCTATCATGCATAATCCTAGCTATCCTTATAGACTTTATGGTTTTTTGACAAAAAGATCAGATTCCAACCGGGCAATGTTATTAGGTCATAAAATATACAACCAGGAACATTTCTTTAAAAATGAAAATTTGATCAGAAAGTTTGATGCGGTACTGATTATTAAGGAAATCATGACAAAGCAAGAACTTGAGGAATGGATGACTTTGGCATTGGATAATGGTTTGAAAGTTTTGAAAGCCCCTTCATTGAGTAAAATGAGAGACTCTGACTTGGTAGGCGGAATACGTCAGCTTCAGATTGAAGATTTGTTGAACCGTAAGCCTATCAAAATTGAAAATGAAGAAGTGAAAAAAAGACATTTTAGTAAGAATGTTTTGGTTACAGGAGGTGCTGGTTCTATTGGAAGCGAGATTGTAAGGCAGGTGGCTCAATTCAACCCATCTCTGATTGTAGTGTTGGATCAGGCAGAATCTCCTCTATATGAGCTTGAACTGGAATTAGTAGAAAAATTTCCGGATCAGAATTTTAAATTTATACTGGCGGATATTTCAAATAAATATAGATTAGAAAAAATATTTAAGGAGTATCAGTTTTCAATGGTCTATCATGCTGCAGCATACAAACATGTACCTTTAATAGAAGATAATCCTCACGAAGCAATTTTTGTTAATGTATTAGGAACTAAAAATGTGGCACTGCTTTCAAAAGAATATAAGGTTAACCGTTTTGTCATGGTTTCTACGGATAAGGCGGTAAATCCTACAAATGTGATGGGAGCTTCAAAAAGAGCTGCAGAACTTTTTGTACAGTCTCTACAGAATTCAGAAGGTAACATAACTAAATTTATCACAACACGTTTTGGAAATGTATTAGGTTCAAATGGTTCGGTAATTCCTCACTTTAAAAAACAGATCGAAAAAGGAGGTCCTATTACCATTACTCATCCTGATATTATACGTTACTTCATGACAATTCCCGAAGCTTGTGAACTTGTATTGCAGGCTGGAACAATGGGGAATGGTGGAGAAATTTATGTTTTTGATATGGGAGAACCTGTGAAAATTTTAGATTTGGCAAAAAGAATGATAAAATTGTCAGGATTTACACCAGATTTAGATATTAAGATCAGTTTTATAGGATTAAGACCGGGAGAAAAACTGTATGAAGAATTACTGAGTGACAATGCTACAACAATTCCTACACATCATGAAAAAATCATGATTTCTAAGGATCCGACAATGAAGTTTGAAGAGATTGATATATTATGTCTACAGATTGTTAAATCAGCGGTTAAGAGAGATAGATTGGAAGTAGTAAGGATATTAAAGAAGATTGTGCCAGAATTTATAAGTAATAATTCGGAATTTGAGGTGTTGGATAGCAAGGGTGAGGAATTTATAATTCATAAATAAGCTAATAATATAAAAGAAAAAAGGATAAAATAATTTTAGACTTGATTCTTGTCTTAAAGTAATAAATTGAAATTTTAGTTTAAAATAATAATCATATTTTTGTGAAAAATAGATCAGGAATGAATTGGAAAAATTGTATTTGGGCCGGTGCACTGTCGGTGTTATTGTTTTCATGCGGAACAAGACAGGAAATCAACTATATGAAAGATATTGAAAACTTGGCGTTAGACAATTCAGTGAAAAATAGTAGAAGTACACTGCAGCCGGGAGATCAGTTGTTGATTACAGTTTCTGCAAAAGATATGGATGTGGTTAAGCCTTTTAATCAGGTTTATTCATCTGGTACTACAATTACCCAATATTCTACCCCAAGTTCCAACAATCTTCCTCAGCAGGTTCCTGTTTCAGGCCCTACTTATAACGTAGATACGGATGGAAATATCATATTCCCGCAAATAGGAAAGGTAAATACCAAAAATGAAAATATTGAAACTTTCAGACTGAAACTTTCAGAACTGATTAAAGAATATGTTAAAGACCCTGTAGTAGATGTAAAATTAATTAACTTCAGAGTTTCTGTACTAGGAGAGGTTGCTAGACCGGGAACATATTTAGTGCCAGAAGGAAACGCAACATTATTGAGCGCCTTGGGATTAGCAGGTGATCTTACTTCTTTCGGAATTAGAACCAATGTATTGGTGGTAAGAAATATTGATGGTCAGTTTACAAAAGAAAGAATAGATCTTACAAGTGCTCAGTTTATAAATTCTCCGTACTATTATTTAAAACAAAACGATATTATATACGTACAACCTAATGCTAATAGAGAAAAAGCAGCGAGAGTAGACCCGAATACAGGATTATATATTTCCGTGGCATCGGTTATTGCTTCTTTGGCAATCGGTATTTTGGCACTAACAAAAAATTAATTTTTACACACCTAATCATTTATAGTGGATCAGAATTATTTGGATCATCAGGAAGAAAAGTTAAACCTAAGAGAAATTATCAAGCCATATATTCATCGATGGTATTGGTTTATCATTGGAATTATCGTAGCGATCATTGTAGCTTGGTTTTTTTTAAGATATAGTGTTCCCGTGTATAATACGGAGGCTACCCTACTTATTAAAGAGGTCAAAAAATCTACTTCGGGACAACCTGAGTTATCTGTAATTTCAGAATTGGGAGGTATTGGTGGAATGGGTACCAATTCAGTGGATAATGAGATTGAGATCTTCAAATCCAAAAAGTTGATGTTATCGGTAGTAAGAGAATTAGGACTGGAAACAAGTATTTATGCAAAGGGAAATGTAAAAGATACGGAATTGTATAAAGAAACGGCTCCTTTCACGGTAAGGATAATTAAAGAATTTCCTAAATCGATATATCCTAAGAAACAAGTTTTAGCTTCTATACAAAACGGAAAAATTGTTTTAAAATCAGAATTCTTTAAACAAGATATTAATATAGAATTCAACAAAGCCGTAAGGCTGCCTTTTGGAATTGTAATTTTTCAGAAAAATCCTCATTTTAAGAAAATTGCTAAGGATGAGGGTAATTATGCTTTACAATTTATGACAGGCATGAATCGTACAAGAAGCCTTTTAAATAAATTGAACATAGCATTAGTGCAGAAAGAGGCCACTGTACTCAAAATCTCGATGAATGATGTGTTGCCGGAAAAAACAGAGATGATTCTAAATCGTTTAGCTGTGAACTATAATCGAGAGGCAATTTTGGACAAAAGTTCTGAAGCTCAGAAAACTGCTAAATTTATAGATGATCGAATCAGGCTTATTGGACAAGAGTTAGGTAAGGTAGAAAATCAAAAAGAAGATTTTAAAGTTAGAAACAATATTGCAGATATTCAAACAGAAGCAGAATTGTCTCTGAAAAGTGTGGCTGCTACTCGTGATATTCAAATGGAAAATGAATCTCAGTTAGAGTTAGTAAATAGTTTAATAGGCTATTTAAACAGACAGGGGAGCTTTCAGGTATTACCTTTGAATGTAGGATTGAAAGATTCAAATATTGCTGATAATATTGTAACATATAACCAATTGGTGATTGAAAGAAATAGGCTCTTAGAAAATTCTACTACAGCCAATCCATTGGTACAGGATGTGACTAAACAAATTAATGGAATGCGTACAGCAATTGGAGCAAGTCTGCAGAAAAGTAAGTCCGCACTACAGATTAAAGCTTCGAATATTCAGATGGAACAAAACCGCCTTTCTGGAGCGATCTCTAAAATTCCTGTACAGGAAAAATTATTCAGAAGTATAGAAAGACAGCAGAATATAAAGGAGCAACTCTATTTGTTATTATTGCAGAAAAGAGAAGAAGCGGCAATTTCATTAGCAATTGCAGCACCTAAAGCACGTATTGTAGACGATGCATTAACGAATCCTGTTCCTGTTTCTCCTAAAAAAATGGTTATTTATTTAGCCGCATTAATTATTGGATTATTGGTTCCGTTTGGGATTATATATTTAATCGAACTTTTTAATAATAAAGTACAAACAAAACATGATCTAGAAAAACTATCCGAAGGAGCAGCAGTGATTGGAGAATTGCCTTCATTGGAAAAAGGAGACCCAGAATTGGTAAAGTTGAACGATTTATCGCCCTTAGCAGAAGCGTTTCGTATTTTAATTACCAATCTGAACTTCATGCTGCCTAAAAATAAAAAAGGAAATGTAATTTTTGTGACATCTACTGTAAAAGGAGAAGGAAAAACATTTACTTCTGTAAATTTGGCACTAACATTGGCAACGCCTAGAAAGAAGGTAATTATTATTGGATCTGATATCAGAAATCCTCAACTACAAAGGTATAATGAAAGCAGAAGGGGGTTAATCGGACTTTCTGAATTTATGTATGATGATCAGATGCAAATTTCGGAAATTGTTCATCAAACATCATTCAATCCACATTGTGATGTAATTTATTCGGGGGCTATTACGCCAAATCCTACAGAATTATTATCGAATGGGAGATACCAAGAATTAGTGGAAAGTTTGAAGCCTGACTATGACTATATTATTTTAGATACGGCTCCGTTGATGTTGGTAACGGACTCTTTCTTAATTGCAGATGTGGCAGATGTTACTGTATATGTAACAAGATCAGGGCATACTGAAAAAGAGCTCATTACTTTTGCAAATCATCAGATTAGAGATAAAAAAATTATGAATGTAGGCTTTGTACTCAATGACGTATCAAAAAAACATAGTGGCTATGGCTATGGATATAAATATGGTTATGGGTATAACGCAGATGTTAAAAAGCCTTGGTGGAAGAAAATGCTTGGAAGTTAATTAAGAATTTCTAGAGCAGTGGCCAAACTGGATAAATTAAATCATATTTGAGGCTTAACGTCCTAAAAAATAAATGAACGGAAAACATAAAATAGCAGTAATAGGTTTAGGGTACGTAGGATTACCTTTGGCAAGGCTATTGGCAACAAAATATTTGGTGATAGGGTTTGATGTTAATCATAAGAGAGTTTTAGAGCTTAATGATGGACATGATTCTACACTGGAAGTTGAAGACGAAACCCTTCAGGCGGTATTGTTAAAAAATGTATCCTCAAATTTTCTAAGTGAAAATAAAGAATTTCAAATTCCGGCAGAGAATGGTTTGTACTGCTCAACTAATCTTGATGAAATCAAGGATGCAAATATATATATAATTACTGTACCAACTCCTGTAGATAAGCATAACAGACCTGATCTTACTCCACTTTATAAGGCATCTGAAACGGTAGGAAAAGCATTAAAAAAAGGAGATATTGTAATTTATGAATCTACGGTGTATCCTGGAGTAACAGAGGAAGAATGTGTCCCAATTTTAGAAAAGGTTTCAGGATTGGTATTCAATGAAGACTTTTTTGCAGGTTATTCGCCTGAAAGAATAAATCCAGGAGATAAGCAGCATACAGTAGACAAAATTTTAAAAGTAACCTCAGGTTCAACCCCTGAAATAGGAAAAATAGTAAATGATTTATATAAATCAGTAATCACTGCAGGGACTCATATGGCGCCTTCTATTAAAGTAGCGGAAGCTTCAAAAGTAATTGAAAACTCACAGCGTGATGTCAATATTGCTTTTATGAATGAGTTGGCAAAGATTTTTTCATTGATGAATATCGATACTCACGATGTATTGGAAGCCGCAGGCACCAAATGGAATTTTCTTCCTTTTAAACCTGGATTAGTAGGAGGGCATTGTATAGGAGTAGATCCTTTTTATCTTGCTCAAAAAGCACAGGAAATTGGATATTATTCTGAATTAATACTTTCTGCAAGAAGGTTAAATGATTCAATGGGAGCTTTTGTTGCTTCTCAAGTAATCAAATTAATGATTCAAAAGAATATTTCAATCCATGGAGCAAAAATCTTGAATTTGGGAATTACCTTTAAAGAAAACTGCCCGGATATAAGGAATTCTAAAGCAATAGATGTCGTTAGAAATTTAGAAGAATACGGAGTGAAGGTAGTTACTTATGACCCTTGGGCAGATCCTAATGAAGTGAATGAAGAATATGGGATAGATTCTTTTAATGAACTACCTAATACTTTTTTGAATGTAGACAATACTACTATTGATTCTCAAAAATTCGATGCAATTATTCTTACTGTTGCACATCAAGAATTCTTGGATTTAGATATCAACAAGTATATTAAAAAAAATGCTGTGGTTTATGATGTGAAGGGGGTAATGAATAAAGCTCAGATAGATAAAAGGCTTTAACTTAAAGTAAGATTTTTGTAATATAATATTTAGACATAAACAGAAGAAAATGTTAGAACACGATGTAAGGCCATGGGGAGAATATTGGGTATTGGAAGATGCGGAAACACATAAGGTTAAGAGGATTCAGGTTAATCCGGGAGGAAAACTTTCTCTTCAATATCACCATCACCGAGCTGAAGTTTGGACTATAGTTTCTGGTGTTGGAACTATTACAATTGATAATAACGTTAAAGATTATTTTGTAGGAAGTGTGGCTCAAATTCCTTTAGGTGCACATCATCGTATCGAAAACAGAACAAATGAGCCTGTTATTTTTATTGAAGTACAATATGGAACTTATTTTGGAGAAGATGATATTGTAAGAATCGAAGATGATTATAGCAGAGCATAACTTTCAATAGATTTTAAAATAAAAATAGATTAATAGTAGGTGATCCCTATGACTATAAATAGCATTTCATATGAAAATATATAATGTAATTTTATCAGGAGGTGTTGGAAGCAGACTCTGGCCTCTTTCACGAAAACAGCACCCTAAACAATTTCTTAAATTATTTTCAGGAAAAGCATTATTTGAATTAACTGCTGAACGCAATCAGAATGTAGTAGATCAGATTATGGTTGTTGGAAACGAAAATCATATTGAGTGGAGTAAAGAGCTTCTTAATGATATTTCCTTGCCGAAAAGCTTTATTACAGAAACCGTAGCCAGAAATACTGCGGCAGCGATTGCATTTGCGGCATTAGCGGTTGAACCAGATAGTATTTTGATTGTTACTCCGTCTGATCATTTGATTCAGAATCAAGATGCTTATGAAAAAGCTATAAAAGAAGCTGTCGAATTAGCGAAAAAAGATTTTTTAGTAACTTTTGGAGTAGTTCCATCAAAACCGGAAACTGGTTATGGATATATAGAATATGAGGGCAAAGATGTACTTTCATTCAGAGAAAAACCAAATACTGAAACTGCTCAGGAATTTTTAGAAAGAGGAACTTTCCTTTGGAATTCCGGGATGTTTTGTTTTAAAGCTGGAATACTATTGGAGGAGTTAAAAAAATATCAGCCTGAAGTGTTTGACAAATGTTATGAAGCATGGCAGATGTCGAACAATCAATGTTTAGATGCGGATGCTTCACTACAAATTCCATCCATTAGTATTGATTATGCAGTAATGGAGAGGTCTAAAAAAATAAAGGTGGTTCCTGCTCACTTCAGATGGAATGATTTAGGATCTTTTGAATCATTATATGATTATTTACGCTCTACAGGACATCCTGTAGATGAAAACGGAAATATGGTAATTGGGACAGAAATATTCACCGCTTTTGTTGGGCTTAGAGATTCTATTTTGGTATACACTTCTGATGCATTACTGATTCTTCATAAAGAAAAATCTCAGGATGTAAAAAAAATCTATAATCAGCTGGAAAAATATAAATCAACACTTAGATAGATAAAATATTATGTTTAAAGATAAAACTTTACTGATAACAGGAGGAACAGGTTCATTTGGGAATGCAATGCTAAAAGGCTTTCTGAAATCTGATTTAAAAGAAATAAGAATATTTTCCCGAGACGAGAAAAAGCAGGAAGATATGCGTATCGAATACAAAAATGATAAGTTGAATTTTGTTATTGGAGATATCCGTAATTTTGATGATGTTAATCAGGCAATGATGGGGGTCGATTTTGTATTTCACGCGGCAGCTTTAAAACAGGTTCCCTCTTGCGAATTTTATCCAATGCAAGCTGTTCAGACCAATATCCAGGGGGCAGAGAATGTATTGGAAGCA
This sequence comes from Chryseobacterium sp., assembly GCA_039594975.1. Classification (GTDB taxonomy): domain Bacteria; phylum Bacteroidota; class Bacteroidia; order Flavobacteriales; family Weeksellaceae; genus Chryseobacterium. Next base: position 40,343 of record JBCNMJ010000013.1, on the reverse strand, counting down.
GCAGCAAGAAATAATGTGTCAAGAGTAGTTGTACTAAGTACTGATAAAGCAGTCTATCCCATAAATGCTATGGGGATTTCTAAAGCAATGATGGAAAAGCTAGCGGTAGCAAAAGCAAGAGATCCTCGTATTCAGAAGAATAATGCAATTATAACGGCGACCCGTTATGGTAATGTAATGTGCTCCAGAGGTTCCATCATACCTCTATTTATCAAACAAATTAAGGAAGGAAAACCATTAACAATTACTAATCCTGAAATGACACGTTTTATGATGTCTCTAGAGGATTCTGTAGAATTGGTTATGTTTGCCTTTGAAAACGGAAATCCAGGAGATATTTTTGTACAGAAATCTCCTGGAGCTACTATTCAAGTTTTAGCACAGGCTTTAAAAGAACTATTTAATGCCGATAATGAAATTAATATTATAGGAGAAAGACATGCTGAAAAAAAATACGAAACCCTTTGCTCAAAAGAAGAAATGTCAAAAGCAGAAGATTTAGGAAGGTTTTATCGTGTTCCGGCAGACTTTAGAGATTTGAATTACACAAAATATGTTCAGGAAGACGGTCCTAAATTGGTAGATAGTGAATACAATTCTGATAATACTGAGAGACTTAATATAGAGGAGTTAAAAAAATTACTTCTTACTTTAGATTATGTTAAAGACGAGTTAGCTACTCATACAAATTAATTACAAATGTTACCATTAGTAAAAACATCTATTCCAGCAAAAGAATTGCTGATGCCTAAATTAGAAGAAATTTTATATAGTGGCTATATAGCTCAAGGTGAAGCTGTAGAAGAATTTGAAAGAAAATTTGAACAATATATAGGGGGAGGCAATACACTTTCACTTAATTCGGGTACGGCTGCCTTACATATTGCACTTATTTTAGCAGGAGTAAAAGAAGGAGATGAAGTTATTAGCACTGCTTTAACAGCAGAACCTACTAATACATCTATAAAATCTGTAGGAGCAAAAATTCGATATGCTGATGTAGACATTGAAACCGGAAATATTTCTCCAGATTCTATTGAAAAAAACATTAACGGAAAAACCAAAGCTATTATTGTTGTAGACTATGCTGGTATTCCTGTAGATGTAAAGCGAATTAAAGAAATATCAGAAAAATATAATATTCCGGTAATCGAAGATGCGGCTCATGCTTTGGGAGCTAAGTTTAATGGAAAAAAAACAGGAAATCATTTTCCATTTACCATATATTCCTTCCAAGCAATAAAGCATTTGACAACAATTGACGGAGGAGCATTACAAATTTTAGATAATGATCTTTATGAAAAGGGTAAAATTATTCGTTGGTTCGGATTAGATAAAAAATTGAGCCGAATGGATAATAATATTACTATGCAGGGATATAAATACCACATGAATAATGTGAATGCTACAGTAGGATTGGCCCAACTAGAAAATATTGAAGAACTTGTTCAAAAATATATAAATAACGGAAAATACTTGGATGAGAATCTAAAAGGTGTTCAGGGAGTAGAGACGATTAAATACTACCCTAATACCGAAGCTTCTTATTGGCTTTACACCCTTAAAGTAGAAAATAGAGACAGATTCATTAAGAAAATGGCTGAAAATGGAATTATGGCCTCTGAACTGCATAAAAGAAATGACTTACATACTTTTTTGAATGATTTTAATTCAGAGCTTCCCAATTTAGATCAATTCTACAGTAAAATGGTACATTTGCCTTGTGGATGGTGGGTTAGTAAAGAAGATTGTGATAAAATGATTTCCTTAATAAAAGAAGGCTGGTAATGATTCCTATATTTAAACCTTATATGCCAAAAGGAATTGAACAGGACCTAGGTGATATCCTACATTCTGGACAATTAGCATATGGTAAACATGGTAAAAATTTTGAGCAAGAATTAGGAAATTTTATTCAAAATCCAAAAGTTCTTATTACTGCTACGTACAATCAGGCTTTACTGATGGTTTTATCAGCTTTAAATTTAAAACCTGGAGATGAAATCATTGCGAGCCCGGTAAGTTGTCTGGCAAGTAATCAACCTTTTGCGATTAAAGGTTTGACTATTAAATGGATTGATGTAGATCCTGCAACCAGTGCAATGGATGTAAGTTTGTTGAAAAATCTTATTAGTTCGAAGACTAAAGCTATTTTCAATAATATTTTTTGCGGATATGCGGGTGACTTGGAGGAAGTTTATAAGATTGGAAAAGAATTTGGGATTCCTGTAGTAGATGATTGTATTGAAGGTTTTGGGACAAAATTCGACGGAAATTACACAGGAAATACAGGAGCAGATGTAACAGTTTTCTCTTTCCAAACTGTGCGTTTACCGAATACCATAGACGGGGGAGGTTTAGTCTTCAAAGATGAAAAGCTCTATGAAAAAACCAAATTGATAAGAGATTATGGAATTGACAGAGCCAATTTCAGACTTTCCAATGGAGAAATCAATCCGGATTGCGACATTAAGTTAGAAGGGTATGGTGCAACAATGTCTGAAATCAATTCTTATATTGGTTTGAAACAGATGGAAAATGTTGCAGATTTATTGCAAATTCAGAAAAATAATGCTGAAAAATGGTCTGCTCTCTTTGAAAATAGAAAAGATGCCAAACCATTGAAAATTCATACAAAATGTGAGCCTAATTTTTGGGTATATGGTGTTCTGGCAGAAGATAAACTGAAATTTATTCAGGATATGAAAGATTCAGGCTATTATGCGACCGGAGTGCATGTAAATAATAATATTTACTCAGTCTTTAATAATAAAATCGATTTACCAGGGGTAAATGAATTTATGAAGAAGTTTGTAGCTATTCCATCAGGTTGGTGGTTTAAGAATAAATAAAAAATAATAATGAATACGAATCAAATAGATATCACAGCTAAAATACATCCTAATGTTGTTCTGGGAAATTATAACAGAATCGGTAAAAATGTTGTTATTGAAATTATAGGAGATAACCCTAATGCTGTTGCAATTATAGGAGACAATAATATTATAAATGATAATACCAGGATTTTTATTCATGGTGAATTTATAGTTGGTGATTGGAATGTTTTTCATAACGATATGTTAATTATGCCAGAAAAATCGTTGAAAATTGGGCATAATTGCTGGTTCGGACAAAATACTATTTTAGATGGTGCAGGTGGTTTAGAAATTGGAAATGGAGTAAGAGTTGGGATGTATTCTCAGATTTGGACCCACGTAGCTAGTGGTGAACAAATTGAAGGTTGTATATTATATGCAAAAAGACCAACGGTTATAAATGATGATGTTTGGTTAGTTGGAAGCTGTGTTGTTGGTTCTGGGATAGTACTTGGCAAAAGAAGTACGGCTTTAATTAATTCTGTGATTACAAAAGATACTTTGCCTGATGCTGCATATTCTGGAAGCCCTGCAAAAATTATGGAAAATATTAAATTTTATCTACCCAAAACCTTAGATGAAAAGTTTGATATGCTAAAAATATGGCTGGAAGAATTTATTGAACTCAATAATGAAAATTATTCGTTAGATGTGAATGAAACAGAACTGATGCTTTTTAATACAAAAGAAAATCAGCGTGTAATTTTCACAAAATCAGAGGTTAAGTCGGATGATTCAACACAGAGTATTTTTTATTTACACAATAAGACATTCAATAAAACAAACTCGTTAACGGAGAGAACTATTTATAAGTTTTTATATAACAATAAGGCAAGGTTTATTCCTAATTAAGTTTTCAATTTGTATAAGAAATGGGGGCAGTTATAACAAATATAGAATATATTTTTCCGGAACAGAAGATTAGTAATACAGATTTAGCTAATCGTTTCCCCGATTATGATTTTGGAAAGTTCGAAGAAAAGGTAGGAATATTAAACAGGTATTGGGTTACGAAAAATGAAACGGCTTTTGATTTAGCAAAAAAGGCTTGTGAAAAATTGTTTACAAAAATAAACAAAGAAGAAATAGATTATATTATATATTGTACCCAAAGTCCGGAATATTTTTTACCTACAACGGCATGTATCTTACAAAATCATTTAGGGTTAAGAAAAAACATAGGAGCTTTTGATTTTAATTTAGGTTGTTCCGGTTACGTTTACGGTGTAGGTATGGCTAAAGGTTTGATTAATTCTGGTCAGGCTAAAAATGTTTTATTAGTAACGGCAGAAACCTATTCTAAATATTTGCACGCAAATGATCGTTCAAACAGAGCAATTTTTGGAGACGCTGCAGCAGCTACGCTGATTTCCTTTTCTGACAAAGAGTACATTGGTGAATTTTTGTTTGGAACAGATGGTTCAGGCTATGACAAATTAATTGTAAAAAATGGATGCAGCAATTCTCCATTCAATCCTGAAGCTGTAGAAATGAAATATGGTTCGGATAATATTTATACAGACAATCATTTGTATATGAATGGTCCGGAAGTTTTTAATTTTACTAGTAATGTCATTCCTAATTTTACAAAAGAAGTTCTGGCAAAAAATCAGAAAGATATTAGTGATATAAATCAATTTATTTTTCATCAGGCCAACTCATTTATGTTAAATTTTATGCGGAAGAGACTTAAGATCAATAGCGATAATTTTTATATAAATCTAGAGGATGGGGGAAATACCGTTTCCTGTACTATACCTATTGCTCTCAAAAAATATTCGCAAAATATTGTATCTCCAGACAATGAAATTGCAATCGTAGGCTTTGGGGTTGGACTTTCTTGGGCTGGTGGATTAATAACTATAAATAACAAACTATAAAATATATTTAATAATGAAAACAGAAGATTTTTTTTTAAGATTACAGGAAGATTTAGAACTTGACGTAGAAGTAAATGGAGAAACAAATATTAAAAATTTGGAAGAGTGGGATTCAATGGCTGCTATGACTTTAATTGCTTTAGTTAATGAAGAATTTTCAATAAGCTTAAATTCAGATGATATAGAAAATATTACTACAGTTAATTCTTTAATTGATAGAATTGGTACTGATAAATTTAATTAAAAAGAAATAAGATAATAATGAAGATTCTTTTGACAGGAGCAACATCAGGAATCGGTTTTGAGACTTTAAAACAATTAGTTACGGATGGTCATACTGTATATGCAATTGGAAGAGATTTTTCGAAAATAGATTTTTTTTTAAAAGACCATAAATCGCAAATTTTAGATTTTATTTTTGATTTTAATAATGTTGATCAAATTGAACAACTCTTTTTACAGTTCAATTTAGAGGACCAAAAATTTGACGGGTTTATACATTGTGCAGGAATTGAAGAAACACTTCCTCTTTCTTTGTATTCCACAAGTAAGATCAAAAATATATTTGATATAAATGTTTTTTCAGGAATTGAATTATTAAGGCATTTTACTAAAAAAAAGTATTGTAATAATGGTGCAAGTGTTGTTTTTTTATCATCTGTAATGGGTACTCTTGGGCAACCGGGTAAGGTTGGGTATTGTGCAACAAAGGCTGCTATTTTAGGATTGGTAAAAGCTAGTGCGTTAGAATATGCAAAAAGAAAAATTAGAGTTAACGCTGTATTACCAGGTATTATCAATACACCAATGACACAAAATCTTTTTAGTCAGATAAATAAGGATCAAATTGAAGAAATACAAAACATGCATCCGCTTGGTTTTGGTGAAGTTCAAGATGTTGTACCTACAATTTTATTTCTTATTTCAGAAAACGCAAAATGGATTACAGGACAAAGTATTATTGTAGATGGAGGATATTCTATTCAATGATCGGGTGGCATAGAATTATTTATAAGAAATTTACATTAAAATATGTTTAAAAACATAATTGCCAATATCATTGGCAGATTTTGGAGCATCTTATCCAATTTCTTATTCATTCCGCTTTATATTAAATATCTGGGTTTTGATAGTTATTCTGTAATAAGTTTTACACTAATGATTGCTGGTGTGATGGCTATATTAGATGGTGGGCTTACAGCTACACTTTCCAGAGAATTTGCAAGAAAAGATACCAATGAAATGCAAAAGCAAAGAGTTTTCAAAAATATAGAGACTCTTTATTTTTTGATTACAGGTTTTTGTATTGGGATTGTTTTTTTATTTTCAGGCTTTTTGGCAGAAAAATGGATTGTAATAGATAAGTTTTCTTCGGCACAAATTTCGTTTTTCCTAAAGATCATAAGTTTTGAAATTGGTTTTCAGTTGCTGTTCAGATTTTATATAGGTGGTCTTTTAGGTCTAGAGAAACAAGTTGAAGCAAATCTTTTTCAAGTACTTTGGGGAGTATTTAGAAATGGTTTAGTTGTTATTGCTATAATTCTTATACCAGATCTAAAGCTATTTTTTATTTGGCAGGCCGTTTCAACACTTTTGTTTACCCTGTTGATAAAAATATATTTAGACAAGGTGATACTCGGTAAACTTACATTGAATATTAATTTAAAACTCGAGAAAAGAATTTTATCTACCATCTGGAAATTTGCTGCGGGAATGTTACTGATAGCCCTGGTTTCAGCACTTAATACACAGTTAGATAAATTAATTATAAGTAAGCTACTATCTCTTGATAATTTGGGATATTATACGTTAGCAGTTTCTCTTTCCCAAGGATTGATTGTTATGGTAAATCCGGTTGCAGCAGCATTGTTGCCTAGATTCACATCACATTTTTCTGCAAACAAATTAGGAGAAGCAAGAGACCTTTTTATGAAGTCCAGTATGTTGGTATCTACTCTTGTGTTTTCCATATTAATGGTTTTTTCTTTTTTTGCAAAAGATATTATTTGGGTTTGGACTGGTGATCTCGGACTCTCTGAAAAGACTTTTAGACTTATACCTGTTGTAGCTTTGGCTTATTCTATGTTTGCATTACAGATCTTGCCTTATAATGTTGCAATTGCAAATGGCTTTACTAAATTTAATAATATTTTAGGAATAATCAGTTTATTGATTACTATGCCAGGATATTATATAGCCACCAAGAAATATGGTGCAATGGGAGCTGCAACTGTTTTTTGTTCTGTTCAGGTGATAACTACTTTTATTTATATTTTCTTTATAAATAAAAAGTTTATTAAAAGTGAAATTTTAAAAGACATCTATTTAAGGCAGTTTATTTCACCATTTTTATTGATTGGCGTCTTAGTGTATTTGTTATCATTAATTCCACTTCCTTTTGAAAAAGGAAGGGTGATTACTTTAATTTGGATTGGATTTGTTACATTTGCGACACTTTGTGTTGCTCTTGGGATTTATATTCCTAAAAAGGATTTGACTCCTTTGCTTAAATTTAGAAAAAATAATTAAAGAAGGATGTTCTATCTTTAATTTTTATAAAATTGAAAAAATCATGTCAAATAATAAATTATTTTCAGTAGTAATTCCCACAAAGAATCGTCACGAACAATTATTTAATACAATTATGGCTCATCGCTTTTGGCCTGCTGAAGCACGTAGTCTGGTTGAGCTTGTTATTGTAGACAATTCTAATGTAGCTATTGAGAATACTAAATTAAGAGAAATTGAAAATATTTTTCATAATACTGTTTATCAAAACATATCTGATAATCTAACAATTTCAGAAAATTTTTCAAGAGGCTTCACTCTTTGTTCATCAGAATGGATGACTTTTATAGGGGATGATGATTTTTTTATGCCCGAAATCATAGATGTTTTAAATACTCTTGAAAATCAAAATGTTGATTGTATTGTATACAATCCGGATAAATATTATTGGGATAATTGTGTTTTTGTTAATAAAAATGTAGACGCAGCTCCTAAAGTTTTTTTTAAATCTATACCTTGGAATAATGAAGTGATTGATACAAAAAAAGAATTAAAAAAATCTTTAAAAAATGGAGGACTTACGATTGAGAAAATGCCTAGATTGTATCACGGGTTGGTAAAAAAGGAAGTAGCGAAAAAAAAATTACTGAAAGAAAATGGAGAGATGATTTTAGGCTCTCCTGATATCTCAATGGCTACTGTATTATCATGCTCTAATTTGAATGCGATTTCGGTAGAGAAAAGTCTGACTGTTTATGGTGCTTCAGGAGGAAGTGGGGGAGGTATGACGACCGCTAAAACACACGTTACACCTTTAGATAAAGCTACTTTTTTATCTGCAGAATTCAGAAATGAATGGGATAAGAGAATTCCGGCTTATTGGTCTGAATATACTGTTTTTCCAGCATCAATAATTTTTGTTTCTAAAAAATACAATTTAAAACTTCCAACAAAAATTAATCTTTCCGCTATCTTTATTACTTGCCTTTTAAATGAAAGTAGTTATTACAAATCTATTTTTTCGGCTATACGTTCTATGAAAGCAAATGAATTTTTATTAAGCTTAGTGGATACACCATATTCATTGACAAGAAAAACCGCGGGACTATTATACAGAAGAATTAAGAAAAATGTAAACAAGCTTGTTTACTGTGAACCATCTGATTTACATAAATATATGAATGATGGTAAATAAAATCAAAATACATGATATTAGAATCTACATCATAATTCATGGTTTATTACTGTTTTTAATTCGTCCGTATTTAACATATGTAATCGGGCCAAATGTTGTTACAGGTCCGGGAATAGATCAGTATGTTTATTCAATTGCCCTGCAAATAGGATTGTTTGCATTTTTTTCAATGCTTTTTATTGTTTGGAAAACAAATACAAAAGGGCAGGATGACAATTTTATTGCTAAAGTTTCATCTGTGTCTGTTTTCAGATTTTTTTTAACATTTTTTATTTGGGTAGTTCTGTACATAGCATTTAATTATCAGAGATTAAGTGTAGGTATAATGACATTGATTTTAGAACCTCAATATGAATTTTTGCAATCGGACAGCTCATTTATATCAAATAATTTAACAGGTATATACTCTTTCTTTTTGATAGCTGTATTTTCAGTTAAAACTTCTAAAAAAATAAAAAAAGCATTAATTATATTTGTATTGTTGGGAGCCTTACCGGTTGGCTTGATTTCAGGATCAAAGACACTTGTTTTAAACCCCTTGTTTTTATTATTATTAAGGTATTCGGCTGAAAAAAAGGGGGTGTCATCATTTTTAATAGCAATTTTATTAATAATTGGGATTCCGATATTTTCAGCCTTGGAATATGTAAGGTATGAGGGATTTGCAGGGTTCAGTAACTTTTTCTCTGGATCTAAATTCGATTTAAATCATATCTTGCTTGTAGCAACGAACCGTTTTTATGGAACAGATATCGTTTATTCAATTATAAATCATCATGAATCCCTTAATTTTCCTTATTTATTGGGCAGTTCATTTCTTGGTATAATATTCTTTTTAGTACCAAGATCTTTATGGAAAGACAAACCTGTTATTTCTTTTGGTAAAACCGTTTCAGAAGATTATTTAGGATCTGATTTTTGGTCGACAGGAATCTCGGCCGCTCCTACATGGATAGGAGAATTATTTGCTAATTTTGGATATTTCTCATTACCTCTGTATCTAGTTTCTTTATTTCTAATAATGAAATATATCTCAAGTTATTTTTCGGCGAAAAAATCTGTATGGAAAAGAGTATATTTTTACCCATTAGCATTTACAACACTTTCTTTTTTTCAGGAAGCCTCAATTGCGGGATGGATTTTGCAGTTAGTTACTTTATTAGCACTTTGTTACTTTTTTTCAATATTATTACATGGAAGACAATTATCAATCAAAAAACTCCAGTAAATATACCTTTATTGGGTTTGATGGTCACTATGGAGGTGACGAATATGAAAGAGTGTTATTTGAAAAACTTTTGAATCTTTATCCTTCTTTTGAATTAAATAAAATTAATGTTAAGAGAAAAGGAGGACTAAAAAGTTTACCTGGATTTTTCAAATTAATTTTTAAGGGCTTTCTTGTAAAGGGAAATATAGTAAGACCATTTGGAATTCCTATTATGAGAAATAATATGACAATTATATTTCATCATTTTGATCAAACCGGTTCCCCGTTCTATACTAAAATTTTAGAAACAATAGATTATCAATTAATCAAATTATTTTCAAGATTTTTTGATATTAAAGTGATTACTGTTGCTGATTATTGGTCAAAGTGGGTATATAAGCATTTTAGTTTAAATTCATATATTATATATAATGAAATAAATATTCCCGAGAGCAATTTTAAATCAAAAAGATATCTTGCGGATAAATATAACTTAGCTGAAGAAAAACAATGGATTTTCTTAGGTGGAAGCCAGGCTAAGAAAGGAGGAAAGATAGTGATTGATTATTTGAAATTAAAAGAATTGGATAATTTTCAAAATATTCAATTAATACAATCAGGGGGATCAACTTCCGATCAGGAAGACTTGTATGTTGTAAAATGGATTGAAGATGAAGATTATTTTTCATTTATCAAGTCATGTGATGTTGTCATTGCTAACTCACAGTTCGAAGAAGGATGGTGCCGCATCATTCATGAGGCAACATTGTTAAATGTTTGTGTTGCAGGTTCAGGAAAAGGCGGAATGGCAGAATTGTTAGACCTGGTGAATAACAAAAGTCAATATTCGATAGATGAAATTTTTAAAATTATCCTAAATAAGGAATTAAGAATAATGCCTAATGCAAATTCCTTGTCACAACTTAAGGAATTGTCTGAAGAAAACATTAAAATATGGATGTCGTCTAAAAATAAATAGTGAGATTAGATTATGAATGTTCTTAATAATAAGATATCGATTATTACACCCATGTATAACTCTGAGTCATTTGTTGGAGATACAATTTCTTCTGTTATTGACCAGGATTATAAAGATTGGGAGTTATTGATTATTGATGATTGTTCCAAGGACCGTTCTGCCGAAATAGTCAAGGAATTTTGCTTGAAAGATGAAAGAGTAAAGTATTTTAAAACGGATTATGCCTCGGGATCTCCAACAGCTCCTAGAAATATGGGTATCGAAATTGCCAGTGGAAGATATATTGCTTTTTTAGATAGTGACGATTTATGGAATTCTGAAAAATTAACAAAACAATTGGAATTATTTAGCTATCAAAATGTTGCCATTGTCTATTCTGATTACGAAAAAATATCTGAGGAGGGTATAAGTGCCAATAGAATTATATCAGCACCTAAGGAGGTTTCATATAAAGATTTGTTAAAAGGTAATATTATAGCTTGTTCAACATGTATTTATGATACACAGAAAGTTGGAAAAAATTATTTTCTTAAGCAGGGACACGAAGATTATGCTTTATGGCTGTCGATTTTAAAAAAAGGATTTATAGGTAAAAACTGTAATTATTTGTCAATGAAGTATAGAGTTCGTAAAAGCTCTATATCTTCTAACAAATTTAAGGCGATACTTTGGATTTGGAACATTTACAGGAACAATGAAAAGCTTAACTTACCACAATCCATTTATTATTCTGGGATTACGCTAATGAAATCCTTTTTTAAATACATTAAATAGTGATGTTTATGTATTAAAATATAAAATAAATTACAAATGAAACTACTTTTCACTGGAGCGTCTGGTTTTTTAGGTAAAAACATAAAACCGATATTAGAAAAGCAATATCACGTAAGAACCTTAGGGATGAGGAGTGAAAATCATTTAATTGCCGACCTTTCACGTCAGATTCCTGTCTTTAATGAATCTTTTGATATTATATTACATGCTGCGGGCAAAGCACACATGACGCCTATTTCAGCTGATCAGAAAAAAGATTTTCTTGATGTTAATTATCAGGGAACTGTTAACTTATGTAAAGCTTTGGAGCAGACTATGCTACCTAAAGCATTTATTTTTGTTAGTACAGTTGCAGTATATGGATTAGATTTTGGGGAAAATATCAAAGAAGATTATCCTTTAAATGGTCAAACACCGTATGCGTTGAGTAAGATTAAAGCAGAAGAATACCTTATAGACTGGTGTAAAAAGAATCATATAAAATTAGGAATTATACGCCCATCACTTATAGCGGGTCCAAACGCGCCAGGGAATCTAGCTGCAATGGTTAATGGAATTAAGACAGGCAAATATTTATCAATAGGTAAAGGTGTAGCACGCAAAAGTATTTTAATGGTACAGGATATTGCTGAATTAATTCCACTATTGATTGAAAAAGGAGGTATTTATAATGTATGTGATGATACACATCCTTCATTCAGAGAGTTAGAAACGATTATTTGCAAACAATTGAATAAAAAAATACCATTGTCTATACCATTATTTTTTGCAAAATGTATAGCAACAGTCGGTGATTTATTAGGAGAAAAAGCTCCTATTAATTCTTTGAAACTGAAAAAGATTACAAAATCTCTAACTTTTTCAAACCAAAAAGCAAAAAAAGAATTAAACTGGCAACCATTGAATGTTATTGAAAATTATACATTAAAATAATTTTTAATTTAAACCAGTTTAATATAAATATTTTAAAATTAGAAACTTATGATTCGCATATTCGATTTTTTATTTTCATTTTTCGGACTTTTATTCCTTTGGCCAATTCTTGTAATCTTATATATAATAGGATTGTTTGATACAGGTTCACCTATATTTGTGCAGGAGAGAGTGGGACGTCATAAAAAACCGTTCAAACTGATTAAATTCCGAACGATGCATGTGAATACTAAATCTGTGGCGACACACCTTTCGAATCAGGCATCTGTCACAAAATTTGGAAGCTTTCTGCGTAAATCTAAACTCGATGAACTTCCACAATTGATTAATGTTTTAACCGGAGATATGAGTTTAGTTGGACCAAGGCCTAACTTATTCAACCAAACCGAATTAATTGAGGAGAGAGACAAAAGAGGTGTGTATAATGTGGTACCTGGAATTACAGGGCTTTCACAGATCAACGAAATAGATATGTCAACTCCTGTTGAACTCGCTATTAAAGATGCTGAAATGATTCAAAACTTAACAGTATCAGATTATTTCAAGTATATTTTTGCAACCGTTAGCGGAAAAGGTCAGGGAGACAGAATCCAAAAATAATTTTCTCATTTTGCTTTAAATCAATTAAATTTACTTTAAAACAGTAAAATGCAGGATAAAATATGGCTTTCTTCACCCCATCTTTCAGGAAAAGAACTTTTTTATGTAAACGATGCTTTTGAGAAAAATTGGGTAACTTCAATTGGAGAAAATATTAATGGTTTCGAACAGGATTTAAAAGAATGCTTAGGGAATAATCATGAATTGGTGGTATTAAATTCTGCTACTTCAGCAATCCATTTGGCATTGGTAATGTTGAATGTAACACAAGATGATGAAGTCCTTACATCTACATTTTCCTTTGTTGCCTCAGCCAATCCTATCACCTATTGCGGAGCTACTCCCATATTCATAGACTCGGAAAAAGAGACATGGAATATGTGCCCGAAAGTATTACAGGAAGCTATTGATGACCGCATTCAGAAAGGGAAAAAGCCAAAAGCGATCATTGTTGTGCATTTATATGGAATGCCGGCAAAAATGGAAGAGATTAATGAAATCGCAGCAAAATATAACATTCCGGTCATTGAAGACGCAGCAGAAGCCCTAGGCTCAAAATACAAAAACCAGGCTTGCGGAACTTTGGGACGTTTCGGGATTCTGTCTTTTAACGGAAATAAAATTATTACCACTTCCGGTGGAGGAGCTTTGGTTTGTCATACCAAAGAAGATAAAGATAAAGCGGTATTTCTTTCTACTCAGGCAAGAGATAATGCACCTCATTATCAGCATTCCCATATTGGATATAATTACCGAATGAGTAATATTACTGCGGGAATAGGAAGAGGGCAGATGGAAGTTTTACCAAGTAGAGTTGATGCTCGTAGAAAAATGCATGAATTTTATGTAGAGCTTTTTAGTAATATAAATGGAGTTGAGGTATTTTCAGAGCCGACTTCAGATTTTTATTCCAATCATTGGTTGTCCGCTATTATTATTGATCCGGTAATAACAGGACGAAATCGTGAAGAATTACGATTAGCATTTTTGGATGATAATATAGAATCTCGCCCTTTATGGAAACCAATGCATTTGCAGCCGGTCTTTGCAGATGCTCCATACTACGGTGAAAATGTTGCGGAAAAATTATTTGATAATGGACTATGTTTGCCTTCAGGATCTAACTTATCGGATAAAGACCGTGAAAGGATCGCCAATGTGATAAAAAATTTCTTTAACTAAATAATTTTGAGATTAAATACTAGAAATCTGTAGGAAACTACAGATTTTTTTGTGTAAAAGGATCATGATCGTTGATACTGGTAATATTTTTTAATTCCTTATTTTTATAGAAAATTGAGAAATTATATTTCATAAAAATATTTTGATATTTTTTAGAATAAGTTTTTAGTCTTTTTACATTTTTTAATGTTTAATTTTAAGGCTTAAATTGAATAAAATACAAACGTATACTGTATGAATAAATATCCTGTTCCTGAAAATGAGGCAGAAAGATTAGAAAGATTGAAGATATATGATCTTTTAAATCTGGGAAAAGATCCTGATTTGGACGTATTTGCAGAAGCAGCGTGTCTTATTGCTGATTGTCCTGCTTCACTTATTGCTATGATGGAACTGGAAACACAGACCATTCAAAGCTGTGTAGGGATGTCTTTAGATTTTGTAGCCCGTAAAGATACGGTCTGTCAATATACAATTATGGATCGAGACGTATTGATCATTAATGATACTTATAATGATTATCGTTCCTCTTCGAATCCCCTTATTAGAGAAGGTGGGATCCGATTCTACGCAGGTGTTCCTTTAATCGATGAGGTAGGCTTAATTCTGGGAACATTATGCGTAATAGACTATGAACCTAAAACACTTTCCGAGCATCAAATCAATTCTTTGAAGAAACTGGGTGAGGCGGTTACCAAAATATTGATAGGTAAAAGGAAAAATATTCAGGCAGAGTATTTTTCTGAAACCTTTGACATTACGAACAATATTATATGTGTTTTGGATAATGGGTTTAAACTGAAGAATGTGAATCCCGCATTCGAAAATGTTTTCCAAATACATAAAAGTGAAGTTATTGATAAGGACTTTATAAGTCTGTTGGGAGAAAATAATAAAAATCTGAGAGATTTATACGGAGATTTACCCGCTAATGAAAATGGAATAGACTATACCACGCATACAGCAACCAATGATGAAGATATAATTATAGAATGGCAATTGAAGCAGAATATAAGTAAAACGGAGATTTTCTGCTTTGGAAGAAATATTTCCCAGGAAAGACAGGAACGTCAGAAATTAGAAAGTTCGGAACGAAGATTCAGAAACTTTTTTGAAAACGCCATTGGGTTGATGAGTATGCATGATATGGAAGGCAACATTCTGTCCGTCAATGAAAAAGGGAGGGAAGTTCTGAAATATGCCAAAGATGAAGTTACTTCTTTAAACTTAAAAGACCTGGTACCTGCAGATCACCGAGGTTTATTAAATCAGTATTTATTACGTATCACTGCTAATAAAGAAGATTCGGGAATGATGATTCTTCAGGCAAAAGATGGGGAGCAGATCTACTGGATGTACCACAATATGGTAGAGACTGACGAAACAGGTGCTCCATATGTGGTAAGTACCGCGCTGAATATGACTGAACGTATTCAGCTGGAAAGAGATTTGATCAATACAAAAAAAATATTGGAACAAACGAGTTCCGTTGCTCAGGTAGGAGGCTGGGAAATGAATCTTAAATCACGTGTAATGCTGTGGTCAGAATCGACAAGGGAAATTTACAAAGTCGATAAAAATTTCACTCCGGATTTTGAAAATCTAGCCGGATTTTATGCAAAGGAAAGTGAAAAAAGAATACGATTTTTATTGACAAGAGCAATAGAAAAAGGAGTTTCCTTTGATGAAGAATTACAGCTTAAGAGAGCGGATGGAACAACTATTTGGGTAAGAGTAAAAGGGATTCCTGAATTTGAGGGAGAGGATTGTGTAAGGATTTTCGGGATTATTCAGGATATTGATGATGCTAAAAAAACATATCTGGAACTGGAACGTAAAGAAGCAATGCTTCAGTCCTTTGTTAATAATGTACCTGCTGCTGTTGCGATGTTTGATAAAGATCTGAATCATGTCTCAGTAAGCAAAAGATGGAAGGAAGAGTTTCACCAAGAAACCCAGGATATCATCGGAAAAAATCTATTCAGTATTTATCCTAATGTACCGGAAGAAAGAAGAAAGATCTATGGAGATGCATTACTGGGCATTCCATATAAAAATGAAAATCAGGTATTTGATATAGTAGGATTTGATGAGCCTCAGCATTTTAATTGGGAAGTAATTCCTTGGAATATGAATGACGGTGAAATAGGAGGAGTAATTATTTTTACGCAGAATATTACAAATTCAGTAAAAATTAATGAAGAACTGAAAAAAGCAAAACAGCTTGCTGACTTGGCAAGCAAAGCAAAATCTGAGTTTCTGGCCAATATGAGTCATGAGATCCGTACTCCTCTGAATGGAGTGATAGGATTCTCAGATCTTTTGTTAAAAACTCCGTTAAATGAAACACAGGTTCAATATCTGAATTACATCAACGAATCGGGTAATAGCCTGCTAAACATCATCAACGATATCCTTGATTTCTCCAAAATAGAATCGGGTAAGCTGGAGCTGTTAATTGATAAATATAACATCTATCACTTGGCAAATCAGGTCGTAAATGTAGTGCTGTATCAGGCACAAAGAAAAGACCTGGAACTGCTTCTGAATATAGAGCAGGGATTACCCAGAACACTATGGCTGGATGAATCCCGAATTAAGCAGGTACTGATCAATCTGTTGGGAAATGCTGTGAAATTTACGGGACAGGGAGAAATCGAGCTTAAGATTGAAAAACTGAAGAATGACGAGAAGATGATCACAATTCGTTTTTCTGTAAGAGATACAGGAATAGGAATTCCTTTAGAAAAACAGCAGCGTATTTTCGATGCCTTTACTCAGGAAGACAGCTCAGTAAGTAAAAAATATGGAGGAACAGGTCTTGGACTCACCATTTCCAACAATATCCTAAAATATATGGGAAGTAACCTGTCGCTGACCAGCAAAATAGGCGAAGGTTCTGTATTCTTCTTTGATCTTGAAATTCCTTATGAGATAGAAGATCTTGAAGACTTTTCAGATTTAGACATAGAACGTGTGCTTATTGTGGATGACAATGAAAATAACAGAATAATCCTGAAGCACATGCTGGAATATAAAAACATAAAATCCGAATTAGCAGCAAACGGGCTGGAAGCCATTCAGCTATTGATGCAGGGGGAACGATTTGATGTGATTCTGATGGATTATCATATGCCGATATTATCCGGACTTGAAACGATAGAAAAAATAAAGGAATTGTTTAAAAAGCAGGGTGAAATGACTCCTCTTATTGTGCTTCATACCTCTTCAGAAGAACATGAGGTGATTTCCTCTTTCCGACAGGATGAAAAATCATACTGTTTATTAAAACCGATTAAATCTGACGAGCTTTATACAACCTTAAGCCGGGCAATTCAATATACCAAAAAGAATTCTGAAATCCCCGTTGCTAGGACAAATCTTGACCAATCTGTATTCACCCAGCCTCTTAGAGTATTACTGGCAGATGATAATCCTGTGAATATGGCACTCAACTTGAGAATGATGAATTCACTTACCCCTAATGCAGAATTGATCGAGGTGGTAAATGGGCAAGAAGCTTTGGATCAGTGCAAGCAGCAGGTTTTTGATCTTATTCTGATGGATGTCCAAATGCCGGTAATGGATGGAATTGAAGCTACAAAACACATCCGTTTATTGCCGGACTATGCAAACATTCCGATTATTGGGGTAACCGCAGGAAACATTACGGGAGAAAAAGAAAAATGCTTAGAATCAGGAATGTCAGATTTTCTGCCTAAACCTCTTAGACAGAATGATCTTTTGAATATGCTAAAAAAATATTTGGCTTCTGAAGACGTAGAAAAAGTAAAAGATGATTTACCGGCCGAAGAATATCTGAATATGGATATGCTGAAGGAGCAGATCGGGGATGATGAAGGGTTTAAAACATTCTTCTTAAATTTGGTCATTCAGGAGCTTGCCCAGTCATCAGAAAAATTAAAAAAAATTACAGAAGAGAGAGATTTAAATGGCGCAAAGGCTTTTTTACATAAATTAAAAGGAACTTCTGGAACTGCCGGTTTATTCAAGCTGGCACAATTAGCCGCAGACTTGGAAAAAAATATAGATCAGAATTCTGATTACGCGGTGATGGAAACTGCTATAATGGAGGAAATAAAAAGAGGAGAAAACTTAATAAATAAACTAATAAATCAATAAAAACTAAAAAATAGTAAGTATGTTAATCTTGATTGCTGAAGATGATGAACTAATATTAAAAACAATAGAACACAAACTCTTGAAAGAAGGGTATGAAGTAGTGGTTACACGCAACGGTAAAGACGCTATTGATACCATTAAAGAAAGAGAAATAGACCTCATCATTACAGACATTATGATGCCTTTTGCTTCAGGTACGGAAATACTTGCAGCAGTAAGATCATTTGGTAAAAAAATACCGGTGATCATGCTTTCCAGTTTAGGACAGGAAGAAGTGGTATTGGAGGCCTTCGATTTAGGTGCTTCAGATTTTATGGTAAAGCCTTTTAGTCCTAATGAATTAATACTACGTATAAAAAGACTCACCGCTAAATAGAAACAATGACCCTACTATTTCTATATGTTTCGGTACATGAGCTGTTCCTTACTTTTTTAGGAATATTAATATTGGTACTGCTATTAATTATAGTTGTGCTCTCGTATAGTTTCTATCAGTATAAGACCCTAAATCATATTCATCAATGGTCTGAAATGATAGATGAAAAAGTTTCAGAAGCTATTGTGTATGGCCCCGAAGACCAAAAAGACAATGAAATTTTTAATACCTATTCCCAGGAATCCTCATTCAGAAATCTGTTTTTAGAAAGATTGGTGGCTTCCGAGAAAAAATTTTCCGGAGGAGCACAGGATGAGATCAAAAAAATTTTTACAGATTATAACCTTCAGAAAGAAGCCTTCAAAAAGTTAGGACAAAAAAAGCCTCATCTTATTGCAGAAGGTATCCAGGAGCTTACAGCGATGAAAGTAGAATCAGCAGTTCCTAAAATTATGCCATTCCTTAAGCATCCTTCTCCTCAGGTATATCAGGAGGCTCAGTATGCAATGGTAGTTTTTAAAGGATTTCAGGGATTACATTTTCTTAATGATTTTGCCTATATAATCTCAGACTGGCAGCAGCTTCGTTTACTTCGGTCTATCAATCTAGATCCCGATCAATGTCAGCAGGTTGTGAATGTTTGGTTGGACAGCCAGAATACTTCAGTGATTATTTTTGCATTGCGGTTGCTTAGAAAATTCCAGATGTTGGCTTTTTATGATAAAGCAAAAGCTTTGCTAATGCACCCGGCTATTGATGTTCGTATAGAAACGGTAAAAGCATTGCAGGCGCTGGAAACTTCCTCTACCATTACAGAATTTAAAGAAATTTATGAAGAGCAGCCTCTTGAGGTCCAGATAGAAATACTGAAGGCTATGAAATTATCTCATGATCCTCGCTGTGCCGATTTTTATAAAGAAAAGCTGAACGAAACAAATCTTCCGGGAGTAAAAATTGCTGCAGCTGAAGCACTTCTTGCTTTAGGATATCATGATTATCTGCTTGAGATCATAGAAAATGATTCTTCATGTCCTCAATTGGTTCAGATTATTAAACACGCATTACAGGAAAGAATATGCTAGAATTCTCCCATATTATTTATGAAATTGTTATTTGGCTGTTTTTACTCTATTCGGCTGCTGTTTTTCTCATCTATGCATGGATAGGAATTTATGCATTAGGAGCCGTTGTACGGTATAAAAATGAAAATACTTTTACAGATTATAGTATCATAGCTGCCAATCCGAATGCTCCTGTTTTCAGTCTTATTGCTCCTGCATATAATGAAGGAATGACCATTGTAGATAATGTAAGATCTCTGCTGTCACTCTATTATCATAACCTGGAAATAATTATTGTCAATGATGGGAGCAAAGATGATTCCATGGAAAAACTGATTCGGGCATATGAACTGGAATCCGTTTCCTTCTTTGTACAGGGAAACATTGAAACTAAACCCATACGCGGAATTTATAAAAGTAAAAATCCGGCTTTTAAAAAGCTTATCGTTGTAGATAAAGAAAACGGAGGAAAAGCTGATGCTTTAAATGTGGGAGTCAATATTTCTTCTGGAGAATATATTGTATGTATAGACGTTGACTGTATTCTTGAACAGGATGCGGTGTTGAGGCTGGCAAAACCATTCCTTGAACAAACCGATAAAAAAGTAATTGCTTGTGGTGGAGTGATCCGATTAGCAAACAATTGTAAAATAGAAAATGGTAAAGTTACCGATGTGAATATCCCTAAAACCTGGCTGGGAAGAAGTCAGGCATTAGAATATATCAGAGCATTTGTATTGGGTCGTATGGCGTGGTCCAGAGCATCAGGACTGATTTTGATTTCAGGGGCTTTCGGAGCCTTCGACAGAAGTATTGTATTGGCTTGTGGAGGATATGACAAAAATACCGTTGGAGAAGATATGGAGCTGGTAGTGCGGATGAGAAGGTACATGGAAGAAAAGAAAGAGCCTTATGAAGTTGTGAATATCCCGGATCCTTTGTGCTGGACTGAAGTACCGGAAACCAAAGATATTCTGAAAAAACAACGAAACCGTTGGATGCGCGGTACAATGGAAACCCTGTGGAAGCATAGAAAGCTTATGTTCAATCCTAATTACGGTAAATTGGGAATGGTAAGTCTTCCGTATTGGTTCTTCTTTGAATTTTTAGGCCCCTTAGTAGAGTTTTCAGGAATTATTATATTCTTTATTTTTTTAATTCTTGGAATAGTCAACTGGCCGTTTTTTATGGTACTTTTTGCATTAGTAATATCCACAGGTATCCTGTATTCTATCTATGCCATTCTGGTCGATCTTATAAGCAGGCAGGTATATACTAAAAGAAAGGATTTTCTTACCTTAATTTTTACAGCCGTAATAGAACCTTTTTATTTCCATCCTGTAGTGGTAAAAGCCGGAGTGAAAGGTTTTGTAGATTATTTTAAAAAATCCCATGCCTGGGGTGAAATGACAAGGCAGGGCTTTAGCCAGGAAGATAAGAACTTACCCTGGAAGAAGCGCGTTCTGGCCATATTTAAACTTGGGCTTAGACAATGGGGAGTATTTGCTGTAGTATTTCTGTTTTTATTTCTATTAGGAGTATTGGCAGAATGGGGCTGGTACCGGTATAATTTTAAAAATTTTGATACTTTTTTATTAATAAAAAGCCTTTTCGTAAATAATATACTATTTGTATTCCAGATTATTTTCGGAATGGGGATCTTGTATTTGATTCTGAACTTTATAAAAGAAAAATGGGCTAAAACTTTAACAATTATACTTTGTACAGCTATTGTAGTCGTTCAATATGTACTGTTTTTATATTTCTTTGAGTCTCATAATGTATTAGGGGCAGATATATTGTACTACAGTAAAGATGAAATGAAGCAGATTCTTAAGGCAAGCGGGATGTTGAATACTAAAAATATTGCATTAATGTGCCTCTTAATAGTAGGTATATTCATTCCTTTCTGGTTTGCGGCCAAATCAAGTTTTAAATCATTGTATGTAGGAGCCATTTCTTTGGTGATAGGGTTATCAGCATTTTTTATTCCCAAAGACACATTGTTTTCTTTAAAGTCAAAAAATGAAAATGAATTTGAACAAAAAGCAGGGCAAAGTAAATGGGCGTATTTTCTGACTTCAAATACCGATAATTTTATCAGTGACCATCCGGAAATATCAGATCTTATAAATGGTTCAGAAACATTAGCAGCAGATCCCGAAATGCTTAATCAGGCATTTCCGTTTTGGAGAAAAGAAAAAACTCAAGATTTTTTAGGTGCTTATCTTAATCGTACAGTAACACCTCCAAACTTAGTTTTTATTACGGTAGAAGGGCTTGGTCATGCTTACAGTTCGCCTAACGGATATGTTGGTAATTTCACACCATTTATAGACTCTTTGGCAGGTAAAAGTTTATATTGGGAATTTAATTTGAGTTCATCAGGAAGAACATTTGGAGCAATTACTACACTTACAGGCTCCCTGCCTTTTGGGAAAAACGGATTTCTTGAAATTGAGAAAACTCCGGAGCATTTCAACCTGTTCAATATCCTGAAAAAAAACGGATTTGAAACCGGCTTTTATTACGGTGGAAATTCTTCGTTTGATCGGATGAGAGAATTTTTGGAGTACAGTAAGGTCGATCATATTATAGATCAGCGGTTATTTAGTGCTCCGTACCGTAAATTACCTCAAAATAATGGTGAAAGTTGGGGATATGAAGATCAGGCAATTTTCGGAAAAATGCTGGAAGTACAGAGAATGCAGAACCAGCCTTATTTTAATATGCTTCTTACGCTTTCAACTCATAATCCGTTTTTAATTAACAATGCAAAATATTACGAAGCACTGTTTGACAAAAGAATACAGTCGGGCCAGGTTTCAGCATCACAAAAAAAATGGGCGTTAGAAAACAAAAAACAGTTGGTTTCTGTGCTCAATCTTGATGATGCATTACAGAAATTTTTTGAAAATTATAAAAAACGTCCGGACTTCAATAACACAATTTTTGTGATTACAGGGGATCACAGCATGCCGGAAATTCCTTTTGAAACAAAAATTGACAGGTATCATGTTCCTTTGATTATTTATTCGCCTTTATTAAAAGAAGCGAAACGTTTTAAAAAACGTGTCAGTCATTTTGACCTGGCTCCATCTATTTTGGCTTACTACAGAACAAATTATAACCTGCATACTCCATCTTCTGTAGCATGGATTGGAAAGGGGCTGACTAATGATGATGAAGATAATAATGAAGAAACTCCGCTAATGGAGACCAAAGATAAACTGATTGACTATGTGTATCGAAAATACCATTTTGTGGATAATCAATTGTTCGAACTGCAGTCTAATCTTGACGAAGATTTGATAAATGACGAATCGGCTAAAAATGATATGACCAAACGTTTTAACACATTTAAAGCTAAAAATAACAGGTTCTATTCTTCTAAAAAATTGTTGCCGGATTCTGTAGTGTCTAACTTTATGAATAAAAAAATACCAAAATCTTAAAAGGTTTTGGTATATCCGATATTAATATCAAATTGATTTCCTTTTTCGTCCGGACGGTATTCCTGGTTGTAATAGGTGGCTGAAACCGAAAACAGATTAGATTTATTAACAGAGAAATTATATTCACCACCCACCTTAAACGTTTTTAATTTATAGGTCTCGTTTTCCAAAAGGTTATTGATACTCTCTTCAGGGCTTATTCCTGTCCCGATCTGGAATCCAAAATAATCGTAGGCTCCTTTGGTATAGTAACGCATTGTTCCTGTATAAGACTGGGAAATGTTTTTATGATCCGGGGAAATATAAGTACGAAGATTAAACCAGAAGTTTTTATAGTATTTTCCTACGGAAGCAGTATACATCCAGATATTACTGCTGAAATACAATTGTCGGTATCCTAACTCTCCTTCAAAACTATGCGGAAGATTTGCATACAGTGAAACTCCTGTACGGTATTTTGGAAATATGCCTACATCATTAGAATATCCTGCTCCTGCATACAGATAAAATGTCTTTGATATTCTTGGGTAAGCCTCCAGTTCAATTTGGGTCCCGTTTTGCGCAAATTTATTGGCATAATTGCCTCTTATGATAAAAGAACCTATGGAAGTTGCTCTTTTATAGCTGACTCCTATAATATGCCAGTCATTATCAAACTGTTTATCGAAATGGGAATAATTATAAGTAATTCCCAAAGCATTTTTAGAAGTTAAATCTTTGATTCTGTTGGAAAGGGTTCTGGCTTCAGTATTTTTAGGGTTGATTTCCAATACCGATGAGGTAGCCTTTTCAGCTTCAACATATTGATTGTTGCTGTTGTATACTTTTGCTTTTAAAAGCCATAATTCTTCTGATTGAGGATGGTAGCCAAGACCCTTGTCAATAATACTGATTGCTTTATCATATTGATTGTTCCAATATTCAAGAGAAGCATAGGCGATAAAAAAATCTTCATCTTTAACATTTCTTTGATTAAGCTTTTCGAAAACCTGCCTTGCCGAGGTAAGATCATCGCTCCAGGTATATACTCTTCCCAAAAATATAGATATATCTGTATAATCCGGTGATTTTTCCAAAGCTTGCTGGGCAAATTTGATCGCAGTAGGATAGTCTTTTTCTTCAAAAGCTGCTTTTCTGGCTTTGGCAAACAAGTCATCTGAAGTCAGATTTTCTTGGCTGTATAAGGTAAAAGGTAACAACAGGAGAAATAAAAAACTAAAAAATGTTTTCATCATAGAAATAAATAATACCGTAAAGCTAATATATTTTACAGATATTATAATAAAGATTCAGAAGGATTCTCAACTTATTTATGACTTTTTGAAAACTAAGTTGGTGTTGAATAGGTATTTAAAAAAAGGCATGAAAAAAGATGAACAAAAATATCCCCAAAATATGAAATAGTGATTTTTTTTCTCTATATTTACTAAGTATCTAATTGGTGAAAAATCTGGAGGATATGTACTGTAAACACTTTGTATTGATATTTTTTTTGCTTGCATCGCTGAAATGCGTTGCCCAGGAGGCGGTGAGGCTTAATATAAAGTTGTATCCCATACAGACACTTTCAGTTCCTAGTAACAATTCTTTTGTAAATTCAGCTGAAAATAGAACTTCTACGGTAGTTTCCGACGCAAAATTCATTCAGGTTTCAAGTCTTTCGGGTTTTCAGGTGACAATGCACCGGGAAGTATACGATGCCAAGAAAAAAAGATTTGCCGGAGAAAATAGGTATAATGACGAATACGCACTTATTGACAAACGTAAAGGGGGAATTGATGAAAAAATTGCGATAAACAATAATTTCCTTCCGGGAGATGATGTTCAAAATACTAATCAGGATTCAAATCATGTATATCACACATTAGTGTATACAATTATTTCACAATAAAATTTCAATTTTTTCTAAAATTCGTTATGTGTTAAATAGTAATTTTTCCTTTTTTTATTTGTTGTATTCTTAGTATATTGTGATTTTTATATTGCTATTTCGCATATATAGTATTTTATGCTTAGCAAATATTGTTATATTTTTCCTTTTTATTCTGTTTATTCTCAATTTTAATTTGTGAAGTAGAATTTTAAAACTTGTTTAAAATTACAAGTTTAAAGTCTTTTTTTACAAAATAACTCTAATTTATTGCATCTACTTTTGCACCCGATAATTTAATGATAATTAATAAACAGAAAATATAACTTCACAATGAAAAAATTTATCTTAACTTCATTCGCTCTTTTAGGATTTGCAACAGTAAGCGCTCAAACATCTACTGATAACGTTACATTAAACGTTAAATTAAAGCCTATCCAGACTCTTGTAGTAAACCCGGCTCAAAAAACAGTAGACTTAGTCTATACGACTGCTGCAGATTATTCAGGAGGTGTTTCTTCTACTCAGGCAGATCACTTAACAGTATACAGTACAGGAGGTTTTGAAGTAAAAGTAAAAAGTGCTGATGCTAACATGGTAAACGGATCAAAAAATATCGCAGCAAATACAATTACTATTACAGCTAGCAACGGAGCAAATAACTCAATTACAGGTGCTACTTATTCACCGGTATCGCTTTCTAACAACGATCAGGTAATTGCTACTTCTGCTACAGGGGGTGTAAATAAGAATATTAGTGTTACTTATGCAGGTGCAGGTGCAGATACTTATGTTAATAACTATATTGCAGGACAGACTCCAACAGTATATACTACTACGCTTACCTATACAATTCTTGCAAAATAAAATATATAATTAGGATATGAAGGGGAAAGTGTTGCAGATAAATGTGGCACTTTTTCTGTATTATTACAAAAAATATTTTAATGAAAATACGGGTTGTAACTTTTTTGTTATTTATGGTTTCAGTTTTGTGTAAAATAAATGCGCAAACCGGTGTTTCAGTTTCTCCTCCAAGATTATATTTTGAGTCAGATTTAGGACGCAGCAATACACAGCAGATTACCATTACTAATGTAAGTGTGAAAAACTCATTAGACTTAGCAGTAAGTTTAGGAGATTGGGAATATGATGGTAAAGGTGAAAACATAATGTATCCTGCCAATACATTACCTACTTCTTGTGCCAATTGGATTTCTGTAAAAAAGGAGGATTCTTATTTTACTCTGGCTCCAGGAGAAAGAAAGGATATTGATGTTACCATTACAGTTCCCAATACATTGTCAGATAAACTGGCTGCTCATACTGCGGTTTTATATGTAAGTCAAATGAATCCGGTAGATGATGTGGATAGTAAAGGAGCCAATATAAAAGTAAGCATCCGTTCTGGAATTAAGCTTTTTCATAAACTGTCTTCAGCCAACATCAAGAAGATTGAAATCCAAAATTTAGTATACGATAAATCTAAAAACAAACTTTCTCTTTTTTTTGAAAACCAGGGAAATGTTTGGACAGACGGAAAGGTGTACACTGATTTGGTAAATACACAAAACGGGAAAAAGACCTCATTGGATAATATTATTTTTTATACAATGCCCGGAAATAAAAGAGAAATGGATATTGCCCTGCCTGCTAACCTGGAAAAAGGAAAATATACAGCCTCTGTGATGATTGACTACGGCGATGCCAATAATTTGGAAGTTGGAGAGTTAAACTTTAATTATGAGTAAAAAAAATTTTATTATATTCTTGTTCATTTCAATCCAATGCTTTGCAGGTAATGTGACTTTTAAGTCCTGGGAGAATAATAGTTTTCTTCAGATTAACTCTTATAACGGGAACATGAGTCAGAATGCATGTACAATAAGATTTGACGGAAATGGAAATATTTATGAACCGAAATGGAGGGTTTCGGCACAATTAAAAGGAGCTATTACTAGCGGATCATACACATTTCCTGCAGATAAAGTTTCTCTTCAGCCGGTTTTTACAACAGGTAGTGCAAGTCCGGGACCGGTTCCTACCATTCAGCAGATCGGAATGCCTGCAAGTGTCTTTTTCCAGGTGAATACAGAAAAATATTTGGTGCCGAGTTCAAATGCTCCTCTGTCAAATAATTCTAATTCAAATGGTCCCTTCTATATGGAAATGGGATTCAGCCTGACTGTTGCGGGTGGAGCATATCTTGGAAACTATCCAACCTGGACGGAATTTATGGTTCCGGTAGAAATGGCGGCATATGATCAGTACAATAATTTAATGGGTAAATCGGTAATTTATTTTAAGCTTCAGATTGCACAGCTTTCGGGGGTACCGCCTACTTCCACTGAAATGTCTTTAAAGCTTGGATCTAATGCAGTGAATGGGACGTTAGAATTTAAAACAATCCAAGACTATACCAACGGAGTAAGTGTGTCTTATCCAAGCGGGCTTATTGTAAAAAGCAATACTAATTATCAGGTGAAAGTGAAGTCGTTGCAGAGTCAGTTTATTTCTGCGGCGGGAAATACATTACCGCTAGATGCTGTAAAGATGGTACTGAGTCCTGTCTCCGGAAATACAGGAAGTGTATTCCCCGTATCATTAAGTACCTCCTCCCAATTGGTGGCGAAAGGAGGAACTACTCAAAGTGCCAATGTATATTACGATATAAAATATTCTACATCTGCCAATGACAATAGATTTGTTCAGGCAAAAATGGAGGATTATACTACTACTCTTCAGTATGAGATAATTCCTCAATAAAAAACTAATCCAAAATGTTTCATTATTTATTCAGAAAAATAGTTCTTATTTTTTTGATATCAATTTCTTTTGTATTTACCTCGGCACAGGTCTATTCCGGAATAGACATGGAAATCCGTAATGAATCTACTGCAGATAAACCTAATATTGTGGATCTTGTGCTGTTGGTGAAAAATGAAACTTCTTCAAAATTTGAGGGTAACATTTATATTGATGTTCCTAAAGGATTTAGAAGTGTCTCAGGAAATCAGATAAAGCTAGAGCTGAACGTTGGAGAAAAAAGATTTTTACCTGTAAAGATACTGGTAAGCAATGATGCCGGGTCCGGAGATGAAGAAATTGTCTTTAGCTGTAAAAGTTCTGCAAACGAACTCATCGTAAAAAAGAAACTCATTTATAGAGTGCAGGAAAATAACACTCTTAGACTGAACGCTGAAAACCCTCTTATCTACATGAATGAGAATAATATCAATGATTCTGTAGAAGTAAAAGCAAGAGTAACCAATATGGGGAACAAGAGGCAGGATATTACAGTGGTGTTTAAAATCCCTGAAACAGCTCAGGGAACTATTTTTGTAGAGAGGAAGGGGAGTGTTGATGTATTAAAAGATACTGTATTCAGCTTTAAATTTATTCCTGCCCATATTCTGAAATCGACACAGATGACGGTAAACATAGCCGGATTTAGAGAACCTGAAAAAGAAATTTTCGGAAATACCTCCGTCTCAGTACAGAATATTTCCTCTACACAGCGTTATCGTGATATGCAACCTCTGGCAGGCTATTCTAGTTATGCAAAAAACAGTATTACAGCAGGCTATAGAAGAATTGGTGATAATGCGGACATGTACCAGTTGATAGGATCAGGGGGATTTAATCTTCCTGCAGGCTATATTTTCATTAGCGGAAATATATATACCATGAGCAATCAGAATGATCCGATAGTAAATAATACCTATATTTCTTATCATAGAGGAAATTCTGCAGTCACATTGGGAAATGTGAATAGAATGCTCGAAATGCCTCTGTTTGGTAGAGGTGCAGAATATAGTCTTACCTCAGCTGATAAAGATAAAAAGGTAGAGATTGGGTTTATTGATCAAAGTTTTAACCTGATCGAAAAAACGCCTTTCCTGCAAAATGGTTACGGCTTGTATGCAAAAGGGACTATTGGAGCTCAAAATACTTCGAGAAGTATATCCGGAGTTTATGTTTTTAGGAATGATCCTTACGAAAAAGCAGATCATAATCTCTTGGGTACAGATGTTCAATATCTTTTCAGCAAAGACTGGAGACTGAATGCTAAGCTATATTCCGGAATGAGCTTTTATGAAGCTGATCATTCTACAAAACCTTCACTTGGAGTGGAATCTCAATATTCGGGAGTGATCAGTACAATAAATCTTAATGGAAGTTATTTCTACAGTACAGATTATTATCCGGGGAACAGAAGAGGGGTTTTACAGATACAGCAAAGTTTCTCGAAGAATATTTTTAAAGAACATTATGGGTATGCCAACATTCTGATTTCCGATTTCTCTCCTAAATATTTTTCTTATGATTATAATACAAGATCTAAGAATCTGAGGTTGGATACCGGAATTAACTTCGCTAAAAAAGGAGACTTCGGTTGGGGAATAGGGTATCAGTATCAGGAGGAAACATCCAATAATTATAATTCTTTTCTTGGAATATTTAACTCTTTTGAGCAGAATCAATTAAAGGCTCAGCGATTAACAGAATATACGAACTGGACAAGTCCGGATAAAAAGCATTCTTCAATTTTAGGAATTGAAGCAGGATTGGTTACCTATCCGGATATGGAAAAACCGAGACTTCAGATGAAATTATCGGGAAACTACGGATATAAGGCATTCAGCTTTAGTTATATTTATCAATATGGAGCCTATTTCCTTTCCGAATATGCTTTCTCAAAAGTGATGAATAAGACGGAAGATTATAAAAAACTTTCTTTATCTGCCTTTTATAATAAGACTCTTTTTAAGAATAAGATTAACCTTACTTCCGGAGTATCCTATACGGATGATATTTTGTATGGTAAAGCGCCATCTGCGTTTTTTAACCTGAAATATTTAGGAAAGCAATATGGGCTTTATTTAAACTCATCTTGGTATAAATATTCTGTAGGAAGTTTACATAATAATATGCTGACGATTGAAGCCGGCGTTACACTTAATCTTCCGACCAATACGTTGGATCCGGGTAAAAAAGGAAGTATAAAAGCTTTTGTTTATTATGATAATAATGATAATAACAGATATGATGAAGGCGATGAAGCAGCTGACGGATATGTTATTATGATCAATACTATTTCATTCAAGAGCAATAAAGAAGGGAATATCGAATATAAACAGATCCCTTACGGAAAATATCGTTTGAAGCAGGTGATTCAGCAGGGATGGTACTATGATGAGATGGATATAGAAATGGATTCGCACCAACGATCATTAGAAGTCCCGCTTCACAGAAACGGAACCATTCGTGGGAAGATAACGTATGACTTCGATGCAAAAACCGCACAGGAATTCAATCCAAAATTAGGAGGAATCATCATTAATATTTTTCAGGGAGAAAAACTCTTGCAAAGAATTTCTACAGATGAGAACGGAGAATTTTTAGCATTTCTGAGAACCGGAGAGTACAGAATTTCATTAAATGAGAGTACACTTCCTGTAAATACATATTGTGAACAAACATATATAGATACGGAAAGTATTGCAGGGAAAATATCTGTACTGCATCCATTCGTCATAAAAGTAAAAGAAAAGAACATCCGGGTGAAAAAATTCGGAAATTAAATTCCTCTAATCAACCTCATCTTCTTAAGATGGGGTTAATATTTAATATAGCGTTTAAAACTATATCTGCCATATTTTATATCTTTGTTGGTAATTCGAAAATGGTGAAAAAATATCCTTGGTGGAAAGCTTTAATGGACTATGGTTTAGCATTAATAATGGTAGTGCTGTTTCTTCCTTTGTTTGTAGTATTGGTAATTTTAACTTCTATTGACACTGGCTTTCCGGGGATTTTTACACAAAATAGAGTTGGGCAGGCAGGAAAAATTTTTGTAATCTATAAATTCCAGACCTATCATTCCCAAACTTCTCAAAAGTCTAATTTTGGAAAGTGGATGCGTAAAACCAAACTGGATGAGCTTCCACAGCTTTTCAATATTCTTAAAGGAGAAATGTCTTTTGTTGGTCCTCGTCCTGATATACCGGGTTATTATGATGTACTGAAAGGTGAGGATCGGTTAGTGTTAGGATTAAAGCCGGGACTTACCTCCGAAGCGGGTATTAAATACAGAAATGAATCAAAAATTCTTGAAAATCAACCAGATCCACTGAAGTATAATGATGAGGTACTTTTTCCGGATAAAGTGAAAATGAATTTGGAGTATTATCATCAGCTTTCGTTTAAAACAGATATTCTTATTCTGCTCAAAACGTTTTCGATTCTCAAAAGATAATATTTATAAGAAAAAAAAGTTATTAGGGGTATGAGTTTTATGTTGAAAGATATTTCGTTAGTTATAGGTTTGTTTTCCATTACTTTATTAAGTGCCCAAACTGAATTAAAAGTCAATACAGTGTTTGTTCCTATGGGAATTTATAATATAGGAATTGAAAAACAGGTAAATTCTAAGGTTTCCTTACAAGCTGAAGTTTTTGTGTCTCCCTGGAAATCATTTCTTGGGAAAAACCTTCAGATCTATATGGGAACAATGGAGGGAAGATATTACTTTAAAGAAGCTGGAAATAAATGGTATGTCGGAACTTATCTTTCTATGGCTGCTTTCAACCTTCAAAAATGGAATTATTGGAGTAAAACAACCGTAGAAGATGAAAACGGTATCCCTGAACTATTGCATGATGGGAGTGTTCGTCTTACGGAAAGATATCAGAAAGGTTTAGCATTTATATGGGGAATAAGCGCAGGTTATCATTTTGTGTTAGACAAAAAATGGGGGCTGGATGTTTTTGCTGGTGCAGGTTTTACTCAGTCACTATACAAAGGCTATTTTGAAGATAATAATGAAAGGTATGACGGAGCCAAAAAATGGAATAAAAGCGGGGAGGTTTTGCCCACAAGAGCAGGAGTGATGTTGACATATAAATTGGAGTAAGCAGAATAGATTGTTATCAGTAAAATACTCTTATCTTTTATACGATAAATCAAATTTTGGAAATGATAACTAAAAAAACAATTTAGAAGCAGAATAGAACAGGCTTTTTATAAAAAAAATATATATTTGCAGGATTTCAGATGAATTTCTGAAAATATATAAAATTGATGTGATAATCCGGAAAAATGGATAAAAAATATTTAAAGGAAGAGACTAACGTAAAAGAGCTTATAGCTCCATATTTAAAAAATTGGAAATATTTTGTTGGTTCAGGAATATTAATGTTTATTCTGGCTGTTCTGTATATAAAATCTACACCTCCAGTTTATAAAGCTCAAACTTCGGTCCTCATTAAAGATGCTAAAAAGATGTCCGTTGCTTCTGGAGATATTGGAGTACTTCAAAGTTTAGGAGGATTGAGCGGAATGGGAACTAATAGTATTGAAAATGAAGTGGGAGTTTTTCAATCTAAAGCGATTGTAGAAGATGTTTTGAGAGAACATAATTTTCAGACGCCAGTATATGCTAAGCAAACATTTTATAATCTCGAGCTTTATGGTGTTACGAATCCTTATATCATCCATATTATTCAAGAAAAAGAAGATGCCGAGCTACCTCAAAAACCTATTTTTATTAAATCGAAAGGAGAGGGAATTATATTATCGTCTGATGAATGGAAAGATGAGATAAAAACGTCTTTTAACAAAACAACGATTTTACCTTTTGCAACGATAATGATAGGAAAAAACCCGATGTATAAAGCTCCTAAAAAAGTTAATTTAACAGAGGTTTTTTTTAGTTATAATAATTTTGATAACACAGTAAATGATTTTCAAGAAGCTTTAGCAGTTGATTTATTAGATAAAGATGGTACTATTATAAGTCTTTCTGTAGACTTTGAAAATAAAGCAAAAGCAAAAGACTTTCTTAATGGTTTAGTCAGACAATATAATGTATATGCAATTAATGATAAGAATATTGAATCTAAGAAAACCAAAGATTTTATTGATAGAAGAATTGCACTTATTTCTAACGAATTAGGAGATATTGAAACTCAGAAAGAAGGGTATAAGGCGAGTAATAATATAGTTGATTTGCCTACAGAAGCTAAAATTAATCTTCAATTAAAAGAGCAAAGCAAGGCTCAAATATTGGAACTAGGAACCCAGTTAGAACTTAATAAGATTCTTCAAAATACTTTAAATAAAAAAGGTAAGGGAGATGTTTTACCAATCAATATAGGATTAGAAAGTGAAGCGGCTGCAAAGTCAATCCAGGATTATAATACTCTTGTTTTACAAAGAAATAAATATCTAGAAAATGCTACTCCGGATAACCCTTTGGTAAAAGATGTTAATCAACAAATTGAGGAGATGAAATCTTCTTTATCTCAATCTTTACAAAAAAACATTACTACTTTAGAATTGGCAAAAAGAAAGGTAGAAAGTCAATTAGGAGGTTCAGAGCATATGATAGGTAAAATACCGACTCAGGAAAAACTATTTAGAAGTATTGAGAGACAACAGCAAATAAAAGAAAATCTTTATTTATTACTTTTACAAAAACGAGAGGAAGCCGCTATCAGTATGGAAATTACTGCGGAAAAAGCTAGAGTGATTGATAAAGCATTTGTATTTAAAAAACCGGTTGCTCCTAAAAAATTAATGATATTGGGCGTATTCCTTTTAATAGGAGGGCTAATACCATTTTCATGGATTTATTTAAGGAGTATTCTTCAAAGTACAATTGTCAAGAGAACAGATATTACAAAATTAACCGGCCTACCAGTAATTGCTGAAATTCCAAAATTGACAAGCAAGGATAATACTCTCGTAAGCTTTAACGATGTTTC
The DNA here is from genome assembly GCA_039594975.1 of Chryseobacterium sp. GTDB lineage: Bacteria > Bacteroidota > Bacteroidia > Flavobacteriales > Weeksellaceae > Chryseobacterium. The sequence goes on along the minus strand of JBCNMJ010000013.1, from coordinate 6,533 downwards.
ACCTATGGCTGAAGCATTCAGGATCTTTGTCACAAATTTAAGATTCTTATTACCTGGTAAAGAATCTCCATATACTATTATGGTTACTTCATCCGTAAAAGGAGAAGGGAAAACATTTATTTCTACCAATCTTTCAATTATATTGGCTTCTTCGAGAGATAAAGTATTGGTAGTCGGAGCAGATGTCAGAAACCCGCAGCTTCAGCGTTATAATCCTTCCATGAAATCAGCAAAAGGGTTAACTGAATTCTTAAGTGAAGATATTTTGGATGTTAATGAAATTATTCATCCAAGTGGATACAATGAGAATTGTGATTTTATCTATTCAGGTTCTATACCACCTAACCCCACAGATCTTTTACAGAATGGCAGACTGGATGAACTCTTAACGGCTGTTAAGGCAAAAAATAAATATAAATATATCGTTTTAGATACTGCTCCTCTTTTATTGGTAACGGATTCTTTCCTGATAGCTGATAAAAGTGATGCGATTGTATATGTTACAAGGTCTGAAGTCTCTGAGAAAAGCTATATAGAATTTTTAAATCATTCTGTTGAAGATAATAAGCTTAAAAATGTGGGAGTTGTCTTAAACGGGATAAAAGAATCTAATTTCGGATACGGAAATAAACATGGATACGGATACCACGCTGAGGAAAAAAAATGGTGGCATAAATTTTTTTAATAAGATTTAAAAAGATTTATCTTTATAAGAATGTATGAAAGTTGTACATCTGTAACAAAAAGAAATTTAAATAATGCTTTCTTCCAAAAAAATTACAATAAATGCTTTTTCAGCAGTAATACAAGTTGTATTTACAGCTTTATTGTATTTTTTTTTATATAAGTATTTATTGGCTACAATTGGAGTACAGCAATTAGGCATATGGTCATTAATATTATCGTTTTCTTCCATTGCTAATTTGGCTAATTTAGGAATGACTTCGGGACTAGTAAAATTTGTTGCAGAATACATTTTGGAAAATGATAAGAGCAAACTGGGAAAACTGATTTTCACCTCTGTCCTATCAATGTCAGTTCTTTTTGTAAGTTTAAGCCTGATTATTCTTTTAGGCGCAAAATCTTTCTTACAATATGTAATTGATGAACATTTTTTAAATATTGCATTAGAAATACTTCCTTATTCCTTAGCTTCACTTTGCATTAACGCAATAGGAGGGGTATTTACTTCAGTTTTAGAAGGATATCAAAAAAACTATATCAGAAATTTTATTTATATCGTCTCTGGAATTATTATGTTTGGGGGAACGGTTTTATTAACTTCGACCTATCATCTTAAAGGGGTTGCTATTGCACAGCTTATACAGTCTGGTTTTATTTTTTTTGCAGCCTTAGTATTTACAGTGAAAATTAGCCCGAATAATCAAATCCGTTATTGGAAATGGCATAAACAATCTTTTAAAGAACTGTTTAATTACGGTTATAAATTTCAGTTTGTTTCAATAAGCCAGCTTTTATATGAACCAGCCACCAAACTGCTTTTGAGTAAGTATGGTGGACTTGTGTTGCTTGGACATTATGAAATGGCAACCAAAGCAGTGAATCAGTTTCGTGCTCTATTAACAAGCGCTAACCAGGTTGTGGTACCTGTTGTTGCAGAAAAAGCTAAAACAGAAGATTCTTCTTTTTTACAAAGCTTTTACATAAAGATGAATCGTATTTTACTTTTATTTAATCTACCTTTATCTACTTTTTTAATTTTAGCAACTCCCATAATTTCTTTATTGTGGCTTGGTAGCTTTAATTTTGATTTTATTTTTTCAATGTTTGTTTTGGTGATATCCACTTTTATTAATATTATGTGTGGGCCGGCTTATTTTAGCTCAATGGGAGAAGGTAAGCTTAATGTTTTAGTAATAGTTCATGTAAGCATGGCTATTATTAATATTATTTTAGGAATAATTTTAGGCTTATATGCAGAAGGTTACGGAATTATTTTAGCATGGGCTATTGCTCTTTCTATAGGATCACTAGTTGTTATTGTTAACTATAATAAATCTTTAAAAATTAGTTTTTTTGATATTTTCCGAAAAGAAGAAGCGAAATTATTATTGGTTAGCTTTTTAATTATTTTCTTAAATATTCTTTCATATCAGTTTATTTCGGCTGAAAGAAATAGTCTGAAAATGATTTTAGGTATATTTTCACTTTTTTTATATTTACCTGTTATTTTTAAAAATGAAAATGTTAGGCAATTAATTTCATCCATAAAAAAATAAAAGGAATGTTTGATAGATCTTATTTGCAAAATCCCTTTTCTACATATTTGAAATGGTTGATTACGAAAATAAAATACCAATCTAAGTATGAGCATTTTAGACTGGGTTATATGTCTAAATTAATAAATGTTGTTTTCGGAAAATACAATTGGGTTGGAAATAATGTGATTATCATAAATTCGTCTATTGACGATTTCTCATATATTTCTGATAATTCGGTAATTTGTGAAACTAACATGGGAAAGTTTTGTTCGATAGGTCCTAATGTTAGAACGGCGCCTGGAAAACACCCGACACACACATTTGTAAGCACTCATCCAGCAATATATTCCAATCCAGATTATTGCTTGAAAAATTTCCAAAAAAAAGATCATCATAATCCCAATAGAAATGTTATTATTGGAAATGATGTTTGGATATGTGCTAATGCAGTTATTGCTGACGGTGTAAGAGTTGGTGATGGAGCTATAATTGCTTCAAATTCTGTAGTTACTTCTGATGTTGAGCCTTATACAATTGTTGGAGGAGTTCCTGCAAAATTTATTCGAAATAGATTCAAAGAGGATCAGATAAGTATTTTAAGTGAATCTAAATGGTGGAATAAAGATATTGAATGGATAGAGAAAAACTCTGATATTTTTCTCAATATTGAAGATTTTTGCAACTTCAATACTTAAATAATATAATAATGTCATCAATATATACACTAATAAAAACAATCAGTTTTAAATGGTATAGGTTTAAAACGATTTTTTGGTATAAATTTTTTTTTCAAAAAATTGGAAAACATTGTATAATATTAAAACCTATATTTATTACACCAGAATCAATAGAAATAGGAGACAACGTTTATATAGGATGGCAAGCAAGGATAGAGGGAGTGAAGCAATATCAAACTAAACAATTTACTCCGAAAATTATTTTTAATAACGGAGTAACCATTCAACAAAATTTGCATCTTACTTGTGCAGAATTTATAGAGATCGGAAAAAATACTGCTATTGCAGCAAATGTTTCTATCACGGATATCCATCATCCTTATGATGATATTCATGTGCCAATAGAGCAACAAAATATAACAACTAAGCCTGTTTATATAGGTGAAAATTGTAAAATTTATAATAATGTTATAATAATGCAGGGAACAAAAATTGGAAAGCATTGTACAATAGGAGCTAATAGTATAGTTTCTGGTCATTTTGAAGATTACTGTGTTATCGTTGGTGCACCGGCAAAAATTATAAAGCGTTATTCATTTGAAAAACAGGCATGGCTAAAAACTGATGCTAAAGGCAATTTTATTGAGTGATGAAAAATATATTAATTACGGGAGGGGCAGGTTTTATAGGTTCAAATATAGCGTTGAAACTTATAAAAAGAGGATGGAATGTGACGGTTTTAGATAATCTGTCACCACAAATTCATGGTGATAAACCGGAAATCACTTCACCTCTTTATAAAAGTATACTTGATAGGGTAAGATTTATAAAAGGTTCCGTGACATTGAGAGAAGACTGGATGAATGCTATAAAAGGACAAGATGCAATCATTCATTTAGCGGCGGAAACAGGAACAGGGCAGTCAATGTATGAAATTCAAAAATATATTGATGTAAATATCGGAGGAACCGCTCTTATGCTCGATATACTTGCGAATACATCTCATCAAGTGAAAAAAGTTATTATTGCTTCTTCTCGGGCTATATATGGAGAGGGTAAATATAAATGTCGAGAGCATGGGATTGTATATCCGTTCGAAAGACTAGATCAGGATATGGCAAAAGGAGATTTTTTATGTAAATGTCCTATATGCCGCCAAACTGTTGAAATACTTCCTACTACCGAAGATAGTAAAATTCATCCCACTTCTGTTTATGGTATTACCAAACAAAATCAGGAACAATTAGTATTAACAGTATGTAGATCTTTAGGAATTGCAGCAGTAGGATATCGGTTTCAAAACGTTTATGGGCCGGGACAATCTTTAGCTAATCCTTATACAGGAATACTATCTATTTTTTCAACCCGGATTAAAAATGGAAATTCAATTAATATCTTTGAAGATGGGAATGAAACAAGAGATTTTGTTTTTATAGATGATGTTGCAGAAGCCACCATTTTGGGATTGGAAAAAAAAGAAGCCAATGGTGAAGTTTATAATGTAGGAACTGGTGTTGCCACAAATGTGATGACAGTAGCTGAAACGTTATCGATGTTTTATCAGCAGCAGGTACCCATACTGATTTCAGGGAATTATAGATTAGGAGATATACGGCATAATTATGCGGATATCTCCAAAATAAAGCGACAATTAGGATTTGAGCCGAAGTGGAGTTTTGAAAAAGGTATAGAAGCGTTTACTGGTTGGGTCAATAAGCAACAAATTCCTGAAGATAGGTATGAACTATCTATTGAGGAAATGAAAAACAAAGGCTTATATAAATGAATGAAAAAATAGGTATAGTAACCGTTTTATATAATAGCGAATCTGTTCTTGAAGAATTTTTTGAGACCTTAAGTAAACAGGATTATACAAACTTTGTATTGTATGTCGTAGACAATCTTTCTCCGGATAACTCTTTATCATTAAGTATAAAATTAGCTTCAAAATATCAGTTTGAAACTGTAATTATTAAAAATGAAGCAAACTATGGGGTGGCAAAAGGTAATAATATCGGAATCACAAAGGCTATTGAAGACCAGTGTGATTTTGTACTCCTATCTAATAATGATATTGCGCTTGAGCACGAAACCATCGGAAAATTACTAAAAGGATTACATAAGCACCATGCAGATATGGCAGTACCTAAGATATATTTTTATGGAACACATAAAATTTGGGCTGCCGGAGGGGGATACAATAAACGTAATGGTATCACTATACAATATGGACAGGAAGAGGAGGATAATGGTCAATTTAATGTAAATAAACAAATAGCATATGCTCCTACTTGTTTTATGCTTGTGAAAAAAGAGGTGTTTGATAATGTCGGAATGATGGACGAAAACTATTTCGTATATTATGATGATACAGATTTTGTACATAGAGCACTCAATAAGCATAAAAAAAAGTTGTGGTATATCTCAAATACGGCTGTTTATCACAACGAATCTACTTCAACAGGTAAAATGAGTGATTTTTCAGTGAGATTCTTATGGAGAAACCTAGTTTATTTTGCTTTGAAAAACTATAATCCTTTATATGCAGCATATGTTGTAGTATATAATTATTTATATATATTGATCATATTATACTTTAGATACTCTAGACATCAGTGGTTTATCGCATTGAAAGCCTATCAAGAAGGATTGAAATTATATTTAGATAATAAATTTTCAAAAAAGAATGCTAGTTTTTAAATTAATTATAGAAATTGATTGTTATTCATTTATTTATATTTGCAATTAACAAAATATCTGAAAATGTGATAATTCATGGAGCCTACTTTTAGTTTTACATACTCAATACCATACATTATTCTTTTTTTGATTTATTTTGTTCTTTTTCTTTGGGAAAATAAATTAAGAAATAGTGACGGAGATATAAAAATAATCAGGTACCTGGGTATGTTTATATTTTTTATTTTTTTTGGATTTAGAGGATATATTGATACAGACTTTGCTGTTTATTATCCATTATATGAAACAGCGCCTACCCTTTCTGACTTTCGTGGAATCTCAGATTTTTTCTCCGGAGGTGAAGATTTTCTTTTGAAAGTGGAGCCAGGATTTAAAGTCATATTGGTTCTTCTTAAGAGTATTAATAAAAGTTATTTTTTACTTCAAATCGTTTCTTCTTTTATAGATGTATTGTTTCTCAACTATTTTTTTAAGAAATATTCTCCTCAATATATACTGGGTTTTATAATGTTTTTGATTTTTTCAGGGTTGGTCATAGAGATTAATCTGATTAGAAATTCAAAAGCGATATTTCTTTTTATCTATTCTTTACAGTTTATTAAAGAGAGGAATGCTCTTAAATATTTTATATGCAATGGAATAGGATTACTTTTCCACTCCTCTTCGATTTTTTATTTTCCACTTTACTTTTTTCTGCACAAAAAGTTGGCCACTGCATTTGTTTGGGGAACTTTTATACTTGGGAATGTATTGTATTTAGGGCAAATTAAATTTATTACACCAATAGTTATTGCAATTGGGAATTTTTTTGGAGGATTTTATGCTATCATGGCAGAAGCCTATTCAAAAAGTAGTATATACAGTAGCGGTTATGGAATTACAATAGGATACCTGGAAAAATTTTTAACCTTTATTATATTTTATAAATCCTACG
>JBCNMJ010000012.1:0-49335 GCA_039594975.1 Chryseobacterium sp. | reverse complement strand
ATTAAAGAATAGAGTTTTGATAAAAAAACAGTATTTTTGTCGACTCGAAAAGTATCACAATTGAATACTTTTAAATTTGAAAAATTTTAATTAAAAATAAAATGCAACAGAACAACGGACTCGATAAAAGTCAGATTATTAGTTTTGCGGTTTTATGTTTGGTCCTCTTCGGTTTTATGTTTTATTTCCAAAACAAGCAATCGAAAGAGGAAGCAGTAAAAGCTCAGCAGCAAAAAACTGAACAGGCGAAAAGTGCCGTAAAACAGACTCAGGCAAGCAATATCAATCCAAATGTAACTCCGAACGCAATTCAAACAGCGAATCTTTCCAACAATGAATTAAAAATTGAATTCAACAGTTTAGGAGGGCAGGTTTCTAAAGTAGAGCTTGCAGAATACAAAGCATACGATCATAAAACAGATAAAGCCGATCTTCCGCTTTACCTGATTACAAAAAATAATTCGAACTATGGTTTCCAGTTCAAGGATAAAACAGGAAAAGTGATTAATACGAAAGACCTTGTTTTTGCTCCAACCGTAAATGGAAATGCAGTGACAATGACAGCAAATTATAATGGAGCTGTTATTCAGTTTATTTATACTTTACTTCCAAAATATACCTTGGATTTTAAAGTAAGAACTCAGGGGCTTTCAAAAATTACAGCTGATAACAAAGCAGATTTTCTTTGGGATTATAGTGTAAGAAACTTAGAAAAGGGTAGAGCACAGGAACAGTCTCACTCAGAATTCTCATATGCTTTCAATAATTATAAAGATTATGATTATGACGGAAGAACGACAATGACCGAAGATAAAGAAACTCTTAACTGGATCGGAGTAAAACAGCAGTTCTTTGCTTCTGTGATTGAAGCTAAAAACGGATTTACTCAGAGTAAAGGAAATCAGGAAACTATTGAAGAAGGAGAATATTTGAAGAAACTGAACTACGAAGGCTTTGTTCAAATGACCGGAAGTGAGCTGAACCAAGATTTTACATGGTATTTCTTACCTTTAGATTTACCTTTATTAAAAGAATATAATAAAAACTTTGACGAAATTCTTCCGTTAGGATGGTCTTTCATCGGATGGATGAACAGAGGATTCTTTATTCCTATTTATAACTTTATTGCATCTTGGGGATTAACTGCAGGTTGGGCAATTTTCTTATTGACAATCTTGGTTAAATTAATCTTATCGCCAATTATGTACAAACAGCATAAGCTGAGTGCAATGATGAGAGTGATCCGTCCGGAAATTGATGAGGTAAATGCCAAATTTAAGGATGCAGATCCGATGAAAAAGCAGCAGGCAACCATGGAGGTTTATAGAAAAGCAGGGGTAAATCAAATGGCGGGATGTTTACCGGCATTGGTTCAGATTCCTATTTTCTATGCATTGTTCCGTTTCTTCCCGAACTTTATAGATCTGAGAGGGCAAGGTTTCTGGTTTGCAAAAGACTTAACAGCTTATGATGATTTGATCAAATTGCCATTTAAAATTCCTTTCTTAGGAGATCACTTAAGTATTTTTGCTTTGGCATGTACCATTGTAATTTTAATTTACACGGTAATGACTTCAGGAAATATGCAGCAGCCTCAACAGGAAGGAATGCCAAATATGAAAGTATTAATGTATATTTTCCCAATTACATTCTTATTCTTCCTGAATACTTCTGCATCTGGTCTTTCTTGGTATTATTTCGTATCCAACGCGATTAATATCTTGATTATCCTTGTCATTAAGTATGTGATTTTGGATGAAAAGAAAATCCATGCGCAAATCCAGGCCAACAAAGAAAAGCCAAAAGCTGAAGGTAAGTTCCAAAAACGTATGAGAGAAATGATGGAAAAGGCTCAGGAACAGCAAAAAGCACAGGAACAGCAAAGAAAAAAGAAATAAAATAACTTATTATAACAAAAAGAGAAGCAAATTATTGCTTCTCTTTTTTATTTAGAAATGATTTAAATTTTAAGTGATAGTGATAAAAGATAAATAATTGACAGCTCAATTTTAATCTCAATCATATTTTAACCTGAATGACTGACGGTGATGTTTGGTTGGACCATGTTTTATTAAGGCTTCCTGGTGCTTTTTCGTCGCATAACCAAAGTTAGTGTCCCATCCATATTGTGGGAACTCTTTGTGTAGTTCTATCATTAATCTATCCCTGTAATTCTTAGCCAAAATAGATGCGGCAGCAATAGAAAGTACTTTCGAATCTCCCTTAATGATACATTCATGAGGAATATAATTATAAGGATAGAATTTATTCCCATCTACCAAAATAAGCTCAGGTGTCATACTTAGCTGATCAAGAGCCCGATGCATAGCGTGTATACTGGCATTGAGGATGTTATGTTGATCTATGAACGAAGGAGAAAGTTCTGCGATTGCATAGCTTTTTACATTATCTTTAATATAGTGATCGAGCTCCATTCTAGTTTTAAAACTCAATTTTTTGGAGTCATTAATCAGATTTTGTTCAAAGGTTTCATCCAGAATTACAGCTGCTGCCACTACGGGTCCGCACAGACAACCTCTTCCTACCTCATCACATCCTGCTTCAATATAATTATTTGTCCATTTCTTTAGCAATTCCATAAAAACTAAAACATTTTAGAGGGTAAAATTGATGTTTTTTTTAATACTATGACAAAAATAACATTTTTTTAAGATTTTATTTTGTCTTTTTAAGAAAGTTTTACAAATTTGTATATCACAAAATTAATTTGATATGAAGAAACTAACAGCAGGTGTGCTTGTATTAGTATTGTCTTCGTCTCTTGCTGTTGCCAATGCTCAGCAGACAAAGAAGGATTCTATTAAAACACAAGAGATCGAGGGAGTTGTAGTAACCGCCCTTGGTATTAAAAGAGAGAAAAAATCTCTAGGCTACTCATCCCAAACCTTAGATGCAGAAAAAGTAAATTCAGTACCAACTACTAACTTTATCAATAACTTATCAGGTAAAGTAGCGGGTATGGAGATTAAAAATAATGGAAACTTTGGTGGGTCAAGTAATATTGTTTTAAGAGGGGCGAAAAGTATTACTGGTGACAATCAGGCACTGATCGTATTAGATGGAGTACCAATTATCAGTGGTAACCTTAATTCAACTGATGCATCAAGAGGCCGTGACGGATTTGATTTTGGGAATGCTACAGCAGACATCGACCCTAATAATATTGAATCAATAAATGTACTTAAAGGAGCAGCTGCTACAGCACTATATGGAAGTATGGCGGCTAATGGAGCAGTTATTATCACTACTAAAAAAGGAAAACGAAGCAAATCTTTAGGACTTTCAATTAATTCTACTGTCTCAGTAGGATCAATGGATAAATCAACATTTCCAAAATATCAAAAACTTTATGGAGGAGGTTATAATGGTGCAGACAGTTTTATAAGTGCAGACGTTAATGGAGATGGTATTCCGGATACAGTTGCTCCAACAGGAGATGATGCTTCTTATGGACCAGCATATGATCCAAACTTATTAGTTTATCAATGGAATGCTTTTGTTCCTGGAAATCCAAATTTTGGTAAGCCCACACCATGGGTGGCTGCTAAAAATGATCCAAGCAAATTTTTTCAAAAATCACTTTCTTTCGTAAATAGTTTTAACCTAAACGGAGGAGATGAGCTAAATACCTACAACTTAACATTTACTAATAATAATGAAACTGGAATTCTTCCAAATAGTAAATTGAATAAGAATATGTTAAGTGGTAATTTTAGCCGAAAGTTTGCGGATAATTTTACAGTGAGAACTTTTTTAACTTTTAATGACCAAACAACAGTAGGTAGGAATTCTGTAGGATATAACGACAATATACTTACAGGATTTAGACAATGGTGGCCTTTAAATGTTGATATCTTGGAATTAAGAGATGAATATTTCAGAACAAATAAGAATTATACCTGGAATATGAATGCTCCTTTAGATGGTGATTTATCAGCTGCTTTTTGGAATAACCCTTATTGGGATAGATATCAAAACTATTCATCTGATGACAAAACAAGATTAATTACGGGTGCTGAATTATCATATGACGTTACCAAGAAATTTAATATATTAGGTAGAGCGACCGTAGATTATACATCAAGTAAACAAGAGCTAAGAAAAGCTGTAGGGAGTCATGCAGAAGAGTTCGGACTTGCTCAGGCTGATGAAACATCCGGATATTGGGTATATGATGACATGATCATAAGACAGACTTATGATTTAATAGGTAGATATACTTGGAATGTATCAGACAAATTTAATGCCTTATTTGTTGCAGGAGGACAGTTTATGGATCAGCATCAAAGAAGTACTGAAAACTCTACAACCGGAGGATTGATTATTCCAGGATTATATACAGTGGGTAATTCGAGAGCTTATTATCCTTCAATAGAAAATAATATAAGAGGACAGAAATCGGGAATTTATGCCCAAGCATCGTTCGATTATGATAAATATTTATTCTTGGAAGGAACTATCCGTAACGATACTTCTACTGCATTGCCTAAGTCTAATAGAAACTATACTTATTTTTCATTAGGTTCGAGTTTTGTATTTTCAGAATTATTTAAAAGCAGTTGGCTAAATTTTGGAAAAGTAAGATTAAGTTATGCAGAAGTAGGAAATGATATGGCATTCGGAAGACCTGGATTCTTTTCTTCGAGAGGTACTGTGAGTGGACTTCCAATGGCTGATATAAGTAACACTTATGTTAATTTTGATGCTTTAAAGCCGGAAAGACAGAAAAGCTGGGAGGTAGGTTTGGAAACATCCATGTTTAAAAGAAGGGTAACGTTGGATGTGTCACTTTATAAAACAAATACTAAAGATCTATTGTTTAGTGTGCCGCAATCCCCGTCTACTTCTTATAGTTTTTCATTAATTAATGCCGGAGAAACACAAAACAAAGGTGTTGAAGTTGCATTAGGTATAGTTCCGATTAAAAGTTCTGATTTTCAATGGGATATTAATGTGAACTGGTCTAAAAATAAAAATACAGTCGTTGCCTTAAATCAAGGTAGAAACAATCTGCAGTTAGCTAGTTTTCAGGAAACGACTCTAAATGCAACAGTGGGTGAAGCTTATGGAACATTTAGAGGTACTGGTTTCGTTTATGATGCTAATGGAAATAAAGTTGTAGATGATGAGGGACATTATTTAGTCGCAACGGATAGAGTATTGGGAAATATACAAGCTGACTGGATGGGGGGTGTTTATAATACTTTTAGATATAAAAACTTCTCTCTTGGATTCTTAATTGATGTAAAAAAAGGAGGAAGTGTTTATTCACTTGACCAATCCTATGGAGGCTTAACAGGAATCTATGCCTATAGCGCAGGACTAAATGATTTAGGTAATCCGGTGAGAAATCCTTTAACTAATGGGGCTAATTCAGGAGGTATTATTTTGCCTGGTGTGAAACAAGATGGGACGCCTAATGATGTGAGAATTGATGCTTCTTATGCAGGAGGGGCTTATGGAACCGATGCAGGAATACCTCAGGAAGCATTTATTTATGACGCTTCTTACGTAAAATTGAGAGAAGCAAAAATATCATACACTTTACCATCTGATTTGTTGAAGAATACGTTTATTAAAGGTATGACTTTAAGTTTGTTGGGACAAAATCTATGGATTATTCATAAAAATTTACCAGATGCGGATCCGGAAGCAGGAACTTCTTCAGGTAATATTCAAGGTTTCCAATCTGGGGTGATGCCTTCTACTCGAATTTATTCATTTAACGTAAAATTAGACTTCTAAAAAGAATTACAATGAAAAAAATATTTTCAATACTTACTATAGGATCTTTGGCACTACTTACGGGGTGTGTCAATGGTGATGACGACTTTAATAATAACCAAACTCAGCCATATCAGGTTCCTGCGGAGCTAGCCTTTACTAATGCTCAGAAAGAACTGATAGATCAAATGGAAACGCCAAGTGTTAATTTAAATGTATTTAGATTCTTTCAGCATTATTTGGCGACGACAATTTATAGGAATGATGCACGCTTTAACTTCACTGGGACTAGAAAAGTGCCTGATAATATGTGGTTAGCACTGTATACCGATGTTTTAGGTAACCTTAATGAAGCAAAAAAGATCATTCCTACAGAAGCAAAACCTGCTGCATTAACACAGTTAGCATGGGATAAACAGCAGGCAAATAAATTAGCAATTATTAATATACTTGAAATTTACACCTATCAGGTTTTAGTAGATAGTTTTGGGAACGTTCCGTATTCAGAAGCAGCTAAGGTTGAAACTACTGTTTTGCCTAAATATGATGATGCAAAAACAATCTATGCTGATTTAATTAATAGACTAAACGTACTTATACCAACTTTAGATACTGCATATCCAAGTTTTGAAACAGGAGACAATATCTATGGCGGAGATGTAGCGGAGTGGATTACTTTTGCAAATAGTCTTAAATTAAAGATAGGAATCAATCTTGCTGATGTGAATCCTACTTTGGCTAAACAAACAGTAGAGTCTGCTTATAATGCTGGGGTTTTATTAACAAATTCTACTAATGCATTATTTAAATATGATGGAACTTCGCCCAACTTTAATCGTCTATACGCGGAAGTAATTGCTAGTAACAGAAATGATTTTGTTGCGGAAGAAGGTATTGTCGATGCAATGAATAATCTAAATGATCCAAGAAGACCTTCCTATTTTACTGTTGTACCAGGACCCGGAGGTGGATATGTGGGAGGTACTGTAGGACTTTCAAATTCTTATGCTACCAATTCTCATATTGGAGAAAGTTTGTTGGCCCCCAATAAAACAGGCGTTTTATTTGATGCAGCAGAAGTTAATTTTTATTTAGCAGAAGCGGCTTCAAGAGGATATAGTGTTGGTGGTACTGCTGCAAGCTATTATAACACAGCAATTACTGAGTCAATGGCTCAATGGGGAGTTACCGGCGCTGCAGTTACTACTTATCTGGCAGATCCTAATGTTGTTTTTTCACCAGCAAATTGGAAGCAGAGAATCGGTGAACAAGCTTGGATCGCAATGTATAATAGAGGATTTGAATCTTGGAATTTTTACAGAAGACTTGATTATCCTGTAATGACTGCTCCAAATGCAACACCAGCAGCAGAAGGAAAGGTACCAGTAAGATTAACTTATCCAATTAATGAACAAACGGTAAATGGAAGTAACTGGAGTCAAGCTTCATCAGCAATTGGAGGAGATAAACTGACAGTAAAAGTATTTTGGGATATTAATTAAAAAAACAAAACAAATTTTAATATTTAAAAACCGCCGAAAGGTGGTTTTTTTATTTCCGTATATTTGTATTTCAAAATGGAATAATGAATATTAAAGATATAATAGAACAAAACCTTGCAGATGTTATCCTTAATGTCTATCAGCTGAAAGACATTAAATTAGAAATTCAGGAGAATAAAACGGAATTCGAAGGAGATTTTACCATCGTGACTTTTCCTTTGGTAAAACAGCTGAAAAAAAATCCTGAGAGTATTGGTGTTGAGTTAGGAGAGGCTTTAACAGAGCAGACCGAATTATTGGAGAGCTTCAACGTTGTGAAAGGTTTTCTTAATGTTAAAGTTAAAAATCAGTTTTTTGTAGATAATTTTAGATCAATAACTAATCAATTTGATACTATTGAAAAGAAAAATTCTACGGTGATGATAGAATACTCTTCTCCGAATACGAACAAGCCTCTTCACTTGGGACATATCAGAAATAATCTGTTAGGATTTTCTGTTGCTCAGATTCTTAAAGAAGCTGGTTATGATGTGATCAAGACTCAAATTATTAACGATAGAGGTATTCACATTTGTAAGTCGATGTTGGCTTGGGAAAAATTCGGACAAGGTGAAACTCCTGATGCTACTCATATTAAAGGGGATAAATTCGTTGGGAACTATTATGTGAAATTTGATCAGGAATATAAGCAGCAAATTGCTGAGCTTGTTGCTCAGGGAATGACTGAAGATCAGGCAAAAAAAGAAGCTCCTTTAATGAAAGAGGCTCAAAAGATGTTGCTGGACTGGGAAAATGGAGATGAAAAAGTAAGAAATCTCTGGAATGAAATGAATGCTTGGGTTTATAAGGGATTCAATGAGACTTATAAGAGATTGGGAGTAGACTTCGATCAGGTACAATATGAAAGTAATACCTATATTTTAGGAAAAGACCTTATTCAGGAAGGCTTGGACAAAGGAGTTTTGTATCAGAAAGAAGATGGTTCTGTTTGGTGTGATCTTACAGATGAAGGACTGGACCAGAAACTTTTATTACGTTCAGACGGAACTTCTGTTTACATGACCCAGGATTTGGGAACTGCAGTAGAGCGTTTTAAACAAAATGATATCCAAAAGCTTATTTATACGGTAGGAAACGAGCAGGACTATCATTTCCAGGTTTTATTTAAGATTCTGGGAAAATTAGGTTATTCTTGGGCGGATCAGCTGTATCATTTATCTTACGGTATGGTTGAGCTTCCTAACGGGAAAATGAAATCCCGTGAAGGAACAGTAGTGGATGCTGATGATCTAATGCAGGAAATGTATACGATCGCAAAATCTAAAGCTGAAGAATTAGGAAAATTAGAAAATCTGACCGAGGAAGAAAAGAATGCAAACTATGAAAATGTAGGAATAGGTGCATTGAAATACTTTATGCTGAAAGTGGATCCGAAGAAAAAAATGCTCTTCAATCCTGAAGAAAGTATCGATTTTAATGGAAATACAGGTCCTTTTATCCAGTATACTTTCGCACGTATTCAGTCTCTATTGACTAAAGCAAACTTTGAACAGAAAGAAATTGCTGAAGTTGAATTGAACCAATCAGAAAAAGAACTGATCATGCAGCTGGCAAATTATAAAATTGTTGTTGAAAAAGCGGCAGAAGTTTTAAGTCCTGCTTTGGTGGCAAACTATGTGTATGATTTGGTAAAAACATATAATTCTTTCTATCAGAGTAATCCGATTATGAATCAGGAAGATGAGAATGTAAAGCAATTCCGCCTGAATATCTCGGATCTTACGGCAAAAACGATAAAGAAATCGTTATACCTCTTAGGAATAGAAACAGTAAACAGAATGTAAATGATATAAAGGCTTTTTGAATTTCAAAAGCCTTTTTTCTTATGCAATACCAATATTATTTATAAGTGTAAGCTATGTTTCTAAAACTTTTGGAATGTTTATACAATTTTTGATAACGCTGAGATTATAATTTCACCAAAAATAAATTATGATATGAGTATAGTAAAGAAAATTTTTATGTTTGCGCTTTCTGGCTGTCTTCATAGAGTTTAGCATTGCTCCATTTAGCGTGTTTTGAAGGAACAATTCTGTAGCCTTTTCTATAAGTGTACACTTTTGTGAACTCGGCTCCGAAAAATACGAGCATACAGGAATAATTGATCCACATCATAATTAAAATGACAGTTCCGGCGGTTCCGAATGCCGAAGTAGGTTTAGCCGTTCCGAAATAGAGGCTTAATAAAAACTTCCCCAATGTAAAGAGGATGGTCGTAAGCAATGCTCCTGCCCAAACAGATTTCCAGCTGATTTCTACATCCGGTAATACTTTGAATAGTAAGGCAAACAAAAGCATAACCACCCCGAAACCAACAGTGAAATTGATGAATTCTACCAGCATATACGTCTCTAGACCAAAATATTGGGTGATAAACCTGTTGAAAATACTGATTAGAGAAGACAAGATCATAGTTATCATCAGTAAAAAACCTAGAATCAAAATCATTCCTAATGAATTGGCTCTGTCTAGCAAAAATTTTACGATCGCTTTTTTAGGAGCAGCTTCTACGTCCCAAAGTGTATTTAATGAATGTTGGAGCTGAAAAAATAGCGTAGTAGAACCAAAAACTAAAGAACCGACACCTACAATTTTCATGAAAATATTTTGCTTGTCAATCAAAGCTCCTGCAATCATATTTTCTATGCTTTTGGCTGCATCGGTGCCCATCAAACCGCTTATTTGATTACTTATCTCCCCACGTATCGCTTCTTCTCCCAAAAAATGGCCTGCAATCCAGATGATAATGATCAATAAACCCGGAATTGAAAAAATAGCGTAGTAAGCCAGACTTGCAGAATCTGTTGAAGCAGAAGAACTGTTCCATGCCGAGAATGTTTCCTTTAAGACTTGCCATAAAAATTTTATATTTTTCATCATAGTATCGTTGGGATTTATTCGGCATAACCTTAGAAAGGATAACCGATCGCAATATTCAGAATAAGATTGTCTTTCCTCCAGTTGGAGTCACCAAAATTTATTTTATCAAACGTCCATCTGTCATTTTTTTCATAATAAGGAATTCTCAATGGCATGGCCAAATCCAATCTTAAAATCAAAATGGAAAAATCTAATCTTAACCCAACTCCGGCTCCAACAGCGATTTCACTTAAAAATTCTTTTGAAAATTTGGCTCCCGGTCTGTCCGGATCTTCATTAATAAGCCAAACATTTCCGGCATCGGCAAAAACGGCAACATTTAAAAACTTATAAAGATTGGCGCGGTATTCTGCATTGAGCTCTAATTTAACATCACCGGACTGATCAAAATAATAGCCTTGTTCGATCGTTCTCGGATCAAAGCTTCCCGGCCCTAAAGTTCTTGCCCGGAATGCTCTTACACTGTTGCTTCCTCCTGAAAAGAACTGTTTTGAAAAAGGGATATGTTCAGAATTTCCGTACGGATAGGCTAGTCCGGCGATAAACCGTGTTGCTAATGACGTTTTTTCGGTGAATTTGTGATACAGCCTGAAGTCATTTTCAATCTTTGCATACTGACTGAAAGGAACTCCGAAAATGGTTTTCTCTTTATCTTTTTTTACATTCGCACCCGTTACCAATCCTGTTATATTTCCTGCCAGATCCAATGTCCCTTTATAATATAGGGTGGTTGGTTTCGACAACATGGTGTTTGTGTAGGTGTAAGAATAAGTAGGGCCGAAAATCAATTGCTTTTGAACAACTCTTCGCATAGCATCACTTTTTGCAGAGATTGAATCATATAATGCTGTAATATTTGCCGGAGAAACATAGGTTACATCAAAGATTTTCAGATCATGTTCCTTTCTTGCATTTTCTTTCCAAACGTATCCGAATGAGCCTGTAAAAGTATTCAAAGTATAATATTCAGTACGATTCTGGAATTCGTACCCTAGAGTAATATTTGTTCTCGGAACAAAAGCACTCGAAGAATTAAATCTGAAGGGCGCTACAATTCTTGGAATTGAAAGCTGGACATTGGTTCCGGCTCTGAACAGGTTTTTAGCATTTTCGGGACCTCCCATCTGGAAATCAAAAGCTCCATAGATTGCTGCCTTAAACTGCTCTGCTCCTCTGAAGAAGTTTCGCTGTGTCCAGTTGAGATTCAATTCGCTTCCTGCATAATTGGCAGAATTGGTTCTTCCTAAAGCTTCCAGACGAAGAGACTGTATTTCTCTTGGCGTTAAAAGATAGTAAGCATCAAATTTATGCTGCAGAGAATCCGAAACGATAAATTCATTTTTTACAAACTTGAATACTCCTAAACTGATTAAACGGTTTAAGGTAAGGTTGTGATTGGTACGGTTGTAAAGATCTCCTTTTTTAAAATATAAAGCCCTGTCAAAAATTTTAGGTTTGAACTTGTGCTGTGGATCGATGACATAAATATCCTTGTAGGCATATTGAGCGAGCGAGTCCGTATTCATCGGGATTTTATATTTTCCGGCTCTTACATCCTGAATATTATAAGTAGGAAACACAATTACATTATTAATACTGAATTGCTGGGTTGAAAGATCCGGAGTGTCATCTTTCAGCTTTACATTGAGTTCCACCTTGTGATTTTTACTTATGGTACTATCGGCCTGAACAATAATATTATCAGGATGAAAATAATAAAAGCCTCTTTCTTTAAGCCCGTTATCAATCCTTTCTCTTTCATTTTTAATAACATCCAGATCAAACGGATTTCCGTTTTTAAGAAATGTTTTACCAGATAAATCCTGAATTTCTTTATTAACTAAGGAAGAGTCTTTCTGAAATTTAACATTGCTGATCAAATATCTTGAACCGGGTCTTAAGGTGTAAATGACCTGAGCTCTTTTGTTTTTCGAAACCGTGTCATAAGTTGCTCTTGCATTAAAATAGCCTTTATTTTCAGAATAATTTTCAATAATATCTTTATTGAACTCCCTGTCTACATCACCCAGTAAAACAGGTTTTTCTCCCATTTTATATTTCAGCCAGTAGTTGAATCCTTTTTCCTTTTTAGGTTCTTTGGCAATATTGTAGAAATACAGCTTAGGTCTCATTCCTAAAAATGTAGAATTGGGTTTTGGGGTAAGAGTGGCCTCCAAAGCGGTTTTAAGCTCTTTTTTTTCTTTTTTTGACAGAGAGTCGTTTTTTATTTTTACTTCTCCTCCGGTGTAAAGCATTTGTCCTTCTTTCAGAAACCTTGTATTATTACAGGAAAGGCTGAGCGCTGCAAATCCGGAAGCGAACAAATATTTAAAATATATGGAGCGTTTAGTTTTCATTATTTGAATCTTTATTTAAATTCTGCCACCTGACCTTTTTGACTTTTTCTTACTCTTTTCTCTTTAGATTTTTTGAAAATATCGCGGAATTTATCGTAATCCAGTGTGATGATAAATCCAACTCCGGTTTCTATAATTTGCCCCTGAAGAGCTACCTGATATTCATCTTTTCGGTAGGCACGAAGCATATATCTTCCGTCTTTGGAAAGACTGTAATCTACTGTTACATTTCCTGCAATATTGGTCATGTTTTCGTTTTCACGAGCTTCACCCTCCAGTGCAAAATTGCTTCCTACGGAAACTTTCAGACGATCATTCAGTAGTTTTTTGCTGACTCCTACATTAAGGTCTGTTCTTGTATTTTTGTTGCCGGTTGAATAATCTTCTGAAGATTCGAGATCAAAATTCAAGTCAACTCCTTTTATCAAATCGGAAGCAAGATTATTAAGCTGCTGAGAAAGAAGCTTACTCACACTCTGTCTCGCAATCATTTCACCCGACATTCCAGCACTGGATTCGAATGGATTTTCACCAATGAAGCGGTTGAGCAGCAACAGAGCAAAAACCTGTTTGTTCATTTCGGATTCCTGGGTTCTCAGTTGGGCAAGCTTTTGATCCACTGTTTCAATGACATTGGATGAAACTGAATTGTTTTTCTTATCGGTGGTAATATCGAATGTAATTTCCGGTTTCAGCAATTCCCCTTTCATTTTCAATAAGGTGTTGAAAGGGATTCTTTGCTTATACTGATTGAACTCTGCTGGTGTATCCGTATTTAATTGCTGTTCTACCAGATCGATAGGAGCGGTTTCTGTTTTATAAATGGCAGTAATATCCAGTATTGCCGTGGTAGGTTCTCCGGTCCAGGTAATGGTGCTTCCTTTCTGAATGTCGAATTTACGTTTTAAGAGACTTACAGACATTTCATACGCTCCGGATTCTACCTGATAAATTCCTACAAGCGTGGTTTTTCCGGAAGGATCTATGCCTCCGGTTAATTCTGCCTCTCCCTGAAGCTTTACGAAATCCCCATTGGCTTTATCAATAATGATGGATAGTTTAGCCTCTTTGCTTACTTCTATATTTACACTTACATCCATTCCTTTAATGCGGCTTTGTGCATTTAGAGAGTCGGCTTTAATGGTTTTATTGAGCACTACCTGATCCTGATCGATAAATTCTACAATTCCGTCTCTTTCCTGTAACGAAGGGCTCGATTGGGGTAAGACGAATGAAAAATCAGTAGCATCGGAAACATTCAGTCTTCCGTCAACTTTTGGCAGATCGAGATCACCACGAATATGAAGATTGGCGTCAATCGCTAAAATTCCATACATAATGGCATCGTTCGATTTTTCGGAGTTTACGACTTTAAAATCTTTGGCTCGGACATCTAAATTGAAGGCAAAATCTCTATAGGTTTGCGTAAGAACCTCTCCGTTAATTCTTAAAGAATTTCTGTCTTTGTCATTGATTTTAAAATCATCGAACTCTATACCTCGGTTGGTGAAGTTAATTTCATCATTCAGTTTTCGGAAATCACTGCCTGTTTTGGCAATTTCCAATCCTACATCATTGAATTTTACTTTACCTAAAATGTTGGGTTTATCTGTAGTTCCGGTAATTTTCAGATTTCCCGAAAGATAACCTTCCGTATTGGTAACAGCATTCATGGAGAATCCCTGAACGGACTTCATCTGTAATTGATTGATCGCCATATTCAGGTCAAATGTACTGGAAGAAGTGTTGTAATTCCCCAAAATTTTCACATCATTATTATTTCCTGAAAGTACGACATCAGCGTTCAGGAGATTCGGAGAATTGTTGTTGACTTTTACAGCAAGGTTTCCGACAGGATTTTCATAAACGATTAAATCAGAAATATTTAAGTCAGAGGTAAAAGTCATCTTTTTTGTCAAATCACGCAGTTGGGCAGTTCCGTTGATTGTTCCTCTTGCCAACAGTGTATCTTTTTTAATCAGTTCTGTAATGGTCTCAATTTTAAAATCTCTCAGCGAAACATTTAAAGGTGAATTTGGAGATTGGGATTCCGACTGTAATAAAATCTCACTTCCTCCATTTGAAAGTCTGAAATTATCTGCAAAAATTCCCTTGTTTCCGATTTGTATTTTGTTCCCTTCTGAAACTGTCCAGTCAATGTAATTTAATTTTAAGCCATTCGGATTTAAAGATATTTCTGTGATGTCATTCAATGATTTTGCATTTCCGGCAATCAGGAATTGGGTTTCATCTTTTTGATCTTTTGTCGTGATGTTGTAATTGATAATATTATTTGAAACATCGCCGCCAACATTTACTTTGTTTAGAGCAAAGCTTGAACTTTTTAATCCTGCAACATATAGGTTGTATTGCAACGCCTGATTTTCGTTGGTGACTTTTAAAGTTGCATTTTCAATGGAATTTTCCCCATACAGGAGCTGTGGAATTTGTCCGTCGATTTCAATTTTCTGAGAATCGGCATCATAATTTCCGGTCAGATTAATGGTTTCAAAACTCTTCAGATCTGGAACAAATTTTCTGATGATATCATCATTTTTAATTTTTGCATTAAAGGTGAAAAACTGTCCCTGCTGAATTTTCTGAACTTTTCCAGGTTTTTGAAACTGATAATATTGATTAATAGTATTGGATAAGGAACCAAAAATCTGGGTCAGTTTATATTTTCCTTTTAGTTCTACATCTGCAACCTGCGAGCTAAGAACAATTTGGGTAGAATCAGCAGTTGAAGAAGCTTTCAGATTCAATTCCTGAACAGGATAGACTTCTTTGGTATCTGAGAAGGCAAAATCTTTTAAAGTTAAATAACCATTCAGATTGTCCGGATCGAGATTAGTGAAATCACCATCAATCTTTCCTGCAATGATCATTGGTTTTTCATAGAATCCAAGCTTGTTAACATCCAGTTTTATCACTTCTCCATTTACTTTTACCGTAGGATTTTTTTCGTTGTAAACTCCGGAAGCAGTCAATAGCAGATTGGCGTTCGGATCTTTTGAATTTAAAACAATGTTATAGGCTCCACGATTGATCTTTCCTGTAAGGTTCATATTTTGGTAACGGTATCCTTTATAAACTGCTGTTGCAACATGACCTTTTAAATCTGCTTTTGCATTTTTGAAATCAAAACTTTCTCCTTTGGCATAAATCTGTGCCGAAATTGCTCCGATATCTTTATTCTGGATGATTTTCCCGATTTGTAAGCCTTGAAGATTGGCTTTTAGATCATACAGTTCATGATTTTTTCTGCGCATATCCACTTTAGCAATAACAGCCGCATTACCAAGACTGGAGTAGAGGTTCAGATTGGCGTCTACAACTTTGGTCGTGCCTTTTGCTATTCCTTTGATGCTCATTTGCGAAGGCAGGGAAATATTGGAAGGAATCGTATTTTTCGGGATCAGATTGAAAATCGTTTTTGCGGATGAAGATAATTCTGTAATCTTCAAATCATAATATAAATTCTCAGGATTCATCGCGTTTCTGATTCTTCCTGATGTGGCAACTCTTAACTGATCTAAACCTGAAAGTTTGAGATTGTTGATCAATAAATCGTTGACACTTCCTTTTACGTTGGCATTTATATTTAAAATAGTATTTGGATATTTGTTAAAAGGAACGGTATTTCTCAAATTCGGAGCCAAATTCAGGATATCTGCAAAAGCAATTCTGGAATCTTTGATATTTGCTGAAATTTTTACGGCTCCTAAATTGGAACTTAATTGTTCAATGGAATTGTAATTTAAAATAACCTCATCACGTAACAAAGTTTTTGGTGTCTGCAGATAAAGATCTTTTAGATAGGCTTCCTTATCATTATACACAAAATCCGTATTGAACTTTTGAATATCCAGCCCTCTTGCTTCCTGAATTTCTGCTGAGCTTACTGTTCCGGCAAACGTATTGTCCTGCATTCTGAAACTTCTTACCTCGACATTCATTTTGGAAAAATTCATGTGATTGAAATCCATTCCCTGTTTTGTAGGAGCGATGGCGGTATTGTTGTAGGCAACTTTTACATCATTTAATACCAGTTTTCCGAGTAGCAGATTCAATGCTTTTTCTTTATCCGTTACTTTTGAGACTTCAGGTTCTTTGCTGTTTTTCGGATTTGCATTTTGAGCGGGAAGATAAAGATTTGCATTAATAGCTGCGCCGGAAAGGAAAACATTATCTATGCTATATGTGTTGTTTTCAAGATCAAGTTTGTTGACTTTTGTGCTTAATTCTTTAAATAGAACCTTTGCAAAAGTTTTGGTATTGTCGTCGCCGTAATCAATATCAAAATTGGTGAGTTTTATTCCTCTTAAACCAATCTGCATCGGCTTTTTATCGTTCAGGGAATCGACTTTCTTTTTAACTTTCTTGGAGACTTCTTCTACAAGATCCTGTTTTAATTTTAGCTTTAATCCGTCAAGATTAATGTCATTAACAGCATATTTGTTATTAGTTAAATCAAAGGTTTTTACTCTTGTATCAAAGGATGCAAAATAAAGTTTTATATCATTTCTGGATTGCTGATCATTGAAAGTAACACCAATATCTTTTAGTTTAATTTTATCTAAAGAAATAATGAACGGTTTCGACGGGCTTTCTTCCTTATCATTGGTGGCAAAAGCATCAATAATATAATCAAAGTTGAATTTCCCGTTTGGTTTTCTCACGACATTCGCTCTTGCTCCTTCCAGATCCACCGAAGTAATATCTGCTGTGGAATTGATAAGTTTAAGCATGTTTAGCCCCACATCAAGTTTCCGTACGGCGAGAAGAGTATCGACATCCTGTCCTTTTAAATACAAATTTTCCATAACAAGACTG
Organism: Chryseobacterium sp.; assembly: GCA_039594975.1. Taxonomy (GTDB): domain Bacteria; phylum Bacteroidota; class Bacteroidia; order Flavobacteriales; family Weeksellaceae; genus Chryseobacterium. The sequence continues at coordinate 31,955 of JBCNMJ010000012.1, read as the reverse complement.
TTTGGAAATCCTATATAAACTCTTTCGAGGCTTACTTTGGTTTTGATTTTCTTTTCAAGATAGACGACCAGTTTATCCTTTATGAAGTTTTGAACAGCCGGAAGCCTTAAACTAAAAACAAGCAGGATAAGAAAAACCAATATGGAAATAAAGGTTATCAGGAATCGCCTTAAGAGCTTTCTTTTATTGATTTTCAGTTTCAAGAGTGATTCGGTTTTAGACAAATATAATAATACGAATTTATTATCTATCTGCAGTGATACTCTTTTATGAATACAAAAATCCTGCCTTGACTGCCCATTTATGGAATTTAAGTTTAGTTGTCGTCAAGTGAATTAGTTGATGAAGACAGTCAAGGTGTGGATTTTTTTGTTTTTTAAAAGCCCCCTTTTTATCATTTTTATGTTGAAAAGGTTAGCAAAAATGAAATTTCAATGTTAGTTTAGTTATTCAAAGGGGGCATTGGCATGGTTTGTATGTTGAGATAAAAATTTTATTCGTTATTTCCGTTCTCCCATTTTACCTCTTCACCTTGTGGAGCGGCACCTCCTTGAGCAGGTGTGATAGGAGCGGTTTCCTGATTGATGTGATATATGTAGGCCGCAATTTTTTCAGCATCTCTCCCTGTAATAGTTCCTTCTTTAATAAACGGTCTCATTGTAGGATTGTTGGGTGATCCGTTTTCAAGCATCCAGATTACATTTTTGAATAAGCTTTTTTGTTTTACGTTGATCCAATGAGTATCGGTTAAATTAGGGCCAATTCCTCCTTTCCCGTTATCGCCATGGCATGTAACGCAGTTGGTTTTAAATAATTCCTGGCCTTCTGCAATGTTATCTGCACTGTATTTTGCGGTTTCAAGTGTTACCTGTGGAGCATTTTTTTCATATTCTTCGATAGATGCGAGCATCTGTTTTGTTTCATGGTTTAATTCCGCTTCAGGATGGGCATAATCGGTAAAAGCAAAAGCTGTAAGATATACCGCACAGAAGATGCATCCGAAGTAAAACAGACCGATCCACCATTTTGGGAGTGAGTTGTCGAGCTCTGTAATTCCGTCGAAACCATGATCGATAAGAATATCTTTTTCTTCGGTAGCAGACTGTTTTTTGAAAGCCGAATTCCAAAGTTTCTGGAAATAGGGCGTGTTTTTATCTTTTAAATATTCGGCTTTTTCTTCAGCTGATAATTTGGTGAAATTTTGGTTTTCAATTAAATCTCCAATCGAATTCATAATCAACAGAAGAATAATTGCAATCAGCATCAATCCCCAGAAAAATGGTGAAGAGAAATATCCTGAATCGTGTGCGAACATTTCGAACGCCATGATCGTCAAACCTATTGTGATAAGGATATATATGGAAATAGGGGTTCTTGTTTTCATTGTAATTCAATTTAAATTATTCTGCACTTGCGGTTTGAGTCTGAGTCGTTTTGATATCGGTTCCTAATCTTTGCAGATAAGCGATCATTGCGACAATTTCTCTTTGCTCAAGCGGAACAAATGTTGTTCCTTTTGCGGCCTTGTCTTTTTCAATCTGTTCTTTCACATCGGTAGCTTCGGAATAAATTCTTTTTACAATTCCTGCGGCCTGATTATTGGCCCATTGATTGGCTGAATCTATTTCAGCTTTTGTATATGGAACATCGAAATAATTTTTCATCAGTTTCATTTTGTCCACCATTTGTGTTTTGTCCAGTTTGTTTGTAATCAACCAAGGAAAACGCGGCATGATAGAACCTGCTGAGGTAATTCTTGGATTATACATATGTTTGAAGTGCCATGAATCAGGATTTCTGCCTCCTTCTCTGTGTAAATCAGGTCCTGTTCTTTTCGATCCCCAAAGGAAAGGTCTGTCATAGATGAATTCTCCGGCTTTAGAATACTGCCCGTTCTTGCCTTCAAATCTTACAATTTCATCTCTGAAAGGTCTTATCATCTGAGAATGACAGGCGTTACATCCTTCTCTGATATATAGGTCTCTTCCTTCCAGCTCCAGTGGAGAATAAGGTTTAACAGCAGTAATCGTCGGAACACTTTGCTTTAAAGTTAATGTAGGTATAATTTCTACCAAACCACCTATTGCAATGGTGATGAAAGCCAATATCGATAATAATTTCGGGGTTCTTTCCAACCATAAATGAATTCCTTCTCCTTCTTTTCTCGTACTTCCGATATTTGCCAATGCAGGTGCTTCTGCAGGAACTTCTCTCTGGAATGATCCTGCCCTGATGGTTTTTATAACGTTTACAACCATTAATATAGCTCCTGAAATATAAAATAAGCCACCCAAAAATCTCATTTTGTAGTAAGGAATGATTGCAGTTACGGTATCCAGCCAGTTTTTCCACAATAATGTTCCGTCCGGGTTGAATTGTTTCCACATCAATCCCTGAGTAAATCCTGAAATATACATTGGAACGGCGTAGAAAATAATTCCTAAAGTTCCTAACCAGAAATGCCAGTTAGCCAGTTTCTTAGACCACAGTTGGGTTCTCCACATTACAGGAATCAGATAATAGATGATTCCGAAAGCCATGAAGCCGTTCCAGCCTAATGCTCCGATGTGTACATGGCCAATTACCCAATCGGTATAATGTCCTATTTTGTTTAAAGATTTGGTTGCTAAAAGCGGACCTTCAAATGTTGCCATACCATAACAAGTAACAGCTACAACGAAGAATTTTAGAATAGGATTTTCTCTTACTTTATCCCAGGCTCCTCTTAAAGTTAAAAGCCCGTTCAGCATTCCTCCCCAAGATGGAGCAATCAGCATAATCGAGAAACCTGTTCCTACCGCTTGTGCCCAAGCTGGGAGTGCAGTATATTGCAAATGGTGCGGTCCTGCCCAAAGATAAACGAAGATGAGTGACCAGAAGTGAATAATTGATAATTTATAAGAAAAAACAGGTCTGTCTGCAGCTTTTGGTAAGAAATAATACATCAAACCTAGAACCGGAGTGGTTAATACGAAAGCTACCGCATTGTGACCATACCACCACTGAACCAAGGCATCTTTTGCCCCTGCATAGATTGAATAGGATTTCCAGCTTGTAAAAGATAAAGGAACTTCTAGGTTATTGAAGATGTGAAGCATGGCTACCGCAATCCAGGTTCCGATGAAAAACCAGATGGCAACATATAAATGTCTTACTCGTCTCTTAGCGATTGTTCCGAACATATTGACCCCGAAGACAACCCATGAAACTGTTATTAAGATATCAATTGGCCATTCGTGTTCTGCGTATTCTTTAGAGGTGTTGATTCCCATTAGGAAGGTAATCACTACGCTGATAATCATGATTTGCCAGGTCCAGAAATGTATCCATGATAAGGTGTCACTGTACATTCTTGTCTTTAGTAATCTTTGCATGCTGTAGTAGGCACCACAGAAAAAGGAATTACAGACGAAAGCAAAAATCACCGCACTCGTATGCAACATTCTGATCCTTCCGAAGCCAAGGGCTCCTTGTGTATTAATCAGTCCCTGAATGTTTCCAGATACTAAACTTTTAATGGTGGTATCATCTGTTCCGAATAAAAATTCGGGAAGTTCAGGATAAAAAAGCATCAGTGCAGCGGTAAGCCCGAGTAAAAAACCGACTAAACCGAATGCAATGGTAGCATAGAGGAATGCTCTGACAATAGTATTGTCATAATTAAATTTTTGCGTCTCCATAATTCCTATGTGTTGTACTGAGGTGATATTTCCTTTAAAACAGAAGCTTTGAGCAAATTTTTAGCTTAGGTCTTAAATATCATATAGCGTAATAATGTTTTGACAAAGGTATTTACTAACTTTGTGTAAGTCTAATAGATATACTTCTAAAATATACCGAAAACTACTAAAAACAGGAAGTGATGAAAGTGTGCGGACAAAATATAAGGAAAATACGTAGAGAGAGGGATTTTACTCAGGAATATATGGCTTTTGAGATGGGGATTTCTCAGAAAGCTTACTCTGATATAGAAAATTCTAAGGTGAAGATCAATCTGGAAATTTTAACTAAGATTTCGGAGATTTTAGAAATTAAGCCTTCGGATATTTGCAGTATTTCTCACAAATGCGGAAATGATGAATACGAAAATAAATTTCATGATCTGGTAGAGTACATGAAAAAAAATAATATCGCTATTCCGAAGGATTATTTGTAAGTTTTTATATTGAGTAAATATTGAATTGATAAATGAAAAAACCATCCTTGAAAAGGATGGTTTTTCGTAGACTCACAGGGATTCGAACCCCAGATGACTGAACCAAAATCAGTAGTGTTACCGCTACACCATGAGTCTCTGTTTGTTTTAGTGGTGCAAATTTACAGCTTTTTTCATTACATGCAAGAACTTTTTACAATTTTTTTTAAATTTACTGTAGTTTTTATTCCCGCTAATTATGCTGATAGACTTCAATAATCTCAATATTAATCAATTATCTTTTGAATCCGAATTTGAAATTAAAATTAAAAACTTTTTGGAAGAATGGTTTTCTGATTCCGAAACGGTAAAAGTACAGACTTCGGGTTCTACGGGTGTTCCAAAGATCTTTGATATTGAGAAAAAGAAAATGATTAATTCTGCAGAAATGACCTGCAATTTTTTAGGGCTAAAAGAGGGAGATACTGCTTTAATCTGTTTACCTGTTGAATATATTTCAGGGAAAATGATGGTTGTTCGGTCTATCATCAGAAAACTAAAACTAATAATTGTTGATCCTTCTGCAAAACCGTTTGAGAATTTGAATGATGAAATTGATTTTTGTGCCATGACGCCGCTTCAGGTAGAAAACTCTTTGAACAAATTGCATTTAATTAAAAATCTGATTATCGGTGGAGCAGCAGTTTCGGAAAGTTTAAAAAAGAAAATTTTTCAAACACTCAGACTTTCAAATCCTTCAACTAAAATATTTGAAACTTATGGAATGTCTGAAACGCTTTCCCATATCGGATTGAAGCAGATTACTCCGGATCCGGAAGATTTTTTTACAGTTTTTGAAAACGTCGAGATTTCTAAGGATGAGAGAGGTTGTCTGAAAATTTTTGCTCCAAAAGTAAATGCTGAGGTATTGCAAACTAATGATTTAGTTGAGATTAAAGATAAAAATCAATTTAAATTTTTAGGTAGAATGGACAATGTAATCAATTCCGGAGGGGCAAAAATTTTTCCTGAACAACTGGAAGCTTTAATTAAAAAAGAAATTTCAAATGAGGCTGTTTTTTTAGGAATTGCTGATGAAAGTTTGGGACAGAAATTGATATTGATTATTGAAGGAAAAAAATCAGCAAATCTGTTGGAAAAGATTTCGGGTATTTCTTTTGAGAAGAGTTTTCACAAGCCGAAAGAAATAATTTTCATTGAAAACATTCCGAGAACTCCTAATGGAAAGGTAAATAGAATCGAATTAAAAAATATCCTGTAAAGTTTATCTTTATGGCTAAATTAGAATCAAAATGAAAGATTTTTCAAAAGAACTTAGCTTCAAAACTTCCCGAAGCAGTGGAGCAGGAGGTCAGAATGTAAACAAGGTCGAAACTTCTGTTACGGTTCTTTGGAAAGTTGCTGCGTCTGAATTTTTTACTGATGAACAAAAAGATTTGATTCAGGATAAATTGAAAAACAGGATCAACGCAGATGGTTTTTTATTCTTAACGGTTTCTGAAAACAGAACACAGCTTATGAATAAAAATAAAGCAATTGAAAAGATCCTTGAAATGGTTGACAAATCTTTGTGGATTCCCAAAAAGCGTATTGCAACAAAACCTTCTAAAGCCAAGAAACAGAAAAGATTGGATACCAAAAAGAAGCTTTCGGAGAAAAAGGAAAACAGAAGGTTTAAGTTTTAAAATTCTTATAACTTCCGGCATCGATCTTACAGCTCAAAATTCTTATCTTTGCAAAAATTAAAAAAATGAGCAAACCGATTACTGAATTCATAGAAAAATATTACCTTCACTTTAATGCTGCTGCATTGGTGGATGCTGCTAAAGGATATGTTGCACACCTTAAAGATGGCGGAAAAATGATGATTACTTTGGCAGGAGCAATGTCTACTGCAGAGTTGGGAAAAATTCTTGCTGAAATGATCCGTCAGGATAAAGTAGATTTTATCTCTTGTACAGGTGCAAATCTTGAAGAAGATCTTATGAATCTTGTAGCGCATTCTCATTATGAAAGAGTACCTCACTACAGAGATCTTACACCTCAGGAAGAGTGGGATCTGTTGGAAAGAGGACTAAACAGAGTTACAGATACTTGTATCCCTGAAGAAGAAGCTTTCAGAAGACTGCAGAAACACATCTTTGAAATCTGGAAAGATGCGGATAATAAAGGAGAAAGATATTTCCCGCACGAATATATGTACAAAATGATCCTTTCGGGAGTTTTGGAGCAGTATTACGAAATTCCTAGAGAAAATTCTTGGATGATTGCTGCTGCTGAGAAAAATTTACCAATCGTAGTTCCGGGATGGGAAGATTCTACAATGGGTAACATCTTCGCTTCTTACTGTATCAAAGGAGAATTGAAATTCTCTACAATGAAATCCGGAATTGAGTATATGGCTTATTTAGCGGATTGGTATACTAAAAATTCGGCAGGAAAAGGAGTTGGTTTCTTCCAGATTGGTGGAGGTATTGCAGGAGATTTCCCAATTTGTGTAGTACCAATGTTGTATCAGGATATGGAAATGCATGATATTCCGTTCTGGTCTTATTTCTGTCAGATTTCAGACTCTACAACATCTTATGGTTCTTATTCAGGAGCGGTTCCAAATGAGAAAATCACTTGGGGTAAATTAGACATTACAACACCGAAGTTTATCGTTGAAAGTGATGCTACCATCTGTGCACCGTTAATGTTCTCTTATATTTTAGAGAATTCTTAATAGAAAATAATAATAAATTTAGGTAAAAGGCTTATCATGTAAGCCTTTTATTTTTTTAAGTATTGGAGAATCTAAAGAAAAATACATTCGAAGCTCTTACGGGAATGCGTGCCATTGCGGCGATTATGGTGTTTGTATATCATAATCGTAAATATTGGCGTAATGATCTGCCTTTTCCGATTATGCGTTTTATCAGTGAATGGCATATCGGAGTAACGGTTTTCTTTGTTCTGAGTGGGTTTTTGTTAGCGTACCGTTATGAGGATTCACCTTTAGAATCAAAAAAATCTTATTTAAAATATATTCTGCTCCGTATCGCGAGGATTTTTCCGTTGTATTGGATTTTGCTGAGTTTTTTCTTCTTCGATACGGCATATTCTCGAAATGTAAATACTTATTTCCTGCAGTATTCACTGTTGTATTCCTTATTTGAAAAGTATTCGGTTTCAGGAATTGTACAGGCCTGGTCGCTTCAGGTAGAGTTCTTTTTTTACTTGTTGTCCCCACTTTTATTTTTACTATTGAAGAAAAGTTGGAAATATTGCATTTTATTTTTGTTGGGGATTTTTCTTTTCAGTTGCGGAATAGGTTATGGTTTGCATTGGTATAACGGTAATCCTGAAGGATTTTTGTACCCATTGAATTTTATGATGGGAAATACTTTTTTCGCAAGAAGCTTAGAATTCTTTTTTGGAATGTTACTGGCTTATCTGATGAAGAAGGAAAAAGGGATTGAATTTTTAGCGAGATTGAAAAATCCGACTTTATACGGAGGAATTGCAATTATAGTTTTTACCATTGCTATTGCTCTTTTTGCCAGAAATAACTTCGTACACGGAGTAGAAAGATGGGAGGGAAGGTTAATCCATGAATTGTTTCTTCCTGTTGCCATTGCAGTTTTCTTTTGGGGATTAATGTCTGAAAAAACTTTAATATCCAAAACACTGTCGTCCAGATTATTTATTCTTTTGGGCAATGCTTCTTTTGTTTTCTATCTTATTCATATCAGCTATTTTAACCTTAAGCTCAAGTCATATCTGTATTTGCCTGATCACAATTTTATTTTATTGTGGATCTGCTCTATTATTATTTATCTATGGATTGAAAAGCCACTTTATGAATGGTGCAGAAAAATAATTGCTAATATCAAATAAGGGCTTTTTACTCATTTAATCTAAAGAGTTTACTAGTACAAAATAACGATACGCTAAAATCCCTTTCTGAATTTTTGTCAGCTTATTGGGATCTTTATTGCTCAGTTTCGGTAAAATCACTTTATTCATTTTATTTAACAAACGGAAAAACGATTTTTTCATAACTTTATATTTTAGTGATTGATACAATATAAAGTCCAAAAATAATGCAAAAATAAATGGATGAAATTTTCAAACAACAGGTATGGGAAATTACCAAGTTAGTTCCCAAAGGCAGAGTAACGAGCTACGGAGCGATTGCAAAGGCAGTGGGATATCCTAATCATTCACGGCATGTAGGGAAAGCGATGGGAGGTTGTCCGAAAGATGTTCCGGCTCATCGGGTCATTTCAAGTTCGGGAACTTTATCTGTTCCGGAATTTCAGGTAAGATTAGAAGCAGAAGGAATTGAGGTAGAAAACTTTAGGATCAAGAATTTTAAGAAATTATTTTGGAATCCTTTGGATGAGCTGTAAAATAAAAGTTTCGGGGCGGCAAAGCCGCCCCGAAACCTCAATATAAAATAACCAATTTATTTATTCAGATTCTGATAACTTCTTTGAATGAAGTCAGTCAGATCTTTTCCTTTCAATAAATTCTGAGAAAGTTTTGCCAGATCTAAAGCATATTTAATTAAACCTGCTTTTTTCTCAGTACTTTCTGTATTCAAAATTTGATTGGCAAATTCACTGTTGGAATTTACTACCAGATTGTACATTTCAGGGAATCCTCCCATTCCAAACATTCCGCCACCGCCGGTTGCCTGCATATCTTTCATTCTTCTCATGAATTCTGGCTGGGTAATGGTAAACGGAGCATCATTGCTGTCCAAATCTTCCAGCTGAACTGTGAATTTTGTATCATTGATCGCTTCTTCAACGTTTTTCTTCAATGATTCTTTTTCCGTTTCGTTCAATTTAGCGATGATTGGTTCGTCTTTTTTGATCAGATTGTTGATGTGATCTGCATCTACTCTTACAAAAGAAATTTTTTCTTTAGAAGTTTCAAGTTTTTGGATCACGTGAGGAACAATCGGTGAATCTAATAGAAGTACTTCGTATCCTTTATCTTTTGCAGACTGGATATAACTGTGTTGTTCATCGGCATTGGAAGCGTAAAGAATAACTAAATTTCCATCTTTATCAGTTTGATTTAATTTAATTTTTTCTTCCAGCTCATTCCACAAGAAATATTTTCCGTCTGTGGTAGGGTACAATGTGAATTTATCTGCTTTCTCAGCAAATTTCTCTTCCGTTACAATTCCGTATTCAATAACCACTTTAATATCATTCCATTTTTTCTCATAGTCTTCGCGGTTTTCATTGATTAGCGATGACATTTTGTCGGCAACTTTTTTAGTGATGTAAGAAGAGATTTTCTTCACTGCACCATCTGCCTGTAAATACGAACGGGAAACGTTCAGAGGAATATCCGGAGAATCAATTACCCCACGAAGAAGCATTAGGAAATCCGGAACGATACCTTTTACTTCATCCGTTACAAATACCTGGTTCTGATATAATTGAATTTTATCTTTTTCAATATTTAAATTGTTGCTCAGTTTCGGGAAGAATAAGATCCCTATCAAGTTGAACGGATAATCAACATTCAAATGAATATTAAATAAAGGTTCCTCAAACTGCATTGGATACAGTTCGTGATAGAAGTTCATATAATCTTCATTGGTCAGTTCACTTGGAGCAATCGTCCAGGCCGGAGTAGGGTTATTGATGATATTGTCTACTTCCTCAGTTTCTGCAACTGCATCTTCAGGAGCATCATCCGGTAAAGGCAGTGTATGGGTTTTTGTTCCAAATTTAATAGGAACAGGCATGAATTTGTTGTACTTTAATAACAATTCACGGATTTTTCCTTCTTCTAAAAATTCTACAGAATCTTCTGCAATATGAAGAATGATTTCAGTTCCTCTATCCGTTTTATCAGCAGTTTCTTCCAGCGTAAATTCCGGACTTCCGTCACAGATCCAACGAACTGCAGGTTCATCTTTGTAGGATTTGGTTAAGATCTCAACCTTCTCTGCAACCATAAAGGCAGAGTAAAATCCAAGTCCGAAATGACCTATGATTCCTGAATCTTTTGCAGAGTCTTTATATTTTTCCAAAAACTCTTCTGCTCCAGAAAAGGCAACCTGGTTGATGTATTTTTCAACTTCTTCACCCGTCATCCCGATTCCCTGGTCGATAATATGAAGAGTCTTATTTTCTTTGTCAATCTTAACTTCAAGTTTTGGATTTCCGTATTCAACTTTTGCTTCACCGATGCTCGTTAAATGCTTCAGTTTTAAAGTAGCATCTGTTGCATTGGAAATCAATTCTCTTAAAAAGATTTCGTGGTCACTGTACAAGAATTTCTTAATAAGCGGAAAAATATTTTCCACGGATACATTAATATTTCCTTTCGTCATAATATTTTTAGTTTTAATTTTTTCTTCCAAATCTTTCTCAAAAAAAATACCGTTTGATGAAAAGTGACATTTTGACATTCTATAATGAAGTGATGTACTGAAAAAGATTTTATCAAAGAAATATCTTATTTTTAAACTTTAAAGTATTTAAAATGAAGTTGAGAAGTACAGTTTTAATTCTGTTCATCATGTGCTATTTTGTGTATGGACAGAAAAAGCCTTTAGATCATTCAGTATATGATAGTTGGCAAAATATCGGGGCGAGAAAAATTTCCAATGATGGAAAATGGATTTCCTATTCTGTGGATGTACAGGAAGGAAATTCAATTCTTTTTCTGTATTCGGTTAAAAATAAAATTTCAAAGCAGTTTGCAAGAGCAGTAAAAGCTGATTTTACAAATGATTCCAAATTTGCTGTTTTCCAGATTCGTCCGTTATATAAAGATATAAAAGCGGTAAAAGATAAAAAACTGAAACAGGATAAATTAGCAAAAGACAGCCTTGCAATAGTTAATCTTTTCAGTAATATAACAGAAAAAATACCCAATGTAAAAGCCTTCAAAATTCCTGAAAAGGGAGGCTCAAATGTCGCTTACCTTTTGGAAAATATGAAAGATAGGTCTTCGGATGATGCTTCTGATAAAGAGGATGGAGACGACAAGAAAGATGAGGATAAAAATACAAAGCCTTTGCAGTTGGTGGTGCGAAATCTTCTGGATGGGAAAAGTACAACGTATGATAATGTAATTCGCTATGAATTCAGTAAAAACGGTAAACAGCTGGTTTTTGTAACCAAAAAACCGGAAGAGAAGAAAAGTAAGGATAAGAAAGAGGAGAAGGATTCCGGAGATGAAAAGGTTGTAGAAAAAAAAGATAATGACAAATCAAAGCCGAAGAAATACGCGTTTGAGACGGTTCAGGTTGTTGATCTCCAAAAGGGCTCTGTAATTAAGATTGCTGAAATGGAAGGTGATTTTTCACAGCTGTCTTTTGATGAAGAGGGAAATCAGTTAGCATTTGTAGGAACTTCTTCTGCACAGAATGACCTGGTGAAACTGTATCAGTTGTATTATTTTAATTTTAAGACCGGCAAAAAAGAGATGGTAACTAATGAAAATGCCCAAATGAGAAAGAATTGGGTGATTTCTGAAAACCGTTTCCCGATATTCAGTAAAAATGGAAAGCAATTGTATTTTGGGGTTGCTCCAAAACCTGTTGCCAAAGATACAGCCATGATTGCGAATGATCACGCTGTTGTGGATATCTGGAACTATAAAGATGATTATCTGCAAACAGTTCAGTTGAAGGAACTTAAAAATGATCTTAAAAAATCCTACGCTGCAGTAATGCAAACTGAAAAGCCTGATTTCTTCAGAAATATTGACGGAGAAGATTTGGATACTTTACGATTGGTAAACGATGGAAATGCAGATTTTGTGATCGGTATTACAAGTTTAAATAACCGTATTTCATCCCAATGGGAGGGTTCTACAAAGAAAACCTATTTCCTTATTGATAATAAAACAGGAGATAGAACAGAAATTATTAAGAATCTGGATGGATCAGTTTCTGTTTCTCCGCTCGGAAAATTTATCGTGATTTTTGATAGGGAAAAAGGAATGTATTTTAGCTATAATGTTAAGAACAAACAGACACTTCCATTGAATAATGGATTGCAGGTTTCTTTTGTAGATGAAGAGTTCGATATGCCGGATTTTCCAAGTGCTTATGGTATCGCTTCCTGGACAGATAATGATGAGTCGGTGATTATTAAAGATCGTTTTGACATTTGGGAATTTTTCCTTAATGGATCAAAAAAGCCAAGAAATATTACGAATGGGTACGGACGTAAAAATAAAATAACATTTGATACCTACGATTTAGATAAGGATATTAAAAGTTTAAACCGTAAAAATTCCATTTATTTATCAGCATTTGATAATACATCCAAGGCAAACGGAATTTTTAAAACAAAAATTCAGTCGAATTCTGATCCTGTAAAAATCCAAATGGAGAATGTCTGGGGATACAGAAGTCTTCAGAAAGCAAAAAATGTGGAGGAATATATTTTAGTAAAGGAATCATACACAGATTCTCCCAATATTTTTGCCACATCAGATTTTTCCGAACAACAAAAATTAAGCGATACCAATCCTCAACAAAGCAATTATAACTGGGGGATGAGTGAGCTGGTAAACTGGACAACTACAAGAGGAAATCCATCTACAGGAGTTTTGTATAAGCCGGAAAATTTCGATCCTAATAAAAAATACCCTATGATTGTGTATTTCTACGAAAAGCTTTCAGATAACCTGAATCGTTATATAGCACCTGCTCCAACGCCTTCAAGACTGAATATTTCTTACTTCGTGAGTAATGGATATTTGGTTTTCACTCCTGATATTTCATATGTCAATGGTTTTCCTGGAGAATCGGCAATGGAATATATCAACTCCGGAGTAGAAAAACTAAAACAGAATTCCTGGGTAGATGGTACTAAAATAGGAATCCAGGGGCAAAGCTGGGGTGGTTATCAGGTGGTCTATCTTATTGCTCATACGGATATGTATGCAGCAGCATGGAGTGGAGCTCCTGTTGTTAACATGACTTCTGCCTACGGAGGAATCCGGTGGTCTTCAGGAATGAACCGCCAATTCCAATATGAAAAATCGCAGAGTAGGTTAGGGAAAAACCTTTGGGAAGCTCCTGAGCTGTATATTAAAAATTCGCCACTTTTTGCAATTAATCAGGTGAAAACTCCTGTGGTGATCATGAGTAACGATAAAGATGGAGCTGTACCTTGGTATCAGGGAATTGAAATGTTTACGGCTTTACGACGGCTTGGGAAACCGGTATGGCTTCTGAACTATAATGGCGACGATCATAATCTTATCAAACGTCAGAACAGAAAAGATATTCAAATCCGTGAGCAACAGTTTTTCGATTATTATTTGAAAGGTGCTAAAGCTCCGGTCTGGATGACGAAAGGTATTCCTGCAATCCAAAAAGGTAAAGACTGGGGATTTGAGCTAACGGAGGATAAACCTTAATTCCGTTTTAGTTTCGGCGGCTTTGCCGCCGAAACTAAAACGGATATAAAAAAACTCAGCGGAGCCAAAGGCTCCGCTGAGTTTTTTTATTCAAACAGATTACTATTTTTTAGTAGCAATCTCTTCTTTAATTTTATTTTCCAACTCTTCAGAAAGTTCAGGATTGTCCTTCAATACGTCTTTCACCGCATCACGACCTTGTCCTAATTTTGTTTCTTCATAGCTAAACCAAGAACCGCTTTTCTTCACAATTCCCTGTTCTACCGCCTGATCTAAAATTTCTCCTGTTTTAGAAACCCCTTCGCCGTACATAATGTCGAATTCCGCTTGTTTGAAAGGTGGAGCTACTTTGTTTTTTACAATCTTCACTTTCACACGGCTTCCGATCGCTTCATCTCCGTTTTTAATTGGAGCAGAAGCTTTTCTGATATCAATTCTTACAGAAGCGTAAAATTTCAAAGCATTACCACCGGTTGTAGTTTCAGGGTTTCCGAACATCACCCCGATTTTCTCTCTCAACTGGTTGATGAAGATCACCGTACATTTTGTTCTTGAAATAGTAGCAGTTAATTTTCTTAACGCCTGAGACATCAGTCTTGCGTGAAGACCCATTTTGGAATCTCCCATTTCTCCTTCAATTTCCGCTTTTGGAGTAAGTGCAGCTACTGAGTCGATGACTACAATATCTATCGCTCCTGAACGGATAAGATTATCAGCAATTTCTAATGCCTGCTCCCCGTTATCAGGTTGAGAGATAATTAAGTTTTCTAAATCGATTCCTAATTTTGCAGCATAGGTTCTGTCGAATGCATGTTCAGCATCAATGAATGCAGCAATTCCTCCTGCTTTCTGAGCTTCTGCAATGGCATGAAGTGTTAAAGTCGTTTTACCTGAAGATTCCGGACCGTAGATTTCAATGATTCTTCCTCTTGGATAACCACCAACCCCTAAAGCGATGTCTAATCCTAAAGATCCTGAAGGAATTACTTCAATGGTATTGTCCACAGAACTGTCTCCTAAAGTCATTACAGTTCCCTTTCCGTATGTTTTATCTAGTTTTTCAAGCACTAAGGCAAGTGCTTTCTTTTTATCGTCTGCGTTACTCATCTGTATAATTATAATTTCTCAAAAATACATAATTTCTCAATGAAAAGCTAATATTATTTATTACAGAAAATCATTTTTTAAGTGATGAAAATATAAGGTATTCATACTTAACTTATTCAAAATTAAAAGAATGTGTTAGTTTGGATTTTGATGCATTTAATGGAAATTTGAGTTGTGGGTGATTTTTAAATAATCACTCAATACTTTCATCTGATCCTTATTTCCTTTGTTTATTCTGGCTTGTCGGCTTACCAGTTTATCATAAATTTTATTGATCAGCCATTTTGTTCTCGGGAAAGCATTTTTGTTAGAAACATCAGGAATTTGTAATCTCTTACAAACTTCATCATCTAATAGAAACCAGGTACAGCAAATATGAAGATAACGTAAATTTTTTCTTTGAAACTGATATTTTAAAATAGGATTTTCCAACGATTCATTGAGAAGAGAATGAGCAAGAAGTACAGAATCTTTATCAGCAGATGGCTGAATGGAAGTCCACAAATAAAAATATTCTGTAGCCTGTTTTTTGTCATTGGGAAGAAGATTTTCCGGAATTCCGAGTAAATAACCTACATATTTCCAAAGGTGAAAGATTCCTTTTTCCTCTTTCTCTGAGAAAGTATTTCCCAATTTATGAAGGCTTTGTAAAAAAACAAGACTGAAACCAATATAAGTGGCCATCATATCCCAGGAATTGATCGGCTCGCCCCAGTTTTCTGTGTCCCAATCCTTATAATATCTTTTGATGGAAACTCTGGCATATGAATGGATTAATCGTGTTTTGAGGGCAAATTCATATCCTTTTTTATGAACTTCCAATGCGTCATATCTTGTAACATTTACCCAAAAATCCAAGGTTTCAGAAAGACGTTTTACGGCACCTTTTTTCAGTGCTTCTGTGACAATTAGAGGTTTGTTGAGGTAAGCATAATCATAGCCGCCAATCAGACAATAATCTCTCAAAGAAATGAGAGAATCGAGATTAGCTCTCATACATAGCTCTGCGCCGGATTTGATTAAATCATAATCAAGCCAGTCAGGGATTTTTTGAGTCTGAAGAAAAAGTTTTTTTACACTTTCGGGTGTATCATCATTTTCCAAAACACCGTTTCGGATATAATATTCAATTTCCTTGGAAGCTTGATGGAATTTTTTGGTAAGATAAACTTCTCTTACAACCTCATCACCGATCTCATCTACATGATAAAAATAGGGTGCGAATTTCTCAAAATCACTAAAATTTATTTCTGCACCGGAAAATTCAATAAGCTGCTTTCCGTTGCCTTTTGTCCAAAATTCTTTGAAATGAGATGAATTCTTAAATCTAGGTTGTAAAATCGTGTTTTCCATTCCTATAAAAATACAGGTTTTTCATTTAAATAAGATTGTGAGATTTGTCAGTTGAAGTAGAATTTAATGGCTTCCCTTTTCAAATTTTATTAAAAATACCACGAAAGGGTGATTTTTTTGTGTTGGAATAAGACCGAGATTTGTTATTCTATAACTAAACTAAATATCATGAGAACAAAAATTGTATTGCTGTTCCTTTTTGGATGGACGCAAACGGTTTCTGGACAGGAAATAAAAATTGGAGAATCATTTACCTTCAAAGCTCCTGCAAAACATACAGGTACTGATGTAAAGAAAACTGAAATATATAATGAGGCTACAAATAATCCGAATTATTTGGAAGATGGAGTAAAGTATAAAATTGTAGATATTTCAGGTAATACTATAGGGGTGAAAGTTGATCCTCCATTTAAAGAATCTAAAGGATCAATATCTAAAGCAAGTTATTATAACTATAAACTTTTTTATGTCTCTAAAGAGGAGTTTCTGGCCAAAGCTGAAAAAATAGCAGAGGTTCCAGATCGTTTCTCAGTTGGGATATTAACCTTACCATTTAAATTCCGACCTCAAGATGAAAAAACATTTGAAGCACAATTTAATTTGAGTTCAACATTAAATTGGAGAGTAGGGAAATTTTATTCAACAGATTATTATATACAAATTGGTGCAGGATTAGGAAGTGTAGAACTGAATTCAAATAATTCTTTAGGAGTCGGGGCGGACGAGAATATAAATGCTGCAACCTTAACTATGTTTACTGGAGTGATGTTACAATATAAAAAGATTCAAGCTGGAATTTATTGTGGTGTAGATCAAATTAATAATCAGAAACATTATCAGTGGAGAAATAATGGTAATTTGTGGTTTGGGTTTGGCGTGGGATATCAATTATTTAATGTTGATTTAGGAGGAGGAAATAAAAATGTACAATAAGTAATATTGATTGTTATTTTTTACTTAAAGTATATGCAAGGGAGAGTTTTCATCTATTATTTATAAAAGATATTTCATTTTCATTAAAAAAATATAAAATTTTTTCTTTGTTTATAATAGTAAACGATCTTTTTTTACCATTTTTCAGTTGTAAAAATATAATCTCATTATTTCCGGTAATAAAAGCTTTGCCATATTTTTTTGAGAACCTCACTCCCCAACCTCCAAAATCAGAAATAGGATCTGTATTTACAAATTGAATTTCTTGAATTTCATTCCAAGGGATCTTAGTTGTTTTAAAAGTGAAAGGGAAAAAGCTGTATTCAAAATAGTTCTGATTAATACGTAATCTTAAAAAAGAAAAAGCAAACAATAGAATCAGAGGAACTGTTACATAAAGTACAACCCAAGGAGATTCTTTATCCTTAAGAAGAATTAAAGTAGTTACAATAGATTGAAAAACAAGGATGATAAGAATGAATTTTGGAAATCCCGATTTTTCCTGAAACCCTTTTGAATCCATAGTTTAATTTATATATTAAAGATAAAAAATAAAACCTTCCAATTTGGAAGGTTTTATTTTGTTGTAATTTGCTAATTACAAAGAAGCAGCATGTACCAACATATCAACTAACTTATTAGAATACCCCATTTCGTTGTCATACCAAGAAACAAGCTTTACGAAGTTAGGAGAAAGCATGATACCAGCATCCTTATCGAAGATTGAAGTTCTCTTGTCTCCTACGAAATCCTGAGAAACTACAGCATCTTCAGTGTATCCAAGAATACCTTTCAATTCACCTTCAGAAGCAGCTTTGATCGCAGCACAGATTTCTTCGTAAGAAGTAGCTTTTTCAAGTCTTACCGTTAAATCTACCACAGAAACGTCAACAGTTGGTACTCTGAAAGACATACCTGTTAATTTTCCGTTTAATGAAGGAATCACTTTTCCTACCGCTTTTGCAGCACCTGTAGAAGAAGGGATGATATTGTTTAGAGCAGCTCTACCACCTCTCCAGTCTTTCATTGAAGGACCGTCAACAGTTTTCTGAGTTGCAGTTGTAGCGTGTACCGTTGTCATCAAACCTTCTACGATTCCGAAGTTATCGTGAATTACTTTAGCTAAAGGAGCTAAACAGTTGGTTGTACAAGAAGCGTTTGATAAGATTTTGATATCGTCTGTAAGTTCTGTGTGGTTTACACCCATTACGAACATTGGAGTATCATCTTTAGAAGGAGCAGAAAGAATTACTTTCTTAGCACCTGCGTTGATGTGCTTTGCAGCATTTTCTTTATCTAAGAATAAACCTGTAGATTCAACGATATAATCAGCTCCGATTTCGTTCCATTTTAGGTTGTTAGGATCTCTTTCTGCTGTTACTCTGATTCTTTTTCCGTTTACAACAAGGTCGTTTCCTTCTACAGAAACCTCACCTGGAAAAATCCCGTGTACAGAATCATATTTTAACATGTAAGCCATGTATGTAGCATCGATAAGGTCATTGATTCCCACTACTTCGATGTTGTCTCTTTCAGTCATTGCTCTGAAAACAAGACGTCCAATTCTACCAAACCCGTTGATACCTACTTTGATTGTTGACATAATAGTTTGTTTTAAATTATATTAAAAATATTAGATTGCTAAAATTTCTGAAATCAGTAAAAGATCCTTATTGATTTCGTTGTGTTTTTTAATGGCTTCTTCGATGGGTGTATAAACCAGATCGTTGGAACGCATTCCTGCCATTACATTGGTTTGTCCTTCCATTAATCCTGTTACGGCTCCGTAACCCAGTCTGCTTGCCAAAACTCTGTCGGCGCAGCTTGGAGAACCTCCTCTCTGGATATGTCCTAAGATGGCAACACGGATGTCATAATCAGGGAATTCAGCCTTGGTTTTTTCGGCTAATTCATAAATATTGGCTAATTTCTCTCCTTCAGCTACTACAACGATACTGGAGGATTTTCCCGTTCTTTCGGCATTTCTGAAATTAGCGAAAAGCTCATCAATACTGTCTTTTCTTTCTGGAATTAAAATATCCAAAGCTCCGGAAGCCAATCCACTATTCAAAGCGATAAAACCTGCGTCGCGACCCATTACTTCTACAAAGAAAACCCTGTTGTGAGAAGTTGCGGTATCACGGATTTTATCAATTGCTTCCATTGCCGTATTCAAGGCAGTGTCATATCCGATGGTGTTATCAGTTCCGAAAATATCATTATCAATAGTTCCCGGAACACCAATTACCTTGATTCCGAATTCTTCGTTAAAAATTTTTGCTCCGGTGAAAGTTCCGTCTCCTCCGATACATACCAAAGCATCGACACCATGTTTTACACAGTTATCGTACGCCTTTTGACGACCTTCCTTTGTTTTAAACTCCATGGAGCGGGCAGATTTCAGAATAGTTCCACCCTGGTTGATTATATTTTTTACGGAACGAGGTCCCATTTTCAGGAAATCATTATTGATTAGCCCATTGTAGCCCTCTCTTACTCCGTAACACTCGATATTATAATAATTTGCGGTTCTTACTACCGCCCTTAATGCTGCATTCATACCCGGAGAATCTCCTCCTGAAGTAAGAACTGCAATTTTTTTTACAGCACTCTCTTTCATCTAGTAAAAAATTTCGAACACAAATTTACAAAAACAAGTTCAGATAATTGCAGTAACTTTATAGGAGATTTGAATATAAACGATTAAAAAGTTCTAAAATTTGAAAGATTGAAAATATATCTTTCTGTTTTTTTTAATAATAATCGATAGAGTAGAAGTTAATATTTCTCTGTCAGATATTTCCAGTATCGCTTAGGGACGTGCTGAATATGCAGTTTTATATTTTTCCGTTCCTTAATATTGGTTTTAGTGAAATAGCTTTGCCAAAGCGTTTGATATTTTTTTTCTTCATCGTGGAATTTCTCCTGGTATTGGTTTAAATCTAATTTTTCATCAGGATAAAAGAATTCGCAGTTTTCCAAATCGTAGAACAATCCATAGTGTCTGCGCAAATCATAGATCATCCATTTTTGGTCGGCATATCGGTCTTTGAAATGTTTTCTGATTAATGGTAACACATTAAAATCAGGATCAATTTTTGCGAAATAAATATCATCCTGCATTTTCTCAAATCTTACAAAAGCAGTCATTCTGTGTCTTTCCCTGCTTACGGATTTACAGATTTTGGCGATTTTCAAAATATCATCATTGGCGAAATTTTTCAGGACATTACCATTCGGAAATTTCACTGATTGTTTTACGACGGATAAAATCAACTGTTCCAATTCAGTATCTTCCGAAAGATATACGCGCATCAAATCATTGATTCCTGATTTGCCAATATGTTGTTCTAATTTATTGAGAACTCTTTCTGCCTTTTCTTGTTGGGTAACAACTTCGTGAATCTCAGCAAACATATTTTCCTGTTGGAAATTTTCTCTGTTAACGATTTCCACATCTTTATAACGATACTCGAAAACTTCAAATATCGCTGTGAAAAGCCCATCGAAACTGCCATCGTAGAGGAGAGTAGTCATTTTAATTAGAACAAAGTCAATTGCTGAGAAAACTGATTCTGAAATTTTGACTGACTTCCCCCGATAATTAACTTTCTCAAATTCAAATCAGTTAAGTGTTTCAGAAACGGATTTCCATATGTGAAATCAATAAAATATTTAGCACGGTTGACTGCTGCGCCAAGTTTTTTAAGATGGTCTATGTTCAGAACCTGGAATTTTCTTGCACTTACAATTTTCTGCGCCGTTTTCACACCGATTCCCGGAATTCTGAGAATCATTTTATAATCTGCAGTTTGAAGATTTACTGGAAACTGTTCAAGGTTTCTTAAAGCCCAACTTAATTTCGGATCCACTTCTAAATCCAGGAAAGGCATATTAAAATCCAGAATTTCATCTGCTTTGAAACCATAAAACCGCATCAGCCAATCCGATTGATATAAACGATTTTCCCGCAAAACAGGAACTTCCGCAGTAATTGCCGGTAAGCGATTGTCAACAGTTACAGGAATATAACCTGAGTAATAAACCCGTTTCATTCCATAGTTTTTGTAAAAATGGTCAGCCACTTTGATGATTTGCAAATCATTTTCATTGGTTGCGCCCACAATCATTTGAGTCGATTGTCCCGCTGGAGCAAATTTTGGAGTGCTTCTGATGATCTTCTTTTCATCTTTATACTGTTGAATCCCTTTCTGAACAATTCTCATTGGCTGAAGAATATCTTCACGGTTTTTATCAGGAGCCAATAATTTCAATCCTGATTCAGTTGGAATTTCTAAGTTTACGGAAAGTCTATCAGCGTAAAGTGCCGCTTCATTCATCAAATCGTCACTCGCTCCCGGAATTGATTTCAAATGAATATAGCCATTGAAATTATGTTCGGATCTCAGTTTTTTAGCAACCCGAACCAAGCGTTCCATTGTTGTATCTGCGTCTTTGAAAATTCCGGAACTTAAAAATAAACCTTCGATATAATTTCTACGATAAAAACTGATGGTCAAATCGACTACTTCCTCAACTGTAAAAGCAGCACGTTTGATGTCATTTGATTTCCTGGAAACGCAATAGATGCAATCGTAAATACAATGATTGGTCAAAAGAATTTTGAGAAGCGAGACACAACGTCCGTCTTCCGTATAAGTGTGACAAATTCCGCTGGCTGAGCTGTCGCCCAAACCACCATTATTCTTTCTTTTTCCGCCGCTGGAAGAACACGAAACATCGTACTTAGCAGCATCTGCAAGTATTTCGAGTTTTTCTTTGATGCGGTCGAAATTCATAAGATTGGACGATTTTGAGTGATAGTTATAGTGTTCAATTTACGCCAAAAATAAGTTCAATTTATTACAAATACGATAGTTTTTGTCAATTAAGTTACTAACAGGAATATCAAATACATTACTTCAGCGAAAATGATTTTAGCACTTTTACAATTTCATTAGTTTGATACCAATCATTATAGACGAGTTCAAATTCTTTAGGTTTGAAATTACCAAAGTTGAACTTTCTGTATTTGTTTATTATTTGCGAATAAGATTTTGGATTTTTCAATTTTGTAATAAATCTGACTGAAGTTATATGTGATGTTTTTATAATATATCTGGCATCTATCGAATTTTCTAAATCCGATTTTTTAAAATCATTCCTTAGATTTTGTCTGATTTCACTTAGCCTGCTATTTGTACAAAAACCTTGAATCATTATTGCATTCGTAGAAGTCGTTACACCTTTGAATGTAATAAAGAAATCATTATTGTTAATCAAAGAATTTTGAATAATTTCTGAATATCTTCCAATATCTATTTTATCTAGTTCAAATCCATCATAACAAGAAATAACAGATAACACAGTGGGATTCAGGCTGATAATATTGATTTTCATCAATTTCAAATAGTTCTTTTTGAAATTTGATTATTTGATTTTTAATATCTTCATCAGGCCTTATCAATAAAGTAATCCCACGCCGTTTATCATTTTTTTTATCAACTAAATTAAAATCAATATCATTTTTTCCGCCTTGGATATTTTGAATTGAATTTTGATAAAGTTCATCATAGATATTTTTAGATTCAATGTCAAATATCATAAAGCAAAATTCTATACACTTAAACAAATATACAAAACTCATTCAATCAAAATCCTTCAAAATCCTTATCTTTACGAACATAAATTTTTGCTATGAATCATCAACCTGTTGAAGGATTTTCAAAACTTTCCAAACAAAGAAAAATCGATTGGCTTATTTCAGAATACCTGAGTAATGACAGAAGTTATGAGCAGATTTTGCAACAATATTGGAATAATAACCACGACCTGCAAAAACTTCACGAAGAGTTCTCGGAAAATACGATTTCCAATTTTTATATGCCTTACGGAATTGCCCCAAACTTCCTGATCGACGGAAAACTTCTGGCGCTTCCAATGGCTGTTGAAGAAAGTTCGGTGGTTGCGGCGGCTTCCAAAGCAGCCAAGTTCTGGATCGATAAAGGTGGTTTTAAAACAACGATCATTAACAACGAAAAATTAGGTCATACCCACTTTATTTTTAATGTTGAACCTCATAAACTGCTTCATTTTTTCAACTTTAATTTAAAGAAGAAATTAATTGAAGCTACCAACGACATTACTGCGAATATGAGAAATCGCGGTGGTGGAATTTTAGATATAAAATTAGTCGACAAAACTTCCGAAATGCCGAATTATTATCAGCTGAAAGCAAGTTTTGATACGGTAGATTCTATGGGCGCGAATTTCATTAATTCCTGTCTGGAACAGTTCGGGAAAACATTGAAACAGGAAGTGGCGATCAGTGAAGATTTTTCACAGGAAGAGAAGAATTCTTTACAGATTGTGATGAATATTCTTTCGAACTTTACACCGGATTGTATCGTAAGAGCTGAGGTTTCTTGTAAGATAGAAGATTTAAAGGATGACAGCGGAATTCCCAATGAAGAGTTTGCCTGGAAATTCAAGCAGGCGGTAACCATTGCTGAAATTGAGCCTTTCCGTGCTACCACTCACAATAAGGGAATTATGAATGGAGTAGATGCTGTTGTAATTGCTACTGGAAACGATTTTAGAGCAACGGAAGCTTGTGCACACGCTTATGCGGCAAGAAACGGAAAATATTCTTCTTTAACGCATTGTACAATCGACAATGGAATTTTCAGATTCTGGATCGACCTGCCGATTTCTGTTGGGGTTGTAGGTGGCTTAACGAATCTTCATCCGTTGGTTAAATTTTCTTTGGCACTTCTTGGAAAGCCTTCTGCGCAGGAATTGATGAGTATTTTGGCGGTTTCCGGTCTCGCTCAGAATTTTGGAGCACTGCGTTCTTTGATCACCACCGGCATTCAGAAAGGTCATATGAAAATGCACTTATT
This sequence comes from Chryseobacterium sp., assembly GCA_039594975.1. Classification (GTDB taxonomy): domain Bacteria; phylum Bacteroidota; class Bacteroidia; order Flavobacteriales; family Weeksellaceae; genus Chryseobacterium. The sequence continues at coordinate 8,111 of JBCNMJ010000012.1, read as the reverse complement.
GAATATTTTGAACCAATTAGGTGCAACAGAAGAAGAAAAGCAGCATTTTGTGACGTATTTCAAAGATAAAACGGTGAGTCATCACGAAGTGATCAATGAGTTTAACAGAATGAGAGGTCAGTAATGCTACAAATTATTTTTGCCATTATCTTCTTAATCTTTGGTTTGTTTTTAAAGAAAACCAATCATCCCGGATTCAGAAGTTCTAAAAGATTTGCTATCATGTTTATCATTTTAGGAGTTGTAATACTGATTGGCAAGCTAACTTCATATTTTTTACATCCTGCATAGTGAAAAAGAAAATTATATTTTTTCTGCTGATTTCCGGCTTAAGTTTTTCACAACAGAAAAGTTTAACCATTAAGGATTTGCCTCCAAAATCTGAAGACACTGTTTTTCCGGTGATTTCTTATGCTGTAAATCCCAGAGTGGAAAATAAAATTAATACTTTTCTGCAGGTTGATCAACTGGAATACATTCCCGGATCGCCAGGAAATCCTTTCAAGCTGGTTTCTACGGGAAAGACTTCCTATTCCAATTATGTCTATTTTTATAGTTGGGAAAAGCTGGAGACCCCTAAAAATATTCTGAGTCTTGCGCTAGATGGAGAAGCTTCAGGCGCTTATCCTGAAGGTTTTTCAATCTGGAAGAATTTTGATCTGAGAACGGGAAATTTCATTAACGCTAAAGATTTATTTCAGTCAGGTTCAGTAAAAACGGTTGAAAATTTAATTCAGAAAAGTATTAAAAAGGAGGTCAGTGATTTTCTTGTTCAGTTAAAATCTGAGAAGAATCCGTCGGAAGAAGTTGCGGATCAGATTGCTATTTACGAAGACTGTTTTACGGATTTTACTTTGGAAGATATTGAATATTATTTCGGCAAAGATAAATTAACCTTTGTTGCCGGAAGATGTTCGAATCATGCGATGAGAGCGTTGGATGATTTAGGAAGTCATGTTGTAGAGTTTCCGTATAAACAGTTGGAAAAATACTGGAGCCCTTATGCGAAAAATTTGCTGTCAGGTTCAGAAACGGCTGACAGAACAAGTTTTAGCAATAAATTATATCAAGGGAAAATTGATGGCAAATACCCTATCACCGTTTTGATCGGCAAAGTGTATCAAGATGGTTCTTTTTCTGCAAAGTACTGGTATGATAGAACTAAAAAGCTAATTGAGTGGAATGGTAAGATCAAAGGGAATCATATCTCCATGATAGAGAATGATTACTATAGTGAAGAAACCAACCAACGGATTTTTAGAGCTCTAATAGAAACGGAAATGAAAGGGAACACTATTGTTGGAACCTGGCAGGATTATAAAACGAAAAAATATTTGAAACTAGAATTAGAAGAGTTATAAAATGAAAACAATTACTTTAGTTTTTGGAGCCGTATATGGAATGCTTTCCGTAATTCTTGGCGCATTCGGAGCACATGCCTTGAAGAAAATTTTATCCGTGGAAAGACTGGAAAGTTTTGAAACAGGAGTAAGATATCAAATGTATGCTGCATTTTTCTTATTAATTATCGGCTACATTTTGAAGTTTGAAACTTCATCAGAAAAATGGACCTCAATTTTAATGATTGCCGGAACATTTTTATTTTCAGTAAGTATTTATTTCCTAAGCTTACAGGATTACTTAGGAGCCAACCTTAAATTTTTAGGACCAATTACGCCTCTTGGGGGATTATTAATGATTCTAAGCTGGTTGATGCTTATTTTTCATTTTGCGAAAGGCAGAATTTAAAATGGAGGCGCGAGCGAAGCGAGCGTCAAAGCATTTAGTATTAGCAATATCCTGTCAAACTTTAACAGGTTTTACTTATTTCATACTATACTTTTGCAAGTTTAACCGGTTATTTTCGGACGCTAAAAATTCTGTTTATAGGGTCTCACTCTCAGAAATTATCCGAAGAATAAAGCAAATTTGGAGAATATGTTAAAAATCAAGTTAGGCAAGCTTTAATTTTTAAGTCAATAAACTTGAACTTCCGTGTCTTTTTAGTAAATTTGTCAACCTTTAAATTTTAAAATAAAATAATAAAAATAATATGAATCTTCACGAGTATCAATCAAAAGAGATTTTATCAAAGTATGGAGTAGCAATCCAACGTGGTTTCGTAGCAAACAACGTAGATGAAGCGGTAGCTGCTGCTGAAAAACTAACGGCTGAAACTGGCGCTCAAGGGTGGGTAGTAAAAGCTCAGATCCACGCAGGTGGTCGTGGTAAAGGTGGTGGTGTAAAGTTCTCTCCAAACATGGATAAGCTTAAAGAGAACGCTCAGAACATCATCGGAATGCAGTTGGTAACTCCACAAACTTCTGCTGAAGGTAAAAAAGTAAATTCTGTTTTGGTTGCAGAGGATGTATATTATCCGGGAGAGTCAGAAACTAAAGAATTTTATGTTTCTATTCTATTAGACAGAGCTGAAGGTAAAAATACAATCGTATATTCTACTGAAGGAGGTATGGATATTGAGCACGTTGCAGAAGTAACTCCTCACTTAATCCACAAAGAAATCATTGATCCAGCTTTAGGTCTTCAGGGGTTCCAGGCTAGAAAAATTGCTTTCAACCTAGGTCTTGAAGGGAATGCTTTCAAAGAATTCGTAAAATTCATCGGTTCTCTTTACAATGCGTACACAGGTATTGATGCTTCTCTTTTCGAAATCAACCCGGTATTAAAAACTTCTGATAACAAAATTATCGCTGTAGATGCTAAAGTAACTTTAGATGACAACTCATTATTCCGTCACAAAGATTTAGCTGAGCTTAGAGATACAAGAGAAGAAGATCCAATGGATGTTGAAGCTGGTGAAGCGGGTCTTAACTTCGTAAAACTGGATGGTAACGTTGCTTGTATGGTAAACGGTGCCGGTCTTGCAATGGCTACTATGGATATCATCAAATTATCAGGTGGTAACCCTGCTAACTTCCTTGACGTAGGTGGTACTGCAGATGCTCAGAGAGTACAAACTGCTTTCGGAATCATCCTTAGAGATCCAAACGTAAAAGCAATCCTAATCAACATCTTTGGAGGTATCGTAAGATGTGACAGAGTTGCTCAAGGAGTTGTAGACGCTTACAAAGCTATGGGAAGCCTTCCTGTTCCATTGATCGTAAGACTACAGGGAACTAACGCTGTTGAAGCTAAAAAATTAATTGACGAATCTGGACTTCCTGTTCATTCTGCAATTACTTTGGAAGAAGCAGCAAACAAAGTAAAAGAAGTTTTAGCTTAATCTAAAATTTTAATATAAAACTTTAAAACCGTTTCATTTTTTGGAACGGTTTTTTTGTTAAAATGTAATGTATTCATTTTTAAATTATTATTTTTACAATAATTGGGTTTTAAAATGAATATCCTTTATGGTTTTTCCTTTTATTTCCTAATTATTCTCTTTTATTGTAAGCACGATTTTCTTTTTTATTAAGCATAATAATAAGTAGTTAATCTTCTAAAATAAGAGAAACCAATCAGCCACTAATATTAATATATAAATTACGATCATGAAAACTAAACCATTTATTGTTTCGTGTCTTTTAATAGCGGCGCAGGCATTTAGCCAGCAGAATTATTGGACAAAACTCAAAGATCAAAAAGTAAGTAGAGAAGATTTAAGTCCAAGATGGACAACGCCTACTGTTTTTTCTTTGTATCAGTTGGATTTAGACAACATTAAAGCTGATCTTAAAAATGCTCCACAACGTTTTTCCAAAGACGAAAGCTTAATTATTAAATTTCCCGATTCAGACGGGAAAATAAGAGATTATATTGTTCAGGAAGCCCCTGTAATGGAGCCTGAGTTACAGGCTAAATTTCCGGAGATTCGTTCGTATGTTGGCTGGCAAAAGGGGCATCCGGAAAACTCAATCCGTTTCAGTCTTACACCGCAAACGGGAATCAGTGTAATGTATTTTGACAATTGGGAAATAAGCTATCTGGATAGTTACACAAAAGATCATTCTTCTTTCATGCTGTATAAAAGAAAAGATTTACCTAAAAATGACAGGCTTTTTGAATGTCACGTTGAAAATGAACTGGATAATTTAAAAAATAGTGGTTCTGCCAATAAAGCACCTTTGGTTTCTGATGGGCAATTCAGAACATATAGATTGGCTTTAGCGGCAACAGGAGAATATACAACTTTTCATGGAGGAACAGTAGCTGGTGCGCTTGCTGCAATGGCTACAACAATGACGAGGGTAAATGGTGTTTACGAAAAGACGATATCCTCTACCATGGTAATGATAGCCAACAATAATTTATTGATTTATACGAATGCCACTACAGATCCTTATACCAATAACGATGGATCTACAATGTTAGGTCAAAATCAGACTAATATTAACACAGTTATTGGAACTGCTAATTACGATATTGGTCATGTTTTCAGTACCGGTGGAGGTGGTGTCGCTTATTTAGGGTCGGTATGTACGTCAAATAAAGCAAGAGGCGTTACGGGTTCCGGTGCTCCGGTTGGTGATCCCTTTGATATTGATTATGTTGCGCATGAGATGGGGCATCAGTTTGGTGGAAATCATACTTTCAGAGCGAATACAGGTTCATGCAGCGGGAATGCCAATAACCCTACGGCGTATGAGCCGGGTAGTGGAAGCACTATTATGGCTTATGCAGGAATTTGCGGATCAACAAACAACGTTCAAAATAATAGTGATGCTTATTTTCATGCAGCAAATGTACAAGAAATGTATGCTGTGCTGCAGAGATCGACAGATTGTTCAGTAAAAGTTTCTAATAATAATCTGGTTCCAACTGCAGATGCGGGAGCGGATTACATTATCCCTAATGGAACGGCCTTTGTTTTAACAGGAACAGGTACCGATCCTAACGGAGATCCGATCACTTATTTATGGGAACAGTATGATAATACATCAAATACTCAGCCTCCGGTTTCTACAGCAACGGCGGGTCCTGTGTATCGTTCCTTGTTGCCGACAACTTCTCCTTCAAGATATTTTCCTGTGTTAAGTTCTGTAATTGCCAATAACCTTATTCCAAAATGGGAAGTTACGCCAAGCGTTGCTAGAACGTTGAATTTCTCTTTGCTGGTTAACGATAATAAAGCAACAGGAAATCAGGCAGCAAGAGATGCAATGGTAGTAACCGTTACAAGTGATGGTCCTTTCACGGTTTCTTCACATACAAGTAATATAGCTTATGTTGGAGGTACAGCAACCAATATTACCTGGAATGTTGCAGGAACCAATACGGGAACGATCAACACTCAGAATGTAACAATTTTACTTTCGAAAGACGGAGGGCTTACTTTTAATACAGTGTTGGCGGCAAGTGTTCCGAATAACGGATCTGCATCAGTGGTATTACCTAATGAAAATATTGCCTCAGCAAGAATTATGGTAAAAGCACTTAATAACATCTATTTTGCAGTAAATTCTTCAAACTTCTCAATTACTCAATCGTTGGGAACTTCAGAATCTGAAATAAAGAGTGGCTTCTCAATCTACCCTAATCCTTCTTACGATGTAGTAAATATTAAATTAAAAAATCAATCACAAAAAGCGGATTATTCATTATTTGATGCTTCCGGAAGATTGGTGAAAAATGGAACCTTTAAAGGTGAAACAATATTAAAAGTTAATGATCTTACAAGTGGAAATTATTTGATTTCAATTGCTTTGGAAAACGGAGAGAAAGTAACTGAAAAGCTAATTATTGGAAAGTAACTTTAAATCCTCAATAAAAAAAGCAGTCGGTTTGACTGCTTTTTTTATTTATCATGATTTTCATTGATACCGGCTTCTCCATTTGTGATGCTTATGCTTGTTGGAGTGACCAGCTGAATTCCATCTGTATCCAGGCGCTCTTTTATTTTTAAGTAGGCTTCGCTTTTGAGCTGAACCATATTAGCCCCTATCTTCATCCAGAATTTTGCCTGAAGATTGAAAACACCCTGTTTTAAGTCTGTGAAAATAACTTCCACACTATCCAAACGATCTACGTTTTCAAGATTTTTGACAACCTCTAAAATTCCTTTTTGAGCTTTGCTGATATCTTCATCAGCCGGAATTTCGAAATTTAAAATAATTCTTCGCTGAGGAGAAGCTGTAATATTGTAAAATGGGGCATTAAAGACAACCTGATTCGGAATGTATGCCTTTTTTCCGTCATCAGTAAGGATTTTAGTGGTTAAAAAACCAATTTCCTGCACCGTTCCTGAATGAGTTCCTATAGTAATATAATCGCCGACTTTATACGCTTTATCAATTCCAATCAGCATCCCTGAAAATATACTGGAAACTAAATCCTTCAATGCAACCCCGGCAATTACCCCGGCTACTCCCAAACTTCCGATAAACTTCCAGAGAAAACCACTGAAGCCCATGATTTCTAATGCGATAAATGTTCCCATTACCATAATTAAAAACCTGAAAACGCTGATTAAAGTAACAAGGGAACTTTCTTTTTGGCTTTTGGGGAAAAATTTATGGAAAAGTCTTACTGCTATTTGGCTGAGATATTTACTGGTAAAAAGAAAAAAGGAAAATACAATAACTCCTACGATCAGTTTTGGGGTGAGTTCAGCAAAAGTTAAATACCAGTTTTCTAAAACCCGGTATACAACATCTACATATCTTAAGCCTGTTTTTTCCATACAAATTCAAAATTAAATTTTTTTTAGAAATTTTCAACAAAAATTTTGCCAGTCTCAAAAAGTCTACTAAATTTGTAGACTAATAAAACGAATTAATATGTCGATTAAACTAGGAGATATAGCACCAGACTTCAATGCAGAGTCTACCATTGGGAATTTGAATTTTTATGATTTTCTTGGAAATTCTTGGGGAATTCTATTTTCTCACCCTGCAGATTATACACCGGTATGTACTACAGAACTTGGTTTTACAGCAAAACTGAAATCTGAGTTTGAACAGAGAAATACAAAAGCAATTGCTTTAAGTGTGGATGGAGTAGAAGACCATCACAACTGGATAAAAGACATTAATGAAACCCAGAATACAGAAGTGGAATTTCCCATTATAGCTGATAAAGACAGGAAAATTTCAGAATTGTATGATTTTATACATCCGAATGCCTCAGCAACAGCAACGGTTCGTTCTTTATTGATTATTGATCCTGATAAAAAAGTAAGATTGATTATTACTTACCCTGCATCTACAGGAAGAAACTTTAACGAGATTATAAGGGTTTTAGATTCTCTACAATTGGTAGATTCCCATAAGATTGCCACTCCGGTTAATTGGAAAAACGGTGAAGATGTCATTATTCCACCTACAATTTCCACTGAAGAGGCCAAAAAAATATTCCCAAAAGGAGTAAGGGAAATCAAGCCATATCTGAGATATACCCCCCAACCTAACACGTGATTTATTTGATTTTTTATAGTTTAGTTTTAATTTGTACGAAAAGCGGCCCGGAAATTTCCGGGCCGCTTTTACTATATTTAATAAAGAAGCATTAGTTAGCTTCTCTGATTACTTGTTTTGCTTTTGATGTCGGAATATAAATACTGAATCCTACATTAAAAGTAATATTGGAATTCAATCCTTCATTTCCGAATCCTGCCTGTCCCTGATATTTTACTAAACCTTCTAACCCAATGTTAGGTGTAATAAAGTAAGAATATCCTGGCCCAACTCCAAAATCAAGACCTGTAGTTGAGTTTCCGTTTTCTACGGAAGATCCTCCAATTCCCACATTGCCTTCAAAGAACCATCTTCCGTGGTTTAATAAATTATCAACACCTTTCTCTCCCGGAGATAAATAATAACGTCCTAAACCTCCAACTGCATAGTCAAATCTTGTCGGACTTCCGTTAGTTACCTTGCTTATTCCAAGATTTACATAACCTCCGACTGCTATATTATCTTCAATAAAATAAGCACCTTTTGGCTGAATAGAGATATTGTAACCGCCTCCTGTATTAAGTCCGAAGTTGCTGGAAAGAAGGCTACTTCCTACCAGCCAATTCCCTTTTTGTATTTGAGCATTCGCTGTTGCAGTGAGTCCACCGATCGCAAAAATTCCTGCTAAAATTAGTTTTTTCATACTTTATCGTTTTAATAATTAATGTTTATTATCTTAATAATTTGTTAAAAACAATA
>JBCNMJ010000011.1:0-51042 GCA_039594975.1 Chryseobacterium sp. | reverse complement strand
TGTTGAGATTCCTACGGAATGACAAACGAGCTGTTAAGAAATCTGATTATAATTAAATAATATATTCATTAAAGTTAAATGATTTTATTTAAGTGTTAAAATTACACTTAATTGATTAAAAAAACAACTTCCTGTCTTAAAAAAGATTCAGAAAATTATTTGTTTAAGTTTAAATAGATTGATTAATTATGATGTCCCATATTGAGCTTGATTTTTTTCAAGTCTTCCAACTCGTGAACAGGTTTTTCGATATCAGACGGAATTGGTCTTTTGGAAAAGGTCTGAAAATACAACAGACACGCATCTTTCCACCAAACGGCATCTTCAGCTTGAATCTTCAATTTATCCTGAACCTCTGAAAATCTCTCCGCATCCACGTAAGGTTTTACCGATTCCCAGGCTTTTTGATAAGCTCTGACATCCTGAACTCCCGAATCATATTTATAGCACAACTCATCCCAAAGGGTTTTTCCGTCTTGCATCCTGTAATCCCAAGGAACGTGATGGAACCAAAGAATCAAGTTTTCAGGAGTCGTTTTAATGTTATTATAGATTTCATTCAATGGCGGAAAATATTGCGAAACGGCATTGCTTCCCGTTTTTGTTCTATCGAATCCGATTCCTTCTGCATTGGCCTGATGATAATACACCGGTGACCAATCTGGTCTTCCGCCTTTGTAATCGCCCCACGGTTCCGGACCGTAATGGTGCCCGCCGGCAAAAATGTGGTGAAGACCAAGCGGCATCATATAATCTACTGCAGTTTCACGTGAAGTAAGCATCATTTCTTTGACCGGATTTACGAAGTTTTTATCATCCGTAAAAGTCATTTTAATCCATTCATCTGCAATCTGTTCTGATGACAAATCGTGGTTCCAGGCCAGACGTCCGAAAGCGTACCAATTGGCCTGTGCAAAGTAGTGTCCCGTCCAGTTTTTATCTTCCCCTATATTGGCAACTGCTGAAATGGCCGTCAATTTTGCAGGTCGCAAAGTTCCGTCCGTGATTTTAGCAATCGTAGAACCTTTTCCATCCGAAAAAGTATCGCTGTCCAGAGTTTCTTTGAATAACGGGGCAAGATAAACCAGATGATTTGCCTGTCCCAAATATTCCTGAGTGATTTGAAACTCCACCATTTCTGAAGTTTTTCTCAATGCTCCGAATAGCGGGTTGAAGGCTTCTCTCGGTTGAAAATCTATGGGTCCGTTTTTAATCTGAATAATGACATTGTCTCTGAATTTTCCGTCTAACGGAACAAATTCCAGATGTGCCTGTTTCGCACGGTCTTCTTTGCTTGGACTATACACAAACGCTCTCCACATCACGATTCCGCCATAAGGTTTCAAAACATCTGCCATCATATTGGCTCCGTCGGCGTGCGTTCTTCCGTAATCCTGCGGTCCGGGCTGGCCTTCGGAATTGGCTTTTACCAAAAATCCTCCGAAATCAGGAATTAATTTATAAATTTCCGCCGCTTTATCTTTCCACCATTTCTGAACATCCTGATTCAATGGGTCTGAATCTTTGGTATTTCCCAATACTTTTGGTGAAGAAAAATTGACAGACAGATACACTTTGATTCCGTAAGGTCTGAAAATATCGGCTAAAACTTTGACTTTTTTAAGATAATCTTCACGAAGCATATTAGGTGAAGCATTCACATTATTCAAAACTGTTGCATTGATTCCGACGGATGCGTTGGCTCTTGCATATTCTTCGTATCTCCGCGAAAGTTTATTAGGTAAGTCTTCCCACTTCCAAAGCGAATGACCGGCATAACCACGTTCAATGGTTCCGTCGAGATTGTCCCAATGGTTAAGAATTCTTACATCGTAGGAAGGTTTTTCTTCAAGTTTCAGATTAGAAAAATTGGCTTTCTGTTGCTGTAAATTCAACAGATGATAGCTTCCATACAACAATCCTAAGTCTGTTTTTGCCAAAATGCTGATTTTTTTCGGAGTAGAAACGATTTTGTATCCGTCTTTAAAATTTTCCGGAAATCTGTCAATCTTTAAATCAATAGCTTGTCCTGCCCAATGTTGGTTCAGTTCTTTTTTGGCGATTTCAATAGTCGGACTTTTACTGTTTGAATTCACAATATTTCTTAGCTTTGGATTGACCGGATATCTCAGCCATAACTGACTTCCGTCTTCGGCAAAAGCGATTAACGGAAGGATTAGAAACAGTAATATATAATGTCGGAAATGTTGCATTATTTTAAATTTTTGCTTTAAATTCCATAGGTTCTACCTACGCCTATTGATGTTGAACCCTTCGGGTTCGGTCTTTATCTTTAATATTCCATAGGTTTCACCTACGGCTACTTTTGTAGAACCCTTCGGGTTCTCTTTAATGAAAACAATTTAAGAATCAATAACAAATTAAGGATTTACTCATTGTCTTCCAATCCTTCAATAGTTTTGATTTTACCGTCGTTATCGTATTCAATTTCTACGACCTTCATACTTCTCAGCCACGTTCTTCCGCCACTCGGAACAGAATCGTGGAAGAACAGATACCATTTTCCTTTAAATTCCACAATACTGTGATGCGTAGTCCAACCCACAACAGGCGTCAAAATTTCACCCTGGAAAGTAAACGGACCGTAAGGATTATCGCCCACCGCATAACAAATCAAATGCGTGTCTCCTGTGGAATACGAAAAGTAATATTTTCCATTGTATTTATGCATCCAGGATGCTTCAAAAAAACGATGCTTATCGCCGTGAAGTAGAGGATTTCCGTTTTCGTCCAAAATCACAACATCTTTCGGCTCTTCTCCAAATTCCAGCATATCATCGCTTAACACTACTACTTTTGATGAAATGGCAGGCTCATTATCGGCAGGAAGAATGGCAGATTCCAATGCTTTGTTATTTCTGTAACGTTGCAATTGTCCGCCCCAGATTCCGCCGAAATACATATAATGCTTTCCGTTATCCTCAAAAAGACAAGGGTCGATGCTGTAACTTCCCATCATCGGATGTTTTTCCGGAACGAATGGACCGTAAGGTTTATCGCTTACTGCAACGCCGATTCTGAAAATATCGTTCTTATCTTTCAAAGGGAAATACATATAATATTTGCCATTTTTGAAGGCTACATCGCAATCCCATAACTGTCTCCCTGACCAAGGAATATCCTTCACCGAAAGAACAACACCGTGGTCCGTAACTTCGCCATTTTCCACATCATCAAGGGAGAAAACGTGGTAATCGTTCATATCGAAATGGTCGCCGTTGTCGTTTTCTTCAATGCCGCTTTCACGGTCGTGTGATGGATAAATGTAAAGTTTTCCTTCAAAAACGTGTACGGAAGGGTCTGCCATATAATCGCTTGGGAAAAGGTATTTTGCTTTGTTCATTTTTATTTTAGATATTTAGATAATAGACTGATAGATGATAGATTTTTTTTAACCACAAAAGGCACAAAAGAAATGATTGAAAATTTAGCTAATCAAAAGTTCAAAAAAGGAAGCTGCTTTAGACGTTTTGCTTTTTTGAACTTTTGAAGTTCTTAGCTGCAAAGTAAGTCTTTTGTGGCTTTTGACTACGTCGAATCTTCGATTTGTGGTTTAATAATTATTTTTCTTTTGTTAATCCAATGATTTTCTCAACGACAGGTTTTGCCTGGTAATTTCTGTCGAATGGTAACGGATAATCGGTTCTGCCTTTTACCGGGAAATCGTTTTTCCAGGATTGATTGTCGGTAACGCCCCACAAAGTCACCCGTCTTATTTTATCCTGATGTTTCAGGAACAGTCTGAAGAAATCCAGATAGCGGTTTTCCCATTCTTTTGTCACATTTTCAGGTAATCCTTTGGTGTAAGGATTCATTTTTGCTTCATACTCTACTTTGTCGGAAACGTTCGCAGAAGTTCCCCACGGTGAAGGCAGAGCACTGATTTCCATTTCGGTAACGTTGATTTTTACTCCTGCCGCTGCGTAATCGGTGATTGCTTTTTCGTATTCTTCCAGTTTTGGATTGTCCAATCCAACGTGGGTCTGCATTCCGACTCCATCAATGCGAATTCCTCTCGATTTTAGATTTTTAACAATTTTGGTAACGGTTTTTACTTTTTCCCGAAACCATTCGTTGTAATCGTTGTAATAGAGTTCTGCATTCGGGTCAGCTTCTTGCGCATATTGGAAAGCAAGCGGAATAAATTCTTCACCCAGAATTTCGTAAAATTTGCTTTTGCGATACGTTCCGTCTTCCATAATCGCTTCATTCACAACATCCCAACCTTTTACACGGCCTTTGTATCTGCCGACCAACGTTGAAATATGGCTTTTCATTCTCTGTTTCAGAACTTCAGGCGAAACATCTTTTCCGTCTTTGTCTACGAAAAACCATCTTGGTAATTGTGAATGCCAAATCAAGGTATGACCGATGATGAACATTTTGTTTTTCTCCCCGAATTCTACAAATTTATCCGCGTCACCAAAGAAAAATTTTCCTTCCTGAGGTTGGATAAACATTGATTTCATACAGTTTTCCGCAACAATGGAGCTGAATTGCTTCTTGATGATTTCATCCGATTTTACATCAGTACCGTCAATTTGCGGAAGGCTCATTGCGGTTCCGATGTAGAATTTATTTTTGTAGGCATCTTTCAGGGAATCTTTTGAGGATGCCGAATTTGCTGTTTTGCAGGAAACGGTCAAGGCTAAAATTCCTAATAATGCGGCTATTTTTTTCATTGTTAATTTTTTAAATTTTAAACGCAAAGAGCGCAAAGATTTTTTTGACTACTATACTTTTTAAGGTTCGCAAAGGCACTTCGACAAGCTCAGTGTAAACTCCAACTCAGCTAAGCAATACAAAAAGTTCAGATATACATTGTTTTTCTAACCTTGACAATGTTTTTAACAGCGAATCTCTCGCAGCCCGGCTTGAGCGGAAATCCTTTTTTGCATTGGAAAAAGCCTCGGCAAAAAAGATTGGGAGCGGAAGACGGATTAAGCTGCCCAAACCTAACAAAGTGGTTCGACGAAGTCAAATAATTAAACCAATATTAATCTTCTTTTTTCCTTCTTTCTTTGAGTTCCTGTTCGATTTGGGTTTCCATTTTTTTGTTGATTTCGTAGAACATTAATAATCCGCACGCCGCAAAGAACGGAATGGCCGGAAAAATACTGACCAGCGTCTGAGCGCCGTTTGCAACGGATTCCGGCTGAATAACGTTTTCTGTACCTTCGGATGAAATATAGCCGTAATGCCCGATAATGGAAGAAACCAATGAGCTTCCGATGCTTAAGCCAACCTTTAATCCTACCATCATTGCGGAAAAAATAATTGCTGTGGCGCGTCTGTTGTTTTTCCACTCGGAATAGTCGGCTACATCGGCAATCATTGCCCAAAGCAACGGTGTGCTGATTCCGTAGAAAAAGCCGTGCAGAATCTGGGAAAGGAACATTAATCCTACCGACTTCGGTGGATAAAAGATGAATGCAACAATAAATAAAGTTGAAATAAACAGGGAAGCGATGAACGCATCTCTTTTCCCATATTTATCGGCAAATCTTTTTGAGAAGGTAATCCCAACAATCATCATTATGATTCCGCCGGCATTGAAGAGCCCGAAACCTGCTGAACGAGGGTCTTCACCGAAGAAATTCATTCCGATGGAACTGAAAAAAGCTGTAATCGGCGAAATGAAATTTTTCAAAGAAGTTTCATCGACATAATTGTTGAAATAATAAACATACGAACCGCCTTTCATTGCCAAAGTAATGAAAATCAACGCTGTAACTACCAACATTATTATCCAGGGTTTGTTTTTCTTCAAATCCTTTAAATCGGCTCCCAAAGAGGACTCCTGCTCCGGTTTTGGAATGACTCTTTCTTTGGTGGTGAAAAATGTGATGAGCAACATAATCGTTCCGATAATTGCTAACCAGGTCATTACAATTTCGATTCCGGCTGCTTTGTCTCCTTGCCCGACTGATAAAATAATCGGCAACATAAATACCTGAACGAAAAACTGTGCAAACATCACCGCCACAAAACGGTAAGAGGAAATGCTGTTTCGCTCGCCCATATCGCCTGTAATCACGCCGCTCAGTGCTGCGTAAGGTAAATTATTAGCGGCGTACAGGAGTAATAAAATTGTGTAAGTTGCTGCTGCATAAACCATTTTTCCCTGATACGAAAAATTGGGTGTACTGAATGCAAAAAGTGCTGCTGCTCCCAACGGAACGGCAGAAAATAAAATCCACGGACGGAATTTTCCCCATTTGGTTCGTGTTCTGTCTGCCAAAGCTCCGACCATCGGATTGAACCCGAAACCGGCAATGAGTCCGACAATCAAAGTAATGATGGAGGCGTCTTCAGGTTTTAATCCGTAGATATCGGTGTAAAAATAAGCTAAGTAAGTCACCAAAGTCTGGAAAACCAGATTGGCCGCTAAATCTCCCAAACTGTAGCCGATTTTTTCAACGACAGATATTTTCTGAGATGGATTGTTCATATTTATAATTGATAAATGATTATTGATAATTTGATGATTTCTAAACGCAAAGTCCGCTAAGATTTTTTGACTACTAATTCGTTTTTAAGATTCGCAAATCAAAGATTCATCGATTCCTATAAAATCAATAAATAATTGAGATAAAGGCGTAAACTCAGCAAAGGCTTAAAGATTACTCCGTTGTAAAAGGCGATGCGGGAAGTCCGGTTTTGTTTTTCAGGTTTCCATCGGGATTGTCTGCCCAGTCGTAACGGACTGCAACTGGATTTGTTACCGAATCATTCCAAACCACAATTGTTTTACCTTCGATTTTTGCTTTTGCCCAAGCCCATTTTCCTTCGGCATTTTTAATGGCAAAACCCTTCAATTCTGAAACTGGCGCAAAATCATCGGTTCCTTTTTTGAAAGTAAGAACGATTTTATTTCCGTCAACTTTCATTGATTGATAAACAGGTCCGTCTGCAACGATGTTTTTTCCGTAAGCCAATTTCATAGCCTGCAAAGCCAGCCTGTCTCCCACTGTTTTTTTATCGAGCGGATGAATGTCATTCCATTCTCCAACATCAATGATAACGGCAAGTCCGGCATTCGGAACTTGTAATGAAACTTTACGCTGCTGGTCTCTGAGTTCCGCCCAGTTGCTTTCTATCGGCTGTGCTTTTGACTCCATAAAATTGGCTAACTGAACGGTGATAAACGGCATTTCCTTGTTATTGAATTTGTTTCTCCAGTCTGTAATCATTGTGGTTAATAAATCGCCGTATTCTTTTGGTTTTCCAGTGTTGCTTTCGCCCTGATACCAAAGTGCACCTTTGATGTTATAATTAATTAAAGGATTAATCATCGCGTTGTACAATCCCGTCGGTTTCCAACGTATAAAGGTTTGTCCGGGAGCCATTCTGTCGACCTTTGCCCCGATTTTATATTTCCATTCGGATTTTAAATCTATTTTTTGTCCGTCGATTTCAAGGTAATAAGGCTTATCTGCAATGAATTGTCCTTTTCCGCTTCCGTTGGAAACTCTCACAGCAATGACGTTTTTACCTTCTTTTAAAACTCCTGCTGGAACGTCATACCAACGTGGCGGATATTCGTAAGTCACGTTTCCGACTTTTGTCCCGTTGATGTAGGTTACATCAGCGTCTTTGATTCTTCCAAGATTCAAAAATGCTGCTTTTCCTGCCTGATTTTTTGTTAAAATAATTTCTTTTCTAAACCAAACAGAACCATCGAAAGAACCTTCTTTATCTTCCCAAGAACCGGGAATCTGCATCGTTTTCCAGTCGGAATCATTTAAATCAAATTTTTCCCAATGTTGATTGAGCCCAATATCGCTTTGGTCTAATTCCGCATACCAAGCCTTGCTAAGCGCCTGTTCTGAAGATTCTGTAGATTTTATCAAATCATCATTCTGCCATTTTTTAGCTTCTTCCAAATATTCAGGATATTTTTTCAGAGAATTTTCATCCATCCAAGCCTGAATTGGAGAACCGCCCAAACTGGAATGAATAATTCCTACCGGAACTTTATTTTTTTCACTGATATCTTTAGCAAAAAAATAAGCAACACCAGAGAAATTCAGAATAGTTTGAGGATTTGTCGCTTCCCATTTTCCACCATCCAATTCAGTTTGTGGCGATTTGAAATTATATTTCTGAGGAACTGTAAAAAACCTGATATTCTGATTGTTAGCATTTTTAATTTCATTCGAGTATAAAGGCGTTAGTCTGCGCATCGGCAATTCCATATTCGATTGTCCTGAAGCCAGCCAAACGTCGCCAATCAAAATATCTTTAAGAGTAATTTCGTTGACGGTCATTGTGTATGGACCGCCTGCTTTTTGCTCCGGAAGCACGATTTTCCAGTTTCCGTTTTGGTCCGCAGTGGTTTTGTAGCTTTTGTTGAGGAATTTCACTTCTACTTTTTCATTGGCATCGGCTTTTCCCCAAATGTTTAATTTCTGGTTGCGCTGTAACACCATTCCGTCTGAAACCAATGCGGGAAGCTTGATTTTAGCTTCAACACAAAGACTGAAAATCAAGAGGAATAAGCCCAGAATTTTAGTAAAAATATTATTTAACATGTTAGTTTTTATTTTGGCAATTCGTTCAGTAACCTCACTTCAATAATTTTTGGAGTCAGAGATTTTTCGCCTGAAATAAATTTTACAGTGAGCGTTTCTTTATTCTTTTCTGAATCGGGAACCGGGATTAACAATGTTTGCGGTGAGCTTCCCATTTTTCCTTCAAAATCTTTTGAAAATGTTTTAATTCCATTGATTTCGGCATTCAATGTACGATTGTTATTGGCATCGAAATACAAAAGGTAAAGATATTTTGCATTTTTATCCTTATTTCTCATCTGATAGCTGAACCAACCTTTTGCATCGCGGAAATGTCTGTCTTCCATATAGCCATCGTAAGCATCTTTGCTGTCAAAAAAGTGGTCGGATTCCGGCTGTTGCTCGCCTAACTGAATTTTATCTGTTGTGATATTATCCAGTTTTCGGACAGCTTCTTCTTCCTGGGCTTTTTTCTGCTGAATCATTTCGATTTTATCCTGAGTTGCCTGAGGAAAATAGATGATGTAACGCTCTTCCTGAACCTGATAAAACGGAACAAGTTCCAATCCATTACTGAATTTATTCTGAGGATAAAGACCGCTAATTTTAAATGTTAAATCTTTTTGATTAACAGACTCCAAATGATTTAAAACCGTTGCAGGAGTTCCTAAAATCGTCGGAATCTCATTCAGAGGAATTTGTGGTCCGTGCGCAATATGCCCACCGCGGCTGTCATCGGCAAATAATCCCTGTTGATTTTCTTTTCCATATTTGGCTGCCAAAACGATAGGTCCATATCTGAACGCATAATAATCTGAATTGTCAGGAAGCTGTTCTGCGGAAAGATGCATCGGCATTTTCATCTCGATGACATCGCCTTTTTTCCATTTTCTGTTGATATTAATATAACCTTCGGAATCGACAGGAATATTGATATTTTTTGAATTAATGGAAACACTTATCTGTGAAGGATTCGTCCATTCCGGAGCTCTTAATTTTAAATTAATTTCGGATTTTGGAGCAAGGTCAAAAATTAATTTTGTTGAAGGTGTTTGTGGGAAATTATTTTCCTGTCTCAAAATCAACTTCTTCTCAGACCATTTTAAAACAGACGGAATAAACAAATTGATATACAAATCATTATCCGAATGCGCATAAATCATTTCTCCATACTTTGCGTGGTTTTCCATTCCCGAACCTACACAACACCAGAAACTGGTTTCCGGCTGGGAATAGACCCTATAATGACCGGGACGCATCGGTGTAAAATACACAAAACCACCCTTTTCAGAGTTTTGCGTGGAAAGAATATGATTGTACAAAGCTCTTTCGTAATAATCCAGATAAGACGACTTTGGATTGGTTGCGAAAAGTTCTTTGGTCAGTTTCAGCATATTGTACGTATTGCAGGTTTCGGGGCCTTCAATGCTTTTAATCATTCCACTGAAATCGCTTGTTGGATTGAAATGTTCGCTGACACTGTTTCCACCGATAATTGCAGAACGTTTTTGAGTAACATTAGTCCAGAAAAAATCTGCCGCACTGCTCCACTCTTTATTATGTTCCAAATCTGCAATTCTTTTAAAACCAATCACTTTCGGGATCTGGGTATTGGCGTGAATTCCTGTCAGCTTATCTTCGTGAATCAGTAATGGATTTAAAATGGCCAGATGCGAAAAACGATGCGCAAGCTTTAAGTATTTTTCATTTTTTGTAATGTCGTAAACATCGGCAAAAACCTCGTTCAGTCCGCCGTGTTCGCTTCTCAGCATCTCCTGAATCTGCTCATCGGAAAGTCCGGAAACTTCATCCACCATCCAATCGGTAAGCTTGATGAGCATTTTCTTTGCCTTTTCGCTGTCTGCATACCAATAAGCATCTCGCAAACCTGAATATATTTTGTGAATATTATATAACGGAACCCAACGGTCATTCAGTCCGAAAGCAGATGCGCGGATATTGCCATCCGAGATTTCTTTCCAGATTTTTTTGCCATTCGGAACGCCGGAAATATAGCCGTTTCCTGAAAGATTCTGGCAACGTTCCAGCTCATCGATCATATAATCGAGTCGCTGTTTTACTTTGGCATCGCCTGTAGAAGCATACATCAAAGCCAATGCTGAAAGATAATGACCGCCGATGTGACCATCCAATCCCGTGTTTTCCCAGTTGGGATAATTTGTTTTTTTAGGATTAAGTCCTGCTTCTTTCAGATATGGCGCCAGCAAGCGGTCGGCATCCATCGACATAATGTAGTTCTTATCCGTCTGCATTGCCATGCTGAAAACACTTTCTGACAAAGCTACCTTATTCAGCGGAAAATAACTGATTGTTTTGCTCACCTGCCCAAAAGCAAGCGCGCTCAAACCTAAAAATACTATCAGCGATTTTTTATTCATTATTAAATGTTTATTCAACATTTCTAAAAATAAAAGAAAGAATCTATATGGCAAAGAATTTTGCAGAATAAGCCGATGGAATCAAAAAAAAGTATATTTTAAAGTCTTAGAAAAAAGCTGAAAACAGCAAGGACTTATCATAAAAATTAAGATTATTAAAAATCGCGATAATCAGAACCATACGGCTAAACCGCTTGTATAAAAATGAATACGGAATACCGAGTGAAGGCGTCAGTAATTTATATAAATAACTTATCGTATTTTTAAGACTAAGCCTTGACTGTAGTTTTCGGGTAAATTTAAAATGAAAGGAAACTTAATTTTAACATATTTTTAACGTTGAGTTCATCTGTTTTTAATGTTTTTAATGAATAAAATATAAGCTTCAGAGCTATTAATTGCTCCCAAAATATTAAGGTAAATGATGAAATCTAGATTTTTTAAAAATAAAAAGTAAAATAAAGTGTATAAAATACATTTATATGGTTTCAACTGTAAAATCAAAGCCTAAAAGCATTAACTTTGCATAAAAATTATAATCGATGACACAAGACTATTCTCATTTTCCACGACATCTGGTAGCTGTTGACTGCATTATTTTCGGGTTCGATGGTGAAAATCTCAAGATCCTTCTGGTACAAAGGAATTTTGAACCGAAAATGGGAGAATGGTCATTAATGGGTGGTTTTATCGGGGACGAAGAAACCTCTGATGAAGCGGCACAGCGTGTCCTGAACACACTTACCGGGCTGGAAAATATTTATCTTGAACAGCTCAATTCCTATACTCAAATCGACCGTGAACCGACGGCGAGAATTATGTCGATATCATATTATGCACTGATCAATATTGAAAAAAATATTCAGATCAATGAAAAATACAGTGCGAAATGGTTTGATCTGCAGGATTTTCCAACCTTAATTTTCGACCATAATGAAATGGTGAAAGATGCCGTTCTGAGGCTGAGAAGAAGAGCATCTACAAGACCTATCGGTTTTGAACTTCTGCCGGAAAAATTCACAATGAAAGATCTGCAGACTTTATACGAAGCCATCTTCAACGAACAGTATGACAAGCGGAATTTCATCAGCAAAATCAATGCGCTGGATATTCTTGTAAAAACGGAAGGAAAAGATATGAGTTCGTCTAAAAAAGGGTCTTTTCTTTACACTTTTGACGAAGAAAAATACAATAGGAAAATTGCGGAAGGGTTTATGTTCCGGATTTAAACTTAAAAACTTCCTGTAAATTTCACTTTGATTCCCAGCTGGAAATTGGCAATGGTTTTAAAGATTTCTATTAAA
Organism: Chryseobacterium sp.; assembly: GCA_039594975.1. Taxonomy (GTDB): domain Bacteria; phylum Bacteroidota; class Bacteroidia; order Flavobacteriales; family Weeksellaceae; genus Chryseobacterium. The sequence continues at coordinate 38,805 of JBCNMJ010000011.1, read as the reverse complement.
GTAACACGCTCTATTTTGGTAAGTTTACTGATTTCGATATAATTATCAGGATGCTTTTTATCAATATTAATCTGGTCCGCCTGACTTTTTAGCCGAAGTGCCATCAGATAATAATAAGATTGATGCATTTCGTTATATTGCTGTTGTGTGAAAACTCCGATTTCCGTCAGCTTTTTCATTCGTTCGCCGGTATTTTCTATTTCAAGCTGATTTTTCAATGCATAGACACGAACCAAATCTACAATTGGAGACATCGCTGTTTTAATATCAAAAACTTCAGATTTTCCTATTGTCTGGGTTTTTATTTTTTTAAAGAAAGTCAAAGGTGGTTCGTACTGTAAAGCATTTTTAGCAATATGAACAAAAAACAGCTGATTGGGCGAAACCAATTTTTCCTTAATAAAGGTTTTCAGTTCTTTCACAATACTTTCTTCTCCATAAATAAAACGGAAATCAAAAAATGTTGAAAATTTCATTGCATTTTCGGGAACAGATTCTTCAATCCAGTGGGCATAATTTCTTTTCCAGTGGGAAAGCGAATGGGTCCACTTCGGATTGCTCGCCATAAAACCGCCTTTGCAGTATTCAAAGCCAATCGTATTAAGGTCGTCTGAAACTCTTTTTGCAAAATCCAGAAAATACTCTCTTACCATTTCCCGATGTTCGTTGGCTTTATCCTCGTAGATAATGCCGTTGTCCTGGTCAGTACTCAGCGTTTGTTCTTTTCTCCCCTCGCTTCCTGTGACGATGAAGGCAAATTTTGCAGGTGGTTTTCCTATCTGCCTGATAACTTTTTCAATCACTTTTCCGGTAATGGTATCAGCAATCGTAGTGATGACCTGGCTTGCAATTTCGCCGTGTACTCCCCTTCCCAACAATTGAGTAATAATATCCGGAACCTGTTTCCATTTTTTCCTAAGTTCTTCTACACTTTCAGCCTGTTTTACAGATTGGATAAAAACAAGCGGACTCTGTCCCTGCTCGCTCAACAAGCGATTTCTGCTCAGAAAACCTACATACTCGCCATTATCTTTTACGAGAAGATATCTTGATTTGGTTTTAAACATCATCAGAACCGCTTCATAAAGATAAGCGTCGCTGGAAATACTTACAATGGGATTATCCATCACCTCAGAAATTGCAATTCTGGAATCCAGGCAGCGGGCGATAACATTATCTCGCAAGGTAATATCTGTCGCATAGCCGATAATATCCTCACTTGCTGATTTTTTCACAAAGATGCAGCTTACTTTATGGGCAGCCATTATTTGGGCCGCCTCAAAAACAGGAGTATTTTCTTCGCAGGAAACGATACTTTTATAGGTAATTCCTTTTATTTTTCTGGAATAAAGCTGGTCGGCCGCAAAATAACTTTCTTCAAACGTTGCAGGCGTTTTTACGAAATGAGAAAATTCCTCATCCAGCATTTTCTTGCCGAAATCTGATGTAAAATAATGGAAAAAATCTTCATACGCGTTACACAACTCGTAGAATTCCTTTTTCGGTAATGTATAAACAACAGTTCCCTTTTTGGCAATCACCGATTTCAATGCACGTACTCTGTTCAGAACCACAGATATTCCCCCAAAACAATAAGGCGAATGGCGTATAGAAATACATCTCCTGTTTTCAGCCGCATCGAAAAAAAATGTTTCGTATTCTCCGGATTCAATAATGTCTACACCTGTCATTTCCGTCACTTCCTGACGGTAAACCAACGTATCTTTGGAAAACTCGGTTTGGGTAAAAGATTCAGAAATTTCTTCAAGAACAGTTTCTGGCAAGAGATTGAAAGGTTTTGTCGATTTTAAAAGTGAGACCATTTTTTTGTTCATAAATGCTACTTTAATTTTTCGGATAAAAACATAAGTTTGGATTCGATTTCCTGATGAATTTTTTGGATTTCGGTTTCGGATAATTCTCCACGTTTTTCAATTTCGAAAAAACATTTCGCTGTCATTTCTGCGTCTATCATTGCATCGTGGCAACGTTCCATCGATTCATCAAAAAGATATTCGGAAAGTTGTGGCAATCGTAAGCAATCAATTTCAGGTCGATTAACATAATCTCTGCTTTTAAGCATCGTACAAAAAAAATGACTTTGCTGAAAAGGATTTTCCAAACCTGCCCGATAAAAATCGGAACTCAGCGTATGAATATCAAATTCTGTAAAATGGCCTATAATTAAGGGATTATAAGTTTTGATATCCTCGGAAAGTTGTAGTAAAACCGATTTTCTGGACTGCCCATTTTTCTTTAAAAAATCCTTAGAAATACCGTGAATTTTAAATGATTCTGAACTGATTTTCAAATCATTTTCATCCACATAATCATTCTCTTTTTTAACACAATTTTTATTCTCATCAAAAATCAGCCAAGAAATCTGAACTGCAGAAGGCCAATTTGTAATTTCAGAATAAGGGAGATTCCACCGTTTTGGGATTCCGGTGGTTTCTGCATCGATAAAAAGGAGATATTTTTTCAATTTTGGTTGCTTAGAATTTTCCTTATCAAATATAAACAATCGGGAAACATATCCTTTTGTAAATCAATTAAAAATTTATTTTTTATCCAAAAATAAACGGTGTTTAGCACTTTATTCTTTTCCGCCCATCCAACCAAGATGTGTATGTTTAAAATCGTCGTGAAACTTCAGTCCATATCCAAAAATCCTATCCATCGCAGAATGCGCAAATAAAATAATTCCTATAAATTCCATAACCGGGATTTTCAGCCAAAATCCGAGAATCAAAACAACGATTGCGAGCAATTTGTGATGAAAAAAATTGTAGAGCCGGGCTCCTGTTTTTGGATTGATTAAGTAGCCAATCATCGACACATCGGGAAGCAAAAGGCAAAGCGGGAAAAGCCACCATTGAAATTCTAACTGAGTAAAGAGGAAAATAGCGAAACCAAATTGCCCCAATTCTTCGAGCTGTAAAAGATTTTTCATTGTCTAAGATTTATGTAACAAATGTCTGACAATTGAAAATATGTTCTCTTGACAAAAATCAAGAACTTTCTGCCTGTCGCTTCCTGATTCTGCTGAATGTTTCGGGCGTCATTCCCAAAACCGAAGCAATATATTGCAACGGAACCTGATGAAACAACTCTTTGTTCTGCTCAAAATACTGATTGTACCTTTCTTCCGCCGTCATCGAAAGATGGGAGAAAATGCGGTCTTCCATCATTGCAAAACATTTGATGATAAATTGTTTTTCTATTTGAATCCACTTCGGGAATTCCTGGCAAAGTTTTAAATAATCTGTTTTGGAAATGGTCAGTAACTCGATTTCGGTAAAAGCCTGTATCGTCCATCGATTGGGTTGATTAAAGAAAAACCCCATCACATCGGTCACGAAAAAATCTTTTGTAGAAAGCCACTGCGTAATTTCCCTGCCGTCTTCCGACAAAGCAAAAACACGCAGAATACCGGATTTCACGATGCTTAATTTTTTGCAAATCTCACCGGAATTTGTAAATATTTCATTTTTCTCTAATTGTTCTTCCTTAAAATAAGACTGAATGACAGACAGTTCCTGAGAATCCAACGGGCCGAAATGTTGTTGTATCAATTCATTGAAATCATTCATATATTCTTTCTAAATTTTGGATTAAAATTAAACAAAAACAGGACACCTCAAGGCATCCTGTCTTATTTCATTATTTTTAAATTTACCAAAATCTCACGTAAAGTGCTGTTAATAAAAGTAATGTTACAACAATTAAAACCAATGTTCTGTTGTCCACTTTGAACATTGATGCATCGATTGCAAATGCTTTCGGGTTCACTTTCGGACCGGCAAGACTTATCCCAACCATCGTCAGAACCGTGAAGAAGAATGACCAACCCATATTAATCAAAAACGGAATTTCGGTAATCGTATGAACTACACCGTTTTCCAGTTTTTCATAGGTGAAAGCTGTGTATAACCAAGTTTCTTTTCCGAAAATTTCCACAGCAAAACTGTTGAAGAAAATCGCCAGAACGAATCCTAAAATTACGCCTACCAAAGCTGCAGTTCCGGTTGTTCTTTTCCAGAACATTCCTAAAAGGAACATCGCAAAAACGCCTGGACTGATAAATCCTGTATATTTCTGAATAAAGGTAAAACCTCCTTCACCACCGATTCCCAAAGCATCGGTCCAAGTAAATGCCAAAGCAACGAACATTGCTATAATAATTGCCCATCTTCCGGTTCTCACCATCTGGATTTCCGTTGCCTCAGACTTTAAATATTTTTTATAAATGTCTAATGTGAAAATCGTTGAGATACTGTTTACTTTCCCTGCCAAAGAAGCAACAATTGCCGCCGTCAAAGCCGCTACTGCAAGACCTTTCAGACCAACAGGCAAAAATCCTAATATTGCAGAATATGCTCCGTCTTTCACTCCGTTAAAGCCAGGTAAGTGACCTTTGGTATACAAAACGTAAGCTGCAATTCCCGGAAGCATCACGATAATCGGCATAAATAATTTTAGGAATCCTGCGAATAAAATTCCGGTTCTTGCCGTCTTCAAATCAGCTCCCAAAGCTCTTTGCGTGATGTATTGATTGCAACCCCAATAATTTAAATTAACAATCCACTGTCCTGCAAAATACATTGCCAATCCCGGTAAAACCACATATTTCTGAACATCCAGATTTTCAGGCATTGCTAAAGTCGTTGTTGTCTTAACCGGTTTTTCAAGCATTAATTTGAAATGTTGCGGAGCTTCATTCATCAAGGTCTGAAAACCTGCGAAAGCATTTCCTACAGCCGCTCCATTGATTCTCTGGTCAACAATCTGAAGTGCCATATAAACCGTAGCAAAACCTCCGATAATCAAAACCGCCACCTGAATTACATCGGTGTAACCGATTACTTTCATACCGCCAAGACCGATTAATAATGCCATTAAAAGCAATCCAATCATAATGATATGAAGATGACCTCCGCCCAACAGCGTATCAATTGCCAAGGCACCTAAATAAAGAATGGAAGTCAGATTGACAATCACATATAAAAACAGCCAGAACACCGCCATAATCAGGGAAACCGATTTGTTGTAACGGGTTTCCAGGAATTGCGGCATCGTGTAGATTTTGTTTTTAAGATAAATCGGAATGAACCAAATGGCAATAATGATGAGCGCCAATGCAGCAATCCATTCGTAAGCTGCCACCGCTACACCCACGAAAAACCCTTCACCTGACATCCCGATGAACTGTTCCGCAGAAATATTGGAAGCAATCAAACTCGCTCCAATCGCCCACCAAGTGAGTGAACCTTCTGCCAGGAAATAATCTTTACTGCCTGTTGCTGCAGATTTTTTTTTGTTATAAATCCAGATTCCGTAACCGGCTACCACCACAAAATAAATTAGAAATATGATGATATCAATAGTTGCTAAATTTCCCATACTTTATTTTTTAACTGAGAATTTGTAAATTGTTTTCGACTGGTATTTTTGTCCCGGCTTCAACTCCGTAGAAGGGAAAGAAGCCTGGTTTGGAGAATCCGGAAAATGTTGTGTTTCTAAACAAAGACCTGTTCTGAATTCATTTTTTCCGCCTGTTTTAGTATCAAATTTTCCATCCAAAAAGTTTCCTGAATAGAACTGAACGCCCGGTTCATCGGTCAAAACTTCCATTACTCTTCCTGATTCAGGATGATAAACTTTGGCAATGCTTCTCAATCCGCTTCCGTTCAGAATCCAGTTGTGGTCGTAGCCTTTTCCTTTTTTCAGTTGGTCGTCATCTGCATTGATATCTTTTCCAATTGCTTTTGAAGCTGTGAAATCGAATACACTTCCCTTCACCGCTTTTTTCTCACCTGTAGGAATTAGAGTTTCATTAACTGGTGTAAATTTATCCGCATTAATCTGCAATTCGTGGTCAAGAATTGTTTTTGAGAAATTCCCTGAAAGATTGAAATACGAATGTTGAGTTAAATTAACAACAGTCGGTTTATCGGTTTCCGCTTCGTAAGAAATTTCCAAAGCATTATCATCTGTCAAAGTATACAAAACGGTTGTGGTTAATTTTCCTGGATAGCCTTCTTCACCATCTACGCTCGTATATGTCAGTTTCAAAGTCGGAAATTTGGCATCTTTCACTGGTTCAATATTCCAGAATTTGGTATGAAACCCTTCTTTTCCGCCGTGAAGACTGTTTGGTCCGTCGTTTTTATCGATATCATAGGTTTTACCTTCCAAAGTAAATTTGGCATTGGCAATTCTGTTTCCGTAACGGCCAATTAATGCTCCGAAATAATATGGATTTCCGTTGAAATAATCTTCAGGTTTGGTAAATCCTAAAACGACATCTTCGTATTTTCCGTTCTTGTCGGGAGCGGTAAGTGAAGTAATAATTCCACCGAAGTTAATGACTTCCAGCTTCATCCCGTTTTTGTTGGTCAAAGTATATTTTTTGATGGAATCGCCTTTTGACGTGACTCCATAATCTGAAACCTGTATGTTTTCCATTGTTTCCGGTTGAGTTTTTGATTGATTTTCTTTTTTATTGCACCCGAAAATACATAAAACGGCAAAAAGAATTATCAGGTTGATACTTGTTTTTCTCATTTTTTAGAAGTTTTGCAAGTTTAACGATAATATATTTCATTCCGGCGAAGTGTGTTCTTAAAATCACGGATTTTCGTATCTTCATCAATAACAAGCGATTCGATACCTGCAATCTCCGCAAAATCTTCCAATTGTTCCACGCTGATGTTCTCACTATAACACGTGTGATGCGCACCACCTGCCAAAATCCAGGCTTCAGCTGCCGTGTACAAGTCAGGAAGCGGTTTCCAAAGAACTCTCGCAACAGGAAGTTTTGGCAATTCTTCGGTGATTTCCAACGCTCTTGTTTTGTTGATTAACAGTCTGAAATGATTTCCGAAATCCATCAAAGCGGCATTTAAAGAATCGATATTTCCTCTTGAATTGAAAACCAGACGAACCGGGTCAGCTTTTCCGCCAATTCCTAATGGATGAATTTCACAAGATGGTTTGTCAATCGCCAAAACAGGGTCAACTTCCAACATATGCGAACCTAAAATCGAAGGATTTGAAGGATTCAAATGATAAGTATAATCTTCCATAAAGGCATTTCCGCCTTCAAGGCCTTGTCCCATCGTTTTCATTGCACGAACCAAAGCGGCAGTTTTCCAGTCGCCTTCTCCGGCAAATCCATAACCTTTTTCCATCAATCTCTGAACGGCAATTCCAGGCAATTGTTCCAAGCCGTGAAGGTCTTCGAAAGTATCGGAAAAACCTTTGAAATTTCCTTCTTTCAGGAATTTTTCCAAACCTAATTCAATTCTTGCGGCAACTTCCAGAGATTTTCTGTTTGAACCTCCGGAAAGAAGGGATTCCGCCATTTTGTATGAAGCTTCATATTCTTCAATTAAGGTTTTGATTTCGCCATCGCCAATCGAGTTGACAACGCTTACCAAATCTCCGATTCCCCAAGTATTGACTGAAAATCCAAATTTGGTTTCCGCTTCCACTTTATCGCCATCCGTAACGGCTACAAATCTCATATTATCACCAAAACGGGCGAACTTCGCACCTTGCCAATCATCCCAACCTGCGGCAACTCTAGTCCATTCTCCAATTTGTTTCTGAACTCTTTCTTCCGCCCAATGTCCTACGACTACTTTTCTGTTTTTGCGAAGACGGCTTACCATAAATCCGAACTCCCTGTCGCCGTGCGCAGCCTGATTCAGGTTCATAAAGTCCATATCCATCGTAGACCAAGGAATATCCTGGTTGAATTGCGTATGAAGATGCAACATTGGCTTTTGTAATGCGGTCAGTCCACGAATCCACATTTTTGCGGGTGAAAAGGTGTGCATCCAGGTTACGATTCCGATGCAGTCTTTTGCAAAGTTGGCAGCTGTAAGTGTTTCAAAAATTTCTTCTGTTGTTTTTACGGTTGGCTTCAAAACCACTTTCACAGGAATCTGTGAAGAAGCGTTTAAAGCTTCCACGATTTTCGCTGAATGTTCTGCAACCTGCGCTAATGTTTCAGGGCCGTATAAATGCTGGCTTCCGGTGATGAACCATATTTCTTTCGTATTGAGAGGTGTTAACATATTTTTTAGTTGATTGTTGTTGGTTGATTGTTGATAGTCTTTATTATTTTGTTTTGTCATTCCGAGGAACGAGGAATCTCTGTTGATAATAAAGATTCTTCACTACACTACGTTTCGTTCAGAATGACAGACTTTATTTAATTGATTATTGTCCATAATAGGCATTTTTGCCGTGTTTCCGTTCGTAATGTTTTTTGATTAATGAATCTTTCAAACGAGGTGCATTAGGATTGATTTGTCTTGTGAGATAAGCCATTTCTGCGATGGTTTCGAGGACTTTGCTGTTATAAACGGCTTTCTCTGCATTTTTTCCCCAGGTGAATGGTCCGTGATTTCCGATGAGTACCATTTCCACTTCTTCGTAAGACAAGTTCTTTTCTTTAAAGCAATCCAGAATCTGGATTCCGGTATTGTATTCGTAATTGCCTTTGATTAAATCATCGTGCATTGGCGGTGCGCAAGGAATATCTGTTGTCAGATGGTCTGCGTGCGTCGTTCCGAAAATCGGGATATCCAGTTGCGCCTGTGCCCAAGCTACGGAATAGATGGCGTGTGTATGTGAGATTCCGCCGATTTTTTCCCAGTTTTTGTAGAGATAAGCGTGGGTTTTGGTATCGGAAGAAGGTCTTAAATTTCCTTCCACCACATTGGCATCGTAATCTAAAATCACGATGTCTTCAGGTTTCAGTAATTCGTAAGGAACACCGCTCGGTTTGATGGCAAAGATTCCTTTGTCACGGTCAACGGCACTTACGTTCCCGAATGTGTAAACAACCAGCTTTAATGCATCGAGTTGCATATTGGCTTCGTAACATTCTCGTTTTAATTCTTTATAGATGCTCATTTATTTAATTTTTAAACTTTCGTTTGTCATTCCGTAGGAATCTAAGCAAGCTTTGTAGAGATTCCTACGTATTAACAAGCTTCCTGGTTATATTAATTGTGTTTTATGCTGAATCTGCAGCCCGGCTTGAGCGGAGCTCTTTTTGTGTAGCATAGCGGAACAAAAAAGCGGGAGCGGAAGACGGATATAGCTGCCATAATAATTTTAGTTATTGGTTGATGGTTGATGGTTTTTAAATGATTGTAATTATTTAACAGGTCGCCTCTACGAGGCTTTCTTTGTGATGACTATATTTACATATTTGCTATTAACAGGGCGCTCCTAACGGAGCTTTTCTGCTTTAACTTCTATCAACTATAAACTCTCAGCCGTCAACTTTTTCTTTGATTTGATATTGTTTTCTGTAAAATCTGCGAGAATCTGATACTGTTTCATAAATTCTGCATATTTTTCTACCTTTTCCACTTGTGGGAAATATTCTGCTTCGAAATCGGAGCCCATTTTCTGGCTGGCTTGCTGAACAGTCGGGTAAATTCCAGCCGCAACAGCCGCATAAATGGCTGCACCCAAAGCCGGAGCCTGGTCTGATTCCGCCACTACAATCGGCATATTAAGAACGTTGGCCAACGTCTGCATAATGAAAGGGGATTTTCTGGCAACGCCTCCGATTCCGATTACTTTTTCGATTTTTACGCCTTCTTCTTCGAAACGGTCAACGATTTTTTTAGCGCCAAAACAAATGGCATTCACCAAAGCTTTAAAAATATGCGGTGCCTTTGTTCCCAAGGAAAGGTTGCTGATTGCCATTTTCAGTTCCTGATTGGCATCGGGAGTTCTTCGTCCGTTAATCCAATCCAAGGCAACCGGAACAACTTCCGAAAGTGGAATTTTTTCCGCTTCCAAAGTGAGATTGCGAATAATATTGTTCTCTATTTCTTCTTTCAGCAACTGCTTTTGATTTTCATCAATGACATTGGAATTCATCAGAATATTGTGTGTTGGCCAAGTCAGAATGTCTTTGTACCACGCCAAAACATCACCAAATGCAGATTGCCCCGCTTCTAATCCCATCAATCCCGGAATCACGGAACCATCTACCTGTCCGCAGATTCCTTTAACTGTTTTGTCGCCGATGATTTCGTTGGGAGCCACCATAATATCGCAGGTTGACGTTCCCATAATTCTAATCAGCGTATTCTCCTCTACTTTTGCTCCCACCGCTCCGGAATGGGCGTCGAAAGTTCCGACAGCAATTACGGTGTTGGTCGTTAAGCCTAATTTTGTTGCCCATTCTTCATTCAGATTTCCGGCAATTTCATCGGAAGTATAAGTTTTATCGTATAGTCTGTCACGAAGTTCTGCCAGTGAAGAATCCAGCTGACCGAGAAACTCTTTGGAGGGAAGTCCGTCCCACGATTCGTGCCACATCGCTTTGTGACCCGCTGCACAACGGCTTCTTTTAAAAGACGCTAAATCCACATTGTCGGAAAGTAAAAAGGTAAGATAATCGCAATGTTCCATCCAGCTGTATGCGGCATTTTTAACGGCTTCATCTTCTCTGTTGATGTGAAGAATTTTAGCCCAAAACCATTCGGAGGAATAGATTCCGCCTTCAAATTTTGTATAATCTTCACCTCTCCAGTTTCTTGCCAGATGGTTGATTTCTTCGGCTTCGTTGATGGATGTATGGTCTTTCCACAGTATCATCATTGCATTGGGATTTCCTGAAAATTCAGGTAAAAGTGATAAGGCAGTTCCTTCTTTGTTCACCGGAAGCGGTGACGAACCTGTCGTATCAATACAAATGCTGACGATATTTTCAGGCGCAACCCCACTTTCTTTGACAACAGTTGAAATAGTTTTTTCCAACCCTTCGATATGGTCTAGCGGGTGCTGACGAAACTGATTTTCTTCCGGCTTGCAGAACTTTCCTTCTTTCCATCTTTGGTAATAGCTTACGGAAGTCGCTAATTCTGCCCCGTTTTCCGTATCAATCAAAACGGCTCGAACAGAATCTGTTCCGTAGTCTAAGCCGATAACGTATTTTTTCATTAACGAAAGTGATTTATTTGATTATTTGTTTTAGCTCTTTTCAAAACAACAGATGTAATGACATTACATTCGTCAAAGATTTAACAATAAGTTTTAATTAATCTTAAAGAAATCTCAACTTTTCTGTTTTAGAGATAAAACAAATATAAGATTCTATTTTAAATAAATGTAATATTTACACTTAATTTTAATTTTCCCTTTATTTATGGTAGTTTGAAGTTATTTTATTTTTAAAATAACTAAAGAATTTGCCGGAATTTCAACAGAAATTTTTCCCTTTTTAATCGTCTGCGCTTCTTCTTTTGGTATAATGGTTTCTGATTGGAAATTATTTTCATCGGAAAGTCCTGCGGAAGTCAGTACAATTTTGGTGAGCTGACTGCCCATTTTACTATTTTTCGGATTGATTTCAACTGAAGTCTCTTCAGGATTCGTATTAACAATTTTAATAATGGTTTCTTCCTTTTTAAGGTCACGAACTGCTGATGCATAGAGATTATTCTCCCCTTTCAACGGCATTCCGTTTTCGGAGATTTTAATTAAATCAGTTCCTTTATTATTGGAGAATAATTTCTGAACATAATAATTTGGTGTTGCGTAAGATTTTAAATTATTGAACCAAATCAAATCCGGCGTCCACTGCCATCCGTCTGCGTGGGCGAAAAGCGGTGCATAGGAAGTCATTGTCACGACATCTGCATTGCGTTCCAATCCGGTCATAAAAGCGGCTTCTGAAAGTGCGGTAAACCAGTTGTTCTTATTGTCAGGTTTTACAACGCCAACCGATTGTGCGGCATATTCTCCGGCAAAAACTTTTGGTCCTCTTCTATCGTATTTATCGTATCTATCCGCATTTTTTAAGAACCATTCAGGAGAATTGTAGTAATGTTCATCGACGATTTGTGCATTCAGTTTTTTAAGTTCTTTCCAGCCGTAATCGAAAAATTCGCCATCGGGAGACGGTCCGCTCCCGGAAATGATTTTGATATCGGGATATTTGTTGTGAATCGCTTTTTCAAAAACTTTGTAGCGTTCAATATAATCTGCGCCCCACTGTTCATTTCCAACGCCTATGAATTTCATATTAAAGGTTTTCGGATGTCCCATTTCTGTACGAATTTTCCCCCATTTCGTGTTGGAATCGCCGTTTGCAAATTCAATCAAATCCAAAGCATCCTGAACGTAAGGGTCTAAATCTTCCATTTTTACAAGTTCAGCTGTATTAAATTGGCAAGCCATTCCGCAGCTGAGAATCGGAAGCGGTTCTGCTCCCAAATCTTCCGCCAGCTGGAAATATTCAAAAAAACCAAGCCCGAAAGACTGCCAATAATCCGGAGTGAGACGGTGTGCAAATCCGTTATTCCATTTGTTAATCAAATTTTCTCGGTCTTCCACTTTACCAATCGTCTTTTTCCATTGATATCGTTCTGCCAGAGTTCTTCCTTCGACAATACAGCCGCCGGGAAAACGTAAAAATCCTGGCTGTAAATCGTATAATTTCTGAACCAAATCTTTTCTCAAACCTCCTTTTCTGCCTTTCCAGGTATCTTGAGGAAACAATGAAATCATATCCATATTCACAACGCCTTTTCCGGTAAAAGTGATTTGAAGATTTGCTTTTTCAATAGTTTTGGAAGGTGCAAAAACAGCATTATATTTTTGCCAGCCTCCACCTTTGATGATTGTAGAAACTGAAGAAATCACCGTTCCATTTTCATCAATCAGACTTGTATTGATGGCAGAAATATTGCCCGAAATGTTTTCTAAATTGAAACTTAAATCATATTTCTCCCCTCGATGCAGACCGATTCCTCTGAAGCCTTCGTTCTCAAGAATATAATTTTTATCATTCCAAACCGTGATTCTTGCGTAGTTTTTATTGGTTTTGGATTTGTCGGTTATAATCGTCAAAAAACCGGAATCCAAGTTTGGAGAAAGCGTTTTTGTATTGGGTTGTTTCCAGCCAGTCAAAGGTTCATCAAATTCGAAACTGCGGTTTTTTACGAGTTCAGCATATAATCCACCGTCTGCCGCAAAGTTGATGTCCTCGAAGAAAATCCCATACATCGTTGGCTGGATTTTAATGTTGGTGGAAGTTCCGTCTAAATCAAGGAAATGCTTTTGGACATTTCCGTTTTGCGCTGAAAAGAAGGCTATGCTTAAAGAAAATGCGGTTGCGAATATTTTGGATTTTGTTTTCATTGATTGATTTTTATCGCAGAGACACTTCGACTAGCTTAGTGTGACATCTCTAATACTATATTTTAAACTGATTTTATATCTAAATTTTAATTGTAAGAGTTTAATTTACTTTCAATTGAAGGCTTTTCAATCCGAATTCATCGGAAGTTCCGCCGTAGAAAATAGTATAGTTGCCTACTTTTGGAGCTAAATCGTCTACCTTTTCATCATAAAATTTGAAAGAATCATTAGAAATAGTAAGCTGAACATTTTTCGTTTCACCTGCTTTTACAAAAACTCTTTCAAAAGCTCTCAAAGTCTTTACAGGAGCTAAAGCATCATTATTTCTTTTCACATAAACTTCAACCACTTCTTCTCCATCTACCTTTGAAATATTTTTAATAGGAATTGTAATGTTTAAATTTTCATTACTAGTGATGGTATTTTTACTCAATTTAGCATCACCATAATTAAATTTTGAATAACTCAACCCGTGTCCGAAAGCATACAAAGGTTTTTCGCTCATATAACGATAGGTTCTTCCTTGCATATCATAGTTTTCAAAACCTTGATGTTTGCTGGTTTTAGACAAATTATTATCAAGTTGTTCCAGGTTTTTGTAGAACGTAATCGGTAATCTTCCGGACGGATTGTAATCTCCCGCCAGAACGTCTGCAACGGCAGTTCCGCCAGATTGTCCGCCATACCAAGCATTGATCAACGCATCATAATTTTTTTCATCCTGCGCTAAACCTAATGAACTTCCTGTACACAGAACGAAAACAACTGGTTTTCCTGTTTTTCTTAATTCAGCCAGCAATTCGCGTTGAACTTTTGGTAGATCGATAGACGTTTTATCGCCGCCTTTGAAACCTTCTGCATTTACCATCATTTCTTCACCTTCCAGACTTGGAGAAAGTCCGCCTGCGAAGACAATAACGTCCGCATCTTTCACTTTTTCCTTTACTGCAGCAAAATTAACAGGATCTTTTCTGTACACATCAAAAGTGATGCTTACATATTTCCCTTTTTGGGTGTGGCGCAATTCAATATTGTATTCCTTGCCTTTTTCCATTTTTACAGGAAATTCCGAAGGATGTCTTGCATCGGGACCTTTTCTGGTGGCAATTTCTTTCCCATCAACAAAAAGTGTGTAAATATCGGATGTTGAAGGCGAAAGAATCACATCGCCCGTGTAAGGACTTTTGAAAACACCGGAAATGATCGCCGAGGTATTTTCTCTTCCGACATTCGGGGCAAGCTGAGTTCCGCCAAAACTGTTGTAATTGATTCCGCTTTTATTGACAGAAACATTGGCGGGAGTTCCCTTAAATTCATTATTGTTGAAAAATGCTACTTTCATTCCTTTTTCGCCGTTTTTCTGGCTTAAAAAGTTTTGGTAAAGCGAAGTTCTGGAAGACGGATCGGCAACTTCAGTTCCTTTTTCATAAATGATTTCTGCGTTTGGAAATTTGGTTTTGATTCCGTCCAAAATCGTTACGATGGAAGAAGGTGTCCCATTATAATTTCCCAATTGCATCAGTCCGTCATCGGCGTTTGGACCGACAACAGCTATTTTTTTGATATTTTTATTTAAAGGCAAAACGTTATTCTCATTTTTCATCAGAACAATAGATTTCTGAGCCATTTTTAAAGCCTGTTTTTTATGCTCTTCAGAATCCACAACAGTATATGGAATGGAGTTCCAGTGAACTGAAGATTTTGGGTCGAGCATTCCTAATTCAAACCAACCTTTCAGAATTCTTCGCATCGAAATATCGAGGTCTTTTTCAGTGATTAATCCGCTTGCGAGAGATTTGTTTAAGTTATTATAAGTATCGCCACACTCTAAATCTGTCGAATGTTTCAAAGCATCCGCAGCAGTACTTTTTTCGTCGGGATGTGTTCCGTGGTACTGTTTCTGATAGAAATCTGCCAATGCCCAGCAATCGGAAACGACCATTCCGTCATAGTTCCATTTTCCGCGAAGAATTTCTGTCAATAAAGTATTGTTAGCACAGCAAGGCTGACCGTCGAACGCATTGTAAGCGCACATCACTTCCCTTACATTTCCTTCCAGAACCAATGCTTTGAAAGCCGGAAGATAGGTTTCGTACAAATCTCGTTTTGAAACTTCGGCGTTGTAAGAATGACGGTTCCATTCCGGGCCGCTGTGAACGGCGAAATGTTTGGCGCAAGCGTGAGTTTTAAAATATTTCGGATCGTTTCCCTGCAAACCTTTTACGGCTGCAACACCTAAAACTGAAGTCAGATAAGGATCTTCACCATAGGTTTCCTGACCTCTTCCCCATCTGGGATCACGGAAAATATTAATATTCGGCGTCCAGAATGTTAAACCTTCGTAACGTCCGGTTTTTTGAGATTCATCAAAAGACTTATTATATTTTGCACGGGCTTCATCAGAAATCATTTCAAAAGTTTTGAGATGTTCCGGAACGTCCCAGGTTGCTGCCATTCCGATTGCCTGCGGAAAAACCGTGGCCGTTCCTGCTCTTGCGACACCGTGAAGCGCTTCGTTCCACCAGCCGTAACCGGGAATATTCAACCTCGGAACTGCTTTGGAATTGTCCATCATCATCCCGATTTTTTCATCAACCGTCAATAATCCTAGAAGATTTTCGATTCTCTGCTCGACCGGAAGTTTGGGGTTCTGGAATGGGTATTTGAAAGTTTGTGCGGATGAGAAGGCACAAATTAGTATTGACAGAGAGAAAAAGAGTTTTTTCATGGGATAAAATTTTTTAGATCATTTTATTGTCGAACCACTATAAAATGATATTTCAATTCGGTAAAAGCAAATATATCATAATATAATTAATAAATGTACAATTAACACTTAATTTATTAAATTTTTTATACCTAAAAAGCCATCAGAAAAATCTGATGGCTTAATCTGTTGATGAAAAATCAAATCTCTATTTTTTGATTAATTTATGTACAGATGTATTTCCTGCAACCGTTACTTCTACGAAATACAGACCTGAAGGCAGATTTGATGCTTCAATTCTGTTTTTTCCTGAAGAAAGCTCTCTTTTCGAAATAATCACACTTCCTTTCGAATCGTAAATTGTGTACAGTGCATTACCTTTTTTAACATCAATGAAAAACTCGGTCTTAACAGGATTTGGATATACCTGTACCTCATCAGCAGCAACTGCAGATTCTGAGGTGGCCAAAGTAGCAAAACTCAGCGGTAAAAATGCTGCAGTATACGGATTTCCTTCTGTAATATATCCCTGGAAAGGATCGATCATCGGTTCGCTCCCTGCTACCACTTTGTAAAATCCGGTCACGTTGTTTTCTGTTTTTAAAACATACGCCCCTGCATAAACTTTAATTTGGTGATAAACGCCATTCACCTGGTTTACCGTAATCGCTTTTGGGGTTGATACAGATCCGGTTCCTGTGAAAGTGACCGTTCCTGTCGCTGCGATTAACACCGGAGTATTGGCCGGAATCATCCCTGTTATCGGTGTACATGCCACATTGCCTGAGCCGGGAACCATCATGTAAGCCGTTACATTCGCCGGAATTGCTGCCTCGAATGGCAACAAAACAACTCCATAGCCGTTGAGGTTTCTGGTGTAGGTTGCCGAAGACGCTGTAAAATCAAACGGAACCTGAAAATCTTTGCCCTGATCTGAAAGCGTCAATGTCATGCAATTTGTTCCTGAAATGACATTGGTATTGGTGTTTACCACACTGCTGTTGACATAAAAAATACTATTCTTGTTCTCAGAACCAGCAATCCAGCTTGAAGTTGGCGTGATGCCGGTTGCTGTACGGAAATCTAATGAAGTATACTGGTTGTTTTCCATCGCATCTAAAAGACTGCTGTCTGTCTCAGTATATGCTCCGGTAAATTTTGCCGCTCTTTCGTTTCCGACATTAAAATACACATCACCTAGGTTTAAGGTTAAGATCGAACTGTAATTTCCGCTTCTTAATCCTAAAATTCCTTTGCATCCGAACGGAAGTGTTCCCCTCGAAAGATCAAAAACCAGATTAAAGCTTCCGGATCCTGGTGCTGGCAAATTCACACTTCCGTAATTGTAATTTCTTACCACATTATCATTATCAACATAGTACAATGTCGTGTTTGATGATGACTGGCCAAGCGTTGTTGTATAACTTAAAACATTTAAAACCAACTTATTATATCGGTCGTTCAAAGCAATATATCCGTTAGCCGCCGTCATATTCTGGCTGAAAAGCGGTGTTGAATTATAAAATGTCACTGTCTGCCCCGAAATCTGGTGTGCTGTACCAAAGGCAGGATTTGTCGTCGCTAAAGTTTCAATTTTGTTGTAATGAATTTCAGTTCCGGTCATGTTAGAAACGGGTCGGTCGCCACTTTTTGTAAACACAAAAGTCATTACACTAGACGGTGCCACAGACACCTGCGGTCTGAATGTATCTGTAGTAAAGGTTAGCGGCGCCGACGTCATATTCTGTGTTTGAGAAGTAGTAATGCTGTTCGCAGAATTGGTATAAAAAGGAAGATCAACCTTAAGATTATAAGTGCTTGTGGAAGAATTTATTACCATTAACGTCACCTGATTTCCATCCAGAGAAATATAGGAAGAACCTTCCAGACTGCCTGTTGTCACTTCCCATTTGGTATCAATTCTGTTTTTGTTGGTGGTGGTTTTAGCATATTGAGATAAAATGTAGCCGCGTTTGGTCATTTCACCTGCAACGGTTCCGTTTGTACCATCCCCCATCATTCCATAATATCTTTTGGATGCATAGTGTATCCATGCATTCACATTTCCGAGCATCGCATTGTTGACCGCTCTCGCAAAAGAAAAACCATCAATCGACCAGCTGAAATCACGTGCAGGAACACTTGTATTAGAATTCCAATTGATCAGATATTCTGTCTGCCAGATCTGTTTATTATTCGTCTGAAACTGCTTGTACACCGACTGCATACTTCCATATTGGTGTCCGCCATAGACTTCAAAATTGGCCATTGTTGCTGTATTTAAAAAGGCATTGGCAAAATTATCTGTAAAGCCAACACTTTCTGGAGCGATAACGTTACAGTTGATGAGCTGACCATAATCTCTTACAAAATTTGCGATCTGTGTCGGCGTCCAGATGCAGCCTGCGTACTGCGCCATTTCATCCGGCTCGTTTTGAATTGAAATATAATCCAGCGCCACGCCATTATTTGCAAGATAGGTTACAAAACTGTTCAAATGTAAAGCGTAATCCTGATAATGTTCCGGTTTCAGATAACCGATCTGCTGTACACCATTAGCATCCGTAAAAACTGCATTTGAATGATTATTTGTTTTCCAGGTTGCGGGCATTGTCCAGGGACTTGCGAAAACGATCAGCCCCATTGCTTTTGCCTGTTGAGCAGTTGCCAAAACCTGCGGCCAGTCCGCTTGATTTTCAGGAATATATAACCTCAAAATATTGTATCCTGCGTCGGTTGCGCCGGCTCCCCAAAGTTTTTGAATCTCTGTCGGAGTCATGTGGTTGTACGCAAACTGCGGACTGCACACGAAACCGCCATAGCCTGTCACCTTTTGATACACAATATTTTTGTCGATTTTTACTTTTGCAGGCAACACTGTCTGTGCATCTGCAATTTGAGTACAGGTGATGCCTACCACCAGAGCAAGCATCCGGTTTAAAATTTTTCTCATAATGTTCTAGTTTTAATTTTGATAATTTTCAGTAAAGTTTGGATAATACAATCCCCCCCCCTCAAGACAGTTTATGATTAAAAACCATCAAGAAAATACCCTGAAAAGTTTCAGGCAGCTATTGTAAATAAAGTTATACTACAAGATCCTTAGCTCTTTCCTGTACATTATTTTGTTGAAAAACGATACTTAGAATTAAGAGGTGAAATAGATTAATGTTTCATAGGCAAAACGTAGATTATTATTAATATTCTGCTGATTTTTAGTGAAGAATTTCACTTTCGGGTGCACCCAGATAAGAAGGCTGTAAACCTCCTGTATTGATCAATATTTTTTCAAGCACGATTCCCGGCTCCAGAACACGGAATCGCAGCGTATGTTTTCCAGGTTGGGAAATCTGATGTTTCGTTATAGACTTAATGATATGCTCAGACTGCCATCTTCCTAACTCTCCTCTGTAATGACCATTGAAATTGACAACCTGCGGCGTTCCGCCATCAAAGGAAATCTCATAACGCAATCCTTTATTATGATTAAAATTCAACGTTGGGGCTAATAACAACTGCACTTCAAATTCACCTTTGGATTCAAAATTCATATCATATTCCAGATAAATATTTTCATCAGCTTTCGGATAAGCATTTTGCGGAAAGGTTGTTACGCCGGATTTTGTTTTCCCGAAATCAGGAATCACTTCCCAATGGATTCGGTCTGAATTATTATTTCTTGAAAAATTTTTCGCCTCAATGGAAACATAACCGTTTTTCTCCTGAAACACTTTATCTTTCGGAACTTCAGACTCAGAAACACGGGTAACTTCAGGCATTATATTTACTTTTCCGTCAAACCAGGCTTTGTATCCTATTCTCATCTGGTCCATCATATGTTGCCATTTTCCTCCGGCAATGACGTTGTTATACTGATTGTCGAGATAAGCATTTCTATCAAAACATTCTTTGACCTTATCGGCATAGACATTAGCTTCAACATCTTTTTTAGCTGCCAATTCTTTGTTTTTTGCCACTGCGTAGTACATTTCATACAGATTGCTGCACGCATCAATCGGATATAAAACCAGCTGAAAATAGGCATCCTGATATTCTGCCGAAATTTTTTCTTTCAAACGTAAAGCTTCTAATGCCAAAGACCTGTAATCATTTAAAACCGTTTCAAATTCATTATAATTTTGAAGACTGTAAGTTTTCCAATCCAATGTTTCTGGCGTTACACGGCGGTTATATTTTGAATAAAGATTAATCATTCCTGCAATTTCTTTGGCGTGCTTTTCTCCAAATTGCTGTGCAGCCCATTTTTCGGTATACGCCAAAAGATTTTTTGAATTGAATTGTTTCGGATTCCAGGCCATTTCCAGGAAAAAGCTGATTGGGAATTCCATCGGTTTTAAATCTCCGACATTGACGACCCAAACCTTATCCACTTTATGTTCGTAAGAAAGATTCATCTGTTCCCAAACTCTCTGAATCGGACTGATATTAATCCATTTTGAATTTCTCGGTCCACCCACATAATCGAAGTGGTAATACATTCCGTAACCACCTTTGTGTAAAGGTTTTGAAAGATCCGGAAGTTTTCGCACGTTGCCCCAGTTGTCATCACAAAACAATAAAATCACATCGTCCGGAACCCGCATTCCTTTGTCGTAATAATCCTGAACTTCTTTGTACAAAGCCCAGACCTGAGGCGTTTTCTCTGCTTTTTTGCCTGTTACATCAGTAATAATTTTTCGCTGGTCTTTCACAATTTTTTCAAGTAAAGAAATATTAGTTCCCTCTCCCATGGCTTCGTCGCCGTCGCCGCGCATTCCGACTGTGACTAGTTTTTCCCAGTTTTTGCTTCTTTCCAGCCCCAATTTCCAGAATTCCTGCAAAACTTTCTCATTTTTAGAATAATCCCAAACATTCGGCAGATTATTTTTCTTGATGTATCTATGCCAATCGGTTTGAGCCTGAGCCATCGGTTCGTGGTGTGAGGTTCCCATAATGATTCCCATTTCGTTGGCTAAAGGTCCGTTCAAAACATCATCGTCATAAAACGCTTTTCCCCACATTGCAGGCCAGATATAATTGCCTTTCATTCGTAAAATCAATTCAAAAACTTTTTCGTAAAATTTAGAATTGATTCCTCCAAAAGTCGCTCTCGCCCATCCTCCGAGCGAAGGTTCTTCATCATTCAGGAAAATTCCACGATATTCCACCGCAGGTTCTCCATCAGTGTAAATTCCTTTTTTAAAATATAGATTTTCTTTTTTCTCAACCGGAACATCTGCCCAATAATACCAAGGTGAAACGCCAATCTGCTGCGACATTTCATAAATTCCATAAATTGTTCCGCGTTTGTCGCTTCCTGCAATCACAATTGCTTCGGAAACACCGGGAAATGGATTGCTGATATTTTGAATGATGTATTTTTCATTTTTTCCTTTGATTGAATTTCCATCAATTTTTTTAGCTTTGATTAAAGCATCAATGGTTTTGCTTTTACCAGCTTCACCAATAATGATAAGCATTCCGCTCGCTCCGGAATTTTGGGAAATAAGAATAGGCTGAACCCCTGTTACTTTTTGAAAATCAGATTGAAGATTCGTAACCGCACGCAGAATTCCTTTATCCGAATCGCTATCCGAAAACAGCATCAAACCTGAATTACGCTCTTTCAATACCACCGAATTTTCCGTTTTAGTAAAAGAAATAAAAGGGTCGGCTGCTTTTACAAAAAATATAGACAACAACGTAAGGAACAACGAAATGTTTTTTGTAAAATTCATAGTATATCTTTTTTGATTTTAATTTTTAAATAAGTTCAGATCGACAAATTCTCCCATTCTCCTGTAGCCGGCTTCATTGGGATGAAGAAAATCATGATCGTGCATATCGTTTAAGATGACCTCAGGATTTTCACTCTGCATATGTTTTGCAAAATCGATGACAGCATCATATTTTCCGCTGTTCCTGATCCAGTCGTTTACTTTTTTCCAGGCCTCAATACGGAAAGGTTTATCATAAAACGACTTTGCGAAAGGTAGAATTGTTGCTCCGTACACTTTGATTCCGTTAGCATGTGCTTTGTCGATCATCATTTGATAAGCCGCAATCAGTTCATCTGCTCTTTTGGAAGCATCTTCAGCATCTCTTGTTCCTCCCAGGTCATTCACACCCTCCAGAACGATAAGCCATTTTATCCCCTGCTGATTGAGGATGTTATAATCGAAACGATCGAGTGCTGTTGGCCCTAAACCACCGCGTACTACACAGTTCCCGCCAATTCCGAAATTTAGGACACTTACATTGCGAGTGTCGGGATTAACCAATAACCGCTGAGAAAGAATATCCGGCCAACGGTTTTGTCTGTTGGTTCCCGATCCTCTACCGTCTGTAATGGAATTTCCCATAATGGCAACCGCATACGAGGGTTTCGCAGTCTTAACATCAATATTAAAAAGCGAATACCAATGATCCGTTTTTACAGGATTTTTAAATGCGGCAACATTGCTTTGCTCACCTTTAACAATAAAAGATGTTGTTCTTGAGCCGGGATGCCCGGTGATGGATTGAGTTACTTTTGCGTAAGAAATCGTAATAGTCAAAAGGGAATTGGATTTCAGATCAAAGTTCAGTTCATCGGAATAAATATCAGCTCCGGGAGCAATTTTAAAATCGTTTTTCTTATCAAACGTTAATGATTTTATGGTGTTTGCGTTCACATTGCAGCTATCGGAAGGCACTGCAATAGAAACGGATTTTACTGCAAGACTATCTGTAGAGTACCGATTGGAAAAGCGCAATCGTACTTTTTCTCCGCCCACAGACACACGGACAATCTGACGAAGAGTATTCCCTGAAAGTCTCGGTTCCGGAGGAAGATTATTAGGTTCCACCAATTGAGGAGCAGTTGCCCACGTGGTGAGCCAACGGTCTTTGGATAATTGCTTTTCCAGACTGCGTGAGGGAGAACAGGAAACCAAAAATCCCGAAATGATGAAGATATACAAGCTTTTGAAACGCATTTTTTTATATTTTTTTATCTCAAAGGTTTAAAGACCGTTAATTTCTTAAAACAAATCCTCCGTTCGGCTGAATTTCAATATTAAAATCACCCTTCGCATTGAGTTTCACTTCTTTTTCTGACGAATTTCCCTGTGCATCGTCGCTGATTAATTTCACCGTTTTTCCAGCGAACATCGGAAGATTGATTTTCAGTTTTTTAACCGTTCTTTCTGCATTAATTCCTGCAACATACCATTGATTCTGATGTCTTCTGGCAATCACAGAATATTTCCCGGGGTATCCGTCGATGAACACCGTTTCGTCCCAAAGCGTCGGAATTTCTTTCATAAAATCGAGCTGGAATTTTGGTGCATCGGTTAGATTATTCGGCATTACTCCAAACATCTGAACCGGATTTTGAAACAGAACAGCAGTCGCCAACTGAAAACCGTCTGTAGTATATCTTTTATTTTTATCCTTGTTGGATTTTGTCAAATATTTATTCAGGAAAGTTCCACCAAACTCCATACTTCCGACCGTGTTTCTGATGAACGGATGTAATGTTGCGAAAAACGCTTCCTGTTTGCGGACGTCTTCTGAAAAATAAAGCATTTCCGAAGCTAAAACCGCTTCGCTTCCTGCATAATTAGGGTACATTACTTCCCAGCCTCTCGGTAAAGTTGCCCCGTGGAAAATAATTTTTAATCCAAAATCATTAGCATCGGAAAGAATATCTTCATAAAGACGCATCGTTTCCTGCTTGTCGCCTCCGAAAAAGTCGACTTTCAGACCTTTTACACCAATATCTTTCAGCCATTTCATTTCTTTTTTTCGTTCGATGGATGAGCTCATTTTGTTTCTCGGTCCCATCGGCGCGTCATTCGCAGCACCATTGGAATTGTACCAAAGCAATACCCCGACATTTTTGGATTTGGCGTACTGAATAAGGTCTTTCATTCGTTCTTTTCCGATATTTTTGTCCCAAAGTGCATCAATCAAAATATATTCATAACCCAGTTTTGATGCTAAATCGATAAAGAGACTCTGGTCTTCATAATTCATACTGTTATCCTGCCACAAAATCCAGCTCCAGGTCGATTTTCCAAAGGTATATTTCTGCGAAGGCTCATACATTGGTTCTACGACATCAAAAGGAATCGTCGTTTCAACAATCGGTCTCAAAGAATCGCCAATCGTGATAGTTCTCCAAGGCGTTTTTCCCGGAAGTGAAATGGCAGCTCCGGTACTTCCGAAACCGTTGCTTTCTGCCATATTCGGATAAGCAACCTGATACAGATTTTTTTCTGAAGTCGTATCCAAATGAGAAGCGCAGTACAAACTGTTTACTCCTGTTTCGGACAATAAAATCCAGCCGTCATTTCCAATATGAAATAGTCCAGGGAAAACGTAACCATAATCAGCTTTTGTTCCTAATTCCGCATCAGCTTTGTAACCGCTTTCGTAGCTTGGAGCGGTTCTGGCAAAACCTGTCATCGGCTTCATCATTGGAGAAAGGAAAGTTGTAGTTTGAGACGGAAATCTGTAACCTGTAATTTCTGATTGTACAATTGCGCTCAAACGGTCTTTCATCGGCTGAATCTCATACCTGAAAGCTACATTATTATCGCTCACCTGAAATTCAATCCCGATATTGAATTTATCTGCATTGGTAAAATTGACTGTCAGAGTATTAGCCGTATAACTAACCTGTGATTTTTTGATTTTTTCGTTCGTGTAATTTTTGGAAACCTTATTTTTTTTGCTGTCAATGAATTTTAAATTTTTAGAGAAATCAGATTCATTGGTGATTAAGCCCAATGGAGATTTATCAAGCATTGTTTTTCCTTGAAAAGTAACATTATAAAGCGCTTTTCCGTTTTCTGAAAAGACATTCAGTTTCAATTTTCCGTCAGGACTGGAGATTTCTGCAACCTGTGCAAAAACAGTATTCACAATGAGAATACTAAAGGCGAGTGATAGTTTTAAAAAAAGTTTAATCATAATTAATTATTTTCAAGAAAAGTCCAATAATCGAAAAACATAATATCTTTTGCTGCTTTTCCATTACATACAAAATACACATCGTGAACACCTGTGATTTTTTCCTTCACTTCGGCTTTTACCGTTTCCCAACGGTCGTCTCCGCCTGTCAACGGAACTTTTACCGTAGCGATAACCGGTCCGCTTACACTGTCCAGATGAACGTCCATCGTCACATCGCTGTTGTGTGTCGTTCCAACTCTGGCCGAAAATGTTGATGCTCCTTTTTTGCCAAAATCAACATTTTTCACGCTGGTGTAAGCCCCGTTTTTTTTAGCTTTGATGAAGACTCCTGCTTCTTTGTTCTGATAAGATTTCATATTTTCAGACCAAGCAATCATTTCTGCCTGATTAAAAGCATAAGGATTAACGGTTGCAATGGCTTTGGTAATTCCATTTGTCATTTTGATGGGTGAAATAGAACCGTCTTTATTAAAATTAAGTTCTTCCACACTCACCGACCTTGTGAAACCGCTTCCTCCCGGCAAAGCACCGTTGTGATAAAAGAAATAGGATTTTCCTCTGAAATCGACAATTCCGGGATGATTGGTGAAAGATTTTCCTTCGGTTGGCATTACGATTCCGCCGTATTTCCACGGTCCCTGTGCACTTTTGCTGGTAGAATATCCGATGAATTCAGGGAGCGGACCGCCCGGCCAGAACAAATAATACAGGTTTTTTCTTTTATACAACCAAGGTCCTTCTTCGTATTTTGTCGGTCTTTCAGGGTTTTCTTTTCCGTCCCTTTTTCCGAAAGATTCTGCGGTCATTGGCACTTCCACAATATCGCCGGAATAGGAAATCATATCCTGATTGAGCTTAACCATTTTAAGTTTGGGATTCCCCCAGTACATATAAGCCTGACCGTCGTCATCAATAAAAACCGTCGGGTCAATATCGCCCCATTCACTCTGAACCAATGGTTTTCCAAGCGGGTCGTGAAATGGTCCAAACGGACTGTCACCCACCGCAACACCAATTGCTCCTTTGTTGTTGGTTTTGGACCACATCGGAACATACATAAAAAATTTGCCGTTTCTTTCCACGCATTGCGCTGCCCAGGCATCACGTTTTGCCCAGTCGAAATCTTTATAGCTCAGAATACTTCCGTGGTCGGTCCAGTTCACCATATCGTTGGTGGAATAGACTTTCCAGTCGTTCATCACAAACCAGGTGGAATCGTCCTCATCGTGCGTGGTGTAGACGTAAAGCCTGTCGTTATAAACCATCGGCGCCGGGTCTGCCGTATAATTGGTCTGAATAATGGGATTCTGGGAAAATAATATTCCGGAATATCCTATTAAACAGAGATTGAGTATTGTTTTTTTCATATTTAATTTTTTGATTTTGAACACTAAGTGCACAAAGTTTTCTTATAAATATTTTCTTTAGTTTCACAAAGCAGCTAACGCTTGTGTAAGCTGTATAAATGGGTGAATCCAGTTTTTATATTGTTATACAGAACATTTTAACCACCCCGTCAAAAATTCTTTGAATTTTCGCCACCCCTCCAAAGGAGGGGAATTTTTATCTTATTTCTTTTTAAAACTCCAATGATCGAAATTGAAAAGCACTCTTCCGGCTGTAATGTTTTTACCTTTAAAGACAAAATATACATCGTGAACGCCGGAAACCGATTCTGAAATTTTTGATGTCAGGGTTTTAAATTCTTCCCAACCTCCGGTTCTCGGAACTTCAATCTCGGCAATTTTATTTCCGTCCACTTTATTTAATCTCACTTCTAAAATTCCTCCGTCAACACCTGCGGCAATTGAAGCTGAAAATTCAGAGGCGCCTTTTTCAAAATCTACCGAACGGACTTTGATATAACCACCTACTCTGGTATCAGAAACATAAACACCTGTTTTTTTGTTTTCGGAAGTGCTGCATTTCTCTGACCACGCCATAGTTTCCGCTTCGTTTCTTTTGTATGGATTGAGTGTTGCAACGGGATTTACGCCTTCTTTGGTCATTATAATTTTCGGAATGCTGCCATCCTGATTGTATTTGAATTCTTCAATAGATGTTGACCTTCCGTAACTTCCTGCGCCAGGCAATAATCCTGTGTGATAGAACAGGTAGGATTTCCCTTTAAAATCGATAATTCCGCCGTGGTTGGTAAAACTGTTGGTCGGCTGACCGGTCATTATTTTTCCCTGATATTTCCACGGTCCAGTCGGTGAATCGCTTATAGAATAAGACAGACATTCGGTTCGGTCGGTCATTCCTGCATACATCATATAATATTGCTTGTTGCGTTTGTAGAACCAAGGTCCTTCCACAAAAACATCTTTAAACTGTTCCTGTTTCTGCAAAACCTCTTCGCTTCTTCCAGGACGTCTCAATCCACCAAAAGCTTCTACCGATTGTGGAATTTCGGTGATTTTTCCTTCATAGGAAACCATATCTTTGTTGAGTTTCACGTAAAATAATTTGCTGTTTCCCCAGTAAAGATAAGCCTGTCCATCATCATCAATAAAAACCGTTGGGTCTATATTATCCCAGGTTCCCGTTGTCACCAATGGTTTTCCGAGTGCATCTTTAAAAGGACCTGTCGGACTGTCTGATACCGCAACGCCAATCGCCATATTGTTATCAACGGTCTGAACGCAGATGTACCAATAGAATTTGCCTTTACGTTCAATACATTGCGCCGCCCAGGCTCTGTCTCGGGCCCAACTGAAAGATTCCAGTGAAAGCGGAGAACCGTGGTCGGTCCAGTTGACCATATCATCAGAAGAATATACCCTCCATTTCGTCATATAATAAAAATCATAGCCGGGAATATCGTCTCCGGTATAGACATACATCTTATTTTTGTACACCATCGGCGCAGGATCTGATGTAAAATGAGTCTGGATTACGGGATTTTGGGCAGAAATACAAATTCCTGCCAGTAAAAATGATAATACGATATATTTTGATTTTAATTGAATCATATTTAATTATTTGATGAAATAAATTTGTAATAAGCCACACCGTGCGCCGGAATATCCAGTGATAATGCCTGATTTGATGTATTGATTTTTGCAATGTCCTTCTGTCTCCAGATATCTCTTACGGTTTGACGACCAGAAATCCCGAGCTGCCTGAAATCTTTGTAAGATATATCCACTTTTTCCCTTCCGAAATTGGCAAAAGCCACCGCTTTTCCGCCGTCTTCAAGGTCTTTTACATAAATTTTCAATTCGCCAATGGTCTGTAGGCAAACGCCCTGTTTTCCCAGAGCATCCTGATTTACAGCAATAACTTCATCATTCGTTAAAAGATTTAAAGTAAAATCATCCAGTTTCTCAAGGTCGCAACCAATCAGCAACGGTGCTGAAAATATGCTCCAAAGACTGATATGTAAATATTGTTCATCCGGTTTCAATCGGCTCTGATGTGGATTTCCCCAACCTACAACGCCTACTACCAACATATCCGGGTCATTCCAGTTGCCGGGTTTTGCATAAGGAGCGGCTTTATCCTGAGCCAAAGCAATATTTTTAACACTAGTCCAGGTATCAGTAATGTCATTGGTTGTTCGCCAGGATTGCGCATCGGCATCATTTCCCCATTTCCAGACATCGCCCATCCCGTATTGGCAAAGATTATACACAATATCACGAGGCTGATTTTTTAATAAATCTCCCATTAATTTAAATGGCTTTACGCCTTTATCCAAATCTCCTCCACCCTGAAAATTGAGTGAAGAAACTTTATTCGGGTCGTTATCGGGCAAACCGTCAATCACGCCACCGTAACTGCACCAATCGTATTTCAGATAATCGATTCCCCATTTAGCGTAGCTTTCGGCATCTTGTTTTTCGTAACCGTAGCTTCCTGCGCAGCCACCACACGTCCAAGGTCCGGGAGAAGAATAAATCCCCGCTTTTAAACCTTTTGAATGAAAGTAATCCGTTAATTCTTTCATATCCGGAAATTTTGAATTGGTCAGAATATAACCGTTTTTATCACGCATTTTCCCTTTGAAAGACGGGTCTTTTCCGTCTCTGTTAAATTGCCACGAATCATCGATATTGATATAATTCCAGCCGTGGTTTATAAGCCCTGTTTTAACCAAAGCATCGCCAGCCCTTTTTACTTTATCGGCAGAAACTTCGTGTCCGAAACAGTTCCAGCTGTTCCATCCCATTGTGGGTGTCAAAGCTATTTTATCACCGCTTTCTATTTTTAATTTTTTTGAGGCTGACCCTTTTGCATTTTTAGCGGATAAAAGAACTTCATAGATTCCTTTCGTATCTATTTTTCCGGTAATGATTCCTGTTTTGGAATCTATTGTTAAACCTTTCGGAAGATTTTTCGCCGTAAAAGTCATCGGTCTGTCACCCGTTGCCGCAACCCTGAACAAAAAAGGTGAGCCTGGGCGAACGCCATAAACACCTGCTGAGTTAATCTTTGGCGTTGCCGCAGGTTTTGGCGTCAAAATATAAGGTACTGCTGAAATCGGGTTAAATGCTATCAGTTTTGCACCGTCTGAAGTTTCAAATTTGGCATCTGCCCAATCGGCGTGGTCATAATACGGTCCGTTTCCGCCATCTGTTACGACTAATTCTACTTGTTGTACACCTTCAAGCGAAACGGAAACAGGCTTTGCTTTATCGCCTAATTTCATTATTCCGCTTGACCAAAGCTTTTTGTTGTCGCCGTAAATTTCAAATTCGGTAGCGGGATTTTGCCCTTTCATTTCGTCATCCAATCCTACCAAAGCTGAAAAGCTTTTTGCTTTGCCGTTTAATTTAATCAATAAAGAACTTTCTGCGTGGGTTCCAAAACCTCTTTTGAAAACTTCGCCAGCAATGGTTATAGGTTTTCCGTCCACCGAAGTATTGATTCCCGGTTTTCCGTGCCCCTGTGTTGCTACGTTTAAATCCAACTGGTCCAACCAAACGGCTGACTGAGCATTTAAATAGCATCCGGCAATGAGAAAGCTGAGAACAAAAAGTTTAAATCTGAACATTTTTAAAATCTTAATTAATATAACTCATAAAAAAATTAAGTTTTGGCTAAAGCTAAAGCCAACCGTATTCTACTTTATTAAATGGGCTAAAGCCCATTCCTATTGATATTCCTAAATTCAGCTTCAATCCAACTTAATCTGCACTGAATTTCCACCAATCGAAATAGAAAAGATCTTTTTCACCTTTGAAAATAAAATACAAATCGTGGATACCTTTGATATTTTTTACCGGAGTAGTAATGGTTTTAAAAATATCGCCTTCCGCTTTTCCGGTCACTTTTACAGTTCCTAAAACCAGTCCGTCCAATGCATCTGTGCGGATTTCAATCGTTCCTCCATACATTGAAGCAACAGAAACTTCTATGGATTTCGTTCCTTTTGAGAAATCCACACCCTGAACTTTCAGATAATCTCCATTGTTGATGGATGAAACGACCATTCTGTCGGTGATTTTCTTCCCTGTGTCATAAGGATTATTTCTTTCCCACTCGGTCATTTTTTCGGTTTTCAAACCTTCACTGAAAGCGATGGTTTCTGCTTCTACTCTATTGTACGGATTGAGTGTTGCAATCCTTTTTACACCTTCGGGATTCCAAAAAGGTAGCTTCTGGATCGTTCCGTCGGCATTGTATTTCATTTCGCTTACACAAACCGAACGGCGTTCGTAATGTTTGCTCATTGTCTGTTTCCCGATATTGTAATTAAATCCGAAAACATAAGATTTTCCTTTATAATCAATGATTCCGGGATGATTTCCGTTGGAACGCTTGTCGCTGTCCATAATCATCCCTTTATATTCCCAAGGTCCGGTTGCAGATTTGCTCATCGCATAGCCCATCCCTTCCGGACAGCAAGTAGAAGCATAAGCCAGATAATAATGTCCGTTTTTTTTCCAGACCCAAGGTCCTTCCTGATAATGAAACGGGTCCGGCGAACCTTTGACTTTCGCAATGGACGGGTCTTTTACGACGTCGCCATTTACAGAAATCATATCTTCATTGAGTTTCACATACCAAAGATTCGGGTTTCCCCAATAAAGATAGGCTTGTCCGTCATCGTCAATCAAAACGGTCGGGTCTATATCATCGGAAGAATTTTTCACTAAAGGTTTTCCAATAGGATCTTTGAAAGGACCATACGGACTGTCAGCCACCAAAACGCCGATTCCTTTCTGCCCCGGCATCGGACAGTACATATAAAATTTACCATTTCTTTCGATAACCTGAGGTGCCCAGGCTCCATTTTCCGGATCAGTCCATTTGAAATCTTTCAGGGAAGCAACCACGCCATGATCTGTCCAATTAACCATATCTGTGGAAGTGTATAGTAACCAGTCTTTCATTTTGAATCCGAAAGCATCATCTTCATCGTGGCTGGTGTAAAGAAAAACGGTATCTTTATAAACCATTGGCGCAGGGTCTGCTGTAAACTTTGTCTGGATGATGGGATTTTGAGCTAAGGAAATCTGGAAAAATCCTAAAACCGTTATTAAACTTAAAAATTTCATAATTAAATATTTTAAGATTATTTAAAATTGACATTCACTTTCTTTCCTGAATAACTCATCGTTTTCTGCTGACCATCAGGAAGAATTATCGTAAAGTTTCGTTTATCAATCATACCTTTAAATTTTCCTTTTCGGGGATCTATCGTTAAGGTTTTTGAATTTTCGTTCCAATGGAAAGGGATTTCAGAATAATCGCCTTTTTCGTAATTGTAATTATCAAATTCATCTTCATACAACACAAAATCTGCATCTTTCCCCGGATAAATTTTCACTGTAATATTGTCCCATTTTTTCTCAGTTGCGTATTGCACATCAGGACCAAACGGAATGATACTTCCCGCTTTCACATACAACGGAATGCTTTGAAGGTTAACAGATTTTTCAATTTCCTGACCGCCTTTGTGTTTTTCATTCGTCCAGAAATCAAACCAATCAGAACCTGCGGGAAGGTAAACTTTAACGGTTTTATTTTGATTGAAATCTATATTGGAAAGAGAATTTTCCTTTGTTTCATCTTTTTTATCCCAACCTTGATTTTCATCGGTTTTAATAAATTTTTCAGGTGTGTATTGAGGATTGAGAACAGGCGCAACCAGAAATGATTTACCGAAAAGATATTCATTATTAATGTCCCAAGTTCTTTTGTCTGATGAAAAATCCATCGAAAGTGCCCTCAAAAAACTGGAATTATTTTTAGAAACATCCCAGGAAACGGAATAAATGTAGGGCAACATACTGTAACGAAGGTTGATAAATTTCTCTATCGCATCATAAACCACATCTCCTTTTTTCCCAAACTGATAAATTTCCCTGGGAACATCGGTTCCGTGGGAACGCATCATTGGCGTGAAAGTTCCGTATTGCAACCAGCGAACGTACAATTCCTGAAACATCGGATTGTTGGCGCCTCCGTTTCTTTTATAAACACCGGCAAAGAAACCTCCGATATCAGAATTAAAATTCGGATTTCCTGTGAGGCTGAAATTTAAACCTGCCGGAACCTGATTGCGCAAAGATTCCCATGAAGAGTTGACATCGCCCGACCACGTATTGGCTGCGTATCTTTGCTGTCCTGCAAAAGCTGACCTTGTTAATATAAAAACCCTTTTATCACTCGTAGTTTCACGCTGATGGTCGTAAACGCCGCCAACTGTCATCAGCGGATATGCATTTCTCACTTTTCGGAATGAACCGAGGTATGTTTTGGTATCTAAATCTTCCGGTTTTTGGCTGAGATGGTCGGGTTCTGTAGAATCCATCCACCAGGTATCGACACCCAGACTGAAAACGCCTTTGTTGAGATATTTCCAGTAAATATTTCTGGCTTCGGGATTGTAAGCATCGTAAACACGGACTCCGGAAGGATAGTTCATATCGGGAGGCCAGACTTCCCGGCCAGATTCCGGCCAGGTTTTGAAGTTGAAAAGCATTCCTTTTTTGTCCATTTCACGGTAAGGATTTGTCATCGGACCGAACGACGACCAAATGGAAATAGAAAGATGCGCATTCATATCGTGGATGTCCTGAATCATTTTTCTGGCATCGGGAAAATCGGGGCTGATGAAATCCATTGCATTCCACTGGTAATTGTTTCCCCAATATTGCCAATCTTGGATAATTCCGTCCAAAGGAACTTTCAAATCACGGTATTTTTTAACAACCTCCAAAAGTTCATCCTGACTTTTATAGCGTTCTTTGCTCTGCCAGTAACCATAAGTCCAGAGCGGAATCATCGGGACTTTTCCAGTCAGATTTCGCATTCCGGCAACTACACCATCCGCATTTTTTCCGTAAATAAAATAATAATCAACACCTTCCCCAACTTCCGATGAGAATGATGTTTTGTCGGGTTTATCGGTAAATTGAGTTGGAGAATAGTTATCCCAAAAAATGCCATAACCTTTCACAGACTGAAAAAACGGCACAAAATCCCAGGTGTTATTCTGAATCATTTTTACATCCGTATTTCGCTGTGACATTTTTCCGTTCTGTAAAATTCCTAAGCCGTAGATGGGTTCATCTTTTTCCAGCTGAAAAGACTGTGTCACCGAATAAGTCGGGTTTCCTGCATCATTAAAAGGTTTGAAATCGCTTCCGGTTTCCTTTAATAGTTCTTTTCCGGAAGTTGAATTGTACGTTATTTCACCATTTTTAGCATCAATAAGAAGCTGTACATCATTTGTTTTTAATGAAATAATATGATTACTTTCTGAAACTGAAAATATGGTTTTCTGTTCTTTTTTGATGACTGACAGACTGTTTTTGTCAAATGCTTTTCCGGCGGGATACTTAATAATTCTAACTGTATTTTCACCGTACAATTTCACTTCAACATTCATATTATCCACAGAAAACTTCAATCCCGAATCTGTCTTCTGATACGATTGCGCCGTGATATTTCCAGATACAATAACGACAGTGATAATAAGTGTTTTGATTTTTATTCTGTTGAAATTCATTGGTGTATGATTTTGGATTAGAATATTTACAGTCTGTTTGGTTTAAATTTTCTTATTTAAAAAGCTCCTGCGCAAACTGATACAGACTGTCTCTCCAAACCGGCCAACTGTGACCACCAGGATAATCTCTGTAAGAATATTTAATTCCGATTTTATCCAGTTCTTTCAGCATTTTCTGACCATTTTCATAAGCGATATCGTCTTTTCCTCCCATTGAAATCCAGAAATTTCTGACATTGGATGAAAAGGCAGATTTATTTTCATTTAAAAATTTGTACTGTTTATCGGCAACGCCCTGGAGCATCGGCAGCATATATCCCGAACTAAAAACACCCAGACTTGAAAACATATCAGAATTCTGAATTCCTGTATATAGTGTATAGATTCCACCCATTGAAAGTCCGGCCAATGCACGATTTTCTTTGCCTTTTTTTATTCTGTAATTGGATTCGGCAAACGGAATGATAGATTCTTTCAGCTCTTTTTCAAACATCTGAAGATTGCGCTCGCCAAAATTTCGGAGTCCACTCTGTCCGATGTTGGCATCCGGCATAATAATGACCATTTTTTTGGCTTTTCCTTCCGCAATCAGATTATCCAAAATCAGATTGGTTTTACCCTGATTTGCCCAACCACTTTCGTCCTCGCCACCACCGTGAAGAATGTATAAAGCTGGAAATGATTCAGATGTATTTTGGTCGTATCCAGGCGGTGTATAGATGAAAACTCTTCGCCAAGAATTGGTCACTTTAGAATAGAAATTTTTGATTCTCACATCACCGTGCGGAACATCTTTTAAAGCATAAAAATCATCGCCATCAAAAGGAATATCGATTCCGCTGGCGTATCTCCCCATTCCGTAAAATGTCTGGCTTGACGGATCTGCGACCGCAACTCCATCAATCAGCAGGGAATAATAATGGAAACTTCCGCTCTGCGAATCAGTTGTACCCGTCCAGAATCCATCTGTGTCTTTTTTCAGGTCATATTTTTTGCCTAAATCGATCTGAACTTTTTGCGCTTCCGGCGCTTTCACTTTGAACACCACTCTTCCGTCGGGAAGGATTTGTGGATATTGCGCATTCCTTATATTGGTTGCTGCAGGCGTTCCCAAAACGGTAAATCCATCAAATTTAGTTTTATCAACAGGCTTAAATAACAATTGTGAAAAAATGTACAAATCATTTTTCCAGACTTTGAAATCGTGACCGCCCGGTTCGATGTAAAAAATATGAGGGATTTTATTTTTTTTCAGATAATCGCTGGTTCTTTTGCTGAATGGCATCAGTCCGTCGGCATCGCCGCAGGAAATAAAAATCAGCTTCAGCTTCAATGCATCTTGCGGATTGGGTAAAAGCAGGCTCGGTTCTTTCGTGTTGGGTGCTGAAGAAAATGCGCCCAACCAAGCAAATTTATCGATATTTCCAAAAGCAAAATTCTGGGTTTGCCCGCCTCCCATCGACAAACCAGCCAAAGCCCGGTTTTCACGGTCTTTCTTGACAGGATATTTTTTTTCTACGAATGGAATCAGGTCGTTCAACAAATCTTTTTCAAAGGTTGCGAACGCTTCCACTTTATCCGGAGCCATGATATTTCCTGTTGCTCTGTCATCTTTCATTGCACGACCGTTTGGCAAAACGACAATCATCGGCTGCAGTTTTCCCTGTGCGTAGAGATTATCCAGAATAACATTAGGCTTCCCTTGGTTGAACCATTCTTTTTCGTCTCCGCCGATGCCGTGAAGCAGATAAAGAACAGGATATTTTTCCCTTTTTTTGAATCCCGGAGGTGTGTAAACCAAAGCTTTTCTTGTAGTTCCGACAGTTTTTGAAGTATATTGAATCGTATCAATTTTTCCGTGGGAAATGGTTGGGTTTTCAACATCAAAACCTTGTGGAGCCTGTTTATCAAGAGTTTGTGCCGAAACAAACGTGCCTGATAACACGAAACTTACTGCTAATATGATGGATTTGTTCATAGTTTTTTTATTTGTATTTTTTACACTTATTAATTTAGATAAAAAAATTATTCCTGCAAGATTTAATTAAATATTCATTAAAGAATTTATTTTATGGTTGAAGAATTTGCATATCTGAAAAAATCAACATCTACAAAACCTCCCAGATTTTTCGTTGCATAATTGAAAATTGCAAACTTGGAACCCATAAAAAATCTTCGGTAATCGAAAATCATTTTGTAATCTTTCGCCATTTCGGTCCAGTTTTTTTGGTCTGTGCTGTAATAAAAATTGGCCAAATCTTTTCCAAGGTTGAAATCGGCATCAATTTTAAAATAAACTTTGTCGGAATTCAGAGGAATTCTCTTCTTTTCTTCTTTTTTAACACCGGTTACCGCCTTAGTTTTATTATCTAAACTGACTTCATTCGTTGAAAAAACGACAAACTTTTTACCATCTTCCATTACCACAGACAAAATCCCGGAATCACCGTTGAAAGCACTGAAACCTGCAACATCACCGTCTTTCATTCCTTTCACATCCAAAGCAACGATACCACTGGATTTCGGACCTTCCATTCTTTGCGTTAATGTATTGGGAGCGAGGTAGAGATTATCTACTATTCTATTGGTTTTCAATCTTAAAAAACCTTTTTTATCGGACAATGACCAGGCAGAATTGACAGGATTATGATTCCACTGCCATTGGATTTTCATTTTTTTGTCGGAAAATTCATCACTTTCTACCAGATGATTTTTCGGTTTAAATGGCGAAAGCGGAACTTCACCTGTCAAAGGTACTTTTCCGTTGTCACCCAAAATTGGCCAGTCGTTTTCCCATTTCACAGGAAGCAAAATAGGAACTCTTCCTACTCCATTTCTATCTTGAAAAATCAATGAATACCAATTACCGTTTTTATCATCAATCAAAGCACCTTGTCCGGCGTATGAAAATCCAAGAAAATTGTCTTCAAGAATGACCTTTTTCTCATAAGGTCCGGTAACTTTATCGGCCCTGTACACTTCCTGACGGCGTTTTCCACCTCTAGGCCAGGAAATCATCATCATATAATATTTTCCGTCTTTTTTGATGATTTGATTGCCCTCCAAAAGTCCGGTTTCCGATTCATCTTTCTGAAAAACTTCCGTTCCATCCTGATTCCCGATAATGGTTTTAAAATCCGGGCTCAGCTCAAAAACTTTGTTGGAAGTGAATACATAAACTCGGTCATCATCATCGAAAAGCAAAGATGCGTCGTGAAAATGCCTGGTTCTCGTGATAAGCTTCCAATTGCCTTTTTCAGGATTATCGGAAACATAGAAGTAGGATTTGAAAGGCTCATCATTCGGGGAAAACAGAACGTAATATTTCCCTTTGTGATAACGGATGGACGACGCCCATTGTCCTCTTCCGTAAATGCTTCCGTCTATCAAATCATATTTAGAATTGTCATTCAACGTATCAAAAACATAGCTCGACATTTCCCAATGGACCAAATCTTTGGAATGCATTACCGGAGCGCCCGGCATCAGGTGCATTGTGGTGCTTAT
Organism: Chryseobacterium sp.; assembly: GCA_039594975.1. Classification (GTDB taxonomy): domain Bacteria; phylum Bacteroidota; class Bacteroidia; order Flavobacteriales; family Weeksellaceae; genus Chryseobacterium. The sequence goes on along the minus strand of JBCNMJ010000011.1, from coordinate 1,483 downwards.
CAGGTAAAAATCTTCGCCATTTCTGGTGATTGATAAATCCGGGGCATCTGCCCAGATAATTGGGTTTCTGAATGCCGTTGTCTCTTGTTTTTTTACAGGATTTACCTGGGCTGAAAGAAGATTCAGCCCGATACATCCCAAAAAAGAAACTATATAAAATGGTTGATTAATTTTCACGGTTTTGATATTTTGGTTTGGGTTAATTCAATACAATTTTATCAATTGCGTCGGGCTTTAGCAAAACTTGTTGTAAATTTTGGCTAAAGCCGAATTGAACATTCTTCTTCAAAACGGGCTAAAGCCCGTTCCTATTGATTTTATATTATTTAGGCACAATATCATTAGAAGAAGTGCTATACAATCCTATCAAACTTCCTGTGAAACCGCCTGCAACATCCGTTGAGAGAATGTCTCCGGAAACCGGTCCACCCAGATTTTTAAAGGTTTTACCGTCTACAGAATAATTAAAACTTATGTTATCTTTCTCGCCAACAGCTTGGAATTTAATGGTCTTACCTAATGAAATTTTCTCACTTGCAATCAGTTTTGAACTTCCTTTTTCAGTTCTTTCTAAAACGATGTGGAAGTCTTTGTCTTTCTTCGTAACCCCGAAAACATAATTGAACGTTTCGCTTTGGTAGAGCGTGATTCCAGCTAATTCTTTTTCAGATTTTGGTTTGTAATCTAAGGTTACGGAAGTTTCAAAATCTTCGTGCTGTAATCTGTGGAACAAAGATGAAATTGGAGCTAACGCTTTGATATTCGTCTCCATAGGATTCACTTTTACACCAGTTTTTGTGGCAGTAATGAAGTTTTCACGAGGGCCTCGCATAGCGATCCAACTGAAATCAAGATTTTTATCGGTTAATTTATCGTTGTAAGTGAAGTTTCCGTTAGGGAAAAATCCGTTTTGTCCCGTTTGATTCTGAACTCCTTGTGGCATTTTCAATTTCGGTTTCATCGGAACCAAGCCATTTTGAAATACAGGATACGTTCCGCTCCAGTCAACCGGAAGAATGAAAGTTTCACGACCTTTGTTGACACGGTTATTGACATTCGGACGAATCGCTAAAAATACGCCGTACCACTGTCCGTTCGGACCTTCCACCAAATCGGCGTGACCTGCCCAATCCACTTTTTCCTTTCTGTCTCTTGGAAAATATCTTTGGGTAAGAATAGGATTGTTTTTAGCGGGAACAAATGGTCCTTTCGGAGAATCTGCCATAAAAATAACTTCGCTATGATTGCCTCCGGTTCCACCTTCAGCGCACATTAAGTAATATTTTCCTTTGAATTTGTACAAATGGGGTCCTTCAATCCAAATTGGTTTTTGAGAAAGGTCGACTCCACCGTTTACAATAATTCTGTCTGAACCTGCGACAACCTGGTCTTTTTCCAAATCGTAGTCCCACATTTTGATGACGCGGTGACCTTGATACTGCTCTGTTCCTTTTGGTGGCGCGTCGTTAGGAAGATAATCAGT
>JBCNMJ010000010.1:0-51604 GCA_039594975.1 Chryseobacterium sp. | reverse complement strand
AAACTTTTTTCTGCGTTTTAAAATCTCTTTGAAGCATAACCCTAAATCTATTAACATAAGATACATATTCCAGCTTTTCATCTTTTTCAATCTCTTCATGATTTGTTGCCAATAATGCATCAAGTATTATGGTCTCCACGGTATTGTGTGCTGCCGAAATAAAAAGTCTTTCATCTTTTTTCTGAAACTCCAGAAGTCTGGTGATCAGAAAATACCTCAAGATATCTCTAGGAACATCGCCTGTATATTGAGAAATAAAAACATCTCTTCCATAATTAAAAAATAAAGCAGAATTTAAAAAAACTGAATCGGTAGAACACTGTTCATAAAAAATAGATGAAAAAGAAAACGCATAAGCCTCTTTCCCTTTGCATTCTCCAAAAACCATACTTTTATGTGGTCCAATAAAAACAGTACTAATCCCTTTTATTTCATAACTTTGTCCTTCTATGATCATTTCAAGATCATCAAATATAAACCATATATTAAAATACTCTAAGGTATTGAAATCTCTTTTACCTCCATTTCTTTCTATAACATAACTTAGCGGATTCATGCTGAATCCAGTTTTTTTTAATCTGTCTGTAATTGTATACGTCATTTTCCCTCTTAAAACTATTCGTCTATTAAATTAATAAAAAAATATATAAATCCCAACCTTTTTCTCACTTATCCTCATTTTTGGGAACCAAACAAAAGATTTATTGAATTTCGGCTAATATATAACGTTTTTTATTATAAAAACCTATTTTAATTTTCGTTCACAAAAAAGCCGCGCCCTACGGGCGCGGTTTTTTTATAGCTAAGCTTAATAATTAAAACTTCAAATCACCATTTACATCTCTTACCGCCTGAGCTGCTTCTGCAAATTTCAATTGCTCTTCTGCAGTAAGGGTGATATTTACGATTTTTTCCACACCGTTTGCTCCAATAATTGCAGGAACACCTAAGCAGATATCGTTTTGTCCGTATTCACCTTCTAACATCAATGAACAAGGAATCATTTTCTTCTGATCACATGCAATCGCCTGAACCATTACAGAAACTGCAGCACCCGGAGCATACCAAGCAGAAGTTCCTAATAATTTGGTAAGAGTAGCTCCTCCTACTTTAGTTTCCTCGATTACATATTTTTGCTTTTCTTCATCCAGGAATTCTGTTACAGGAACACCATTTCTGGTTGCTTTACTCAATAAAGGAAGCATACCTGTATCACTATGAGCCGCAATTACCATTCCATCAACATCAGAAATAGGACTTTCCAACGCTTCTGCCAACCTGTATTTGAATCTTGCAGAATCTAATGCACCTCCCATTCCGATGATTCTGTTTTTAGGAAGCCCAGAAGTTTTGTGTACAAGATAAGCCATTGTATCCATTGGGTTAGAAACCACGATAATGATTACTTCCGGAGAATGTTTTACTAAATTTTCAGTAACTTCTTTTACGATTCCCGCATTAATACCGATCAACTCTTCTCTTGTCATTCCAGGCTTTCTTGGAATACCTGAAGTAATAACCGCTACATGAGAACCTGCAGTTTTGCTGTAATCACCTGTTGTTCCGGTAATTTTTGTATCAAATCCGTTCAACGATGCTGTCTGCATCAAATCCATTGCTTTTCCCTCAGCAAATCCTTCTTTAATATCTACTAAAACAACTTCTGAACAGAAGTTTTTCATAGCGATGTATTCTGCACAGCTAGCTCCAACAGCTCCTGCTCCTACTACAGTTACTTTCATAATGTATACTTTTTAAAATTTATTTTTAAAGTTTAGTTCAAAATTTTAACTCCCAAATTTAATGATTCCTGAAAAAGTGGGCAATTTTTCAGGAATTTTAATTGTATTTTTAATAAATGTGTTGATGCTTTCCATAAACCAGTCCTTTCTTTACTGAATTTCTTTATTTATCAAGCACTTTTCTCAGTTAATAATTATTAACATCAATATTCTTTACTTCAATAATTAATTTATGATTATTAACAGTTATTAATATAAAATTTTAGAAAAAAAATGTTAATTAAATAAATTTTCATTAAATTTATATCACCAGATTTTGAAAATTATTGAATTTCATCGAATGTTTCTCTTTAGAATTCAAAATGACTTAACCCCACAAAAAATATTATCATGAGAAAATTTCCCTTAATTCTCTTTTCATTAATTCTTTCAATAGGATTGTGGAATCCTTCCGAAGCATGTACAAGAGTTGTGTACAAAGGTCCTGAAAATACCGTTATTACAGCCCGCTCTATGGACTGGCGTGATGAAATCCCTGCTAATTTATGGATTCTCCCTAAAGGAATCGCAAGAACAGGAGAAGTAGGATCTCTTTCTGAAAAATGGACCTCCAAATACGGAAGCGTGGTCAGTACTTCCTGGGATATTGCTTCTTCAGACGGCATGAACGAAAAAGGACTGGTTGCCAATCTTCTTTGGCTTGGAGAATCAGAATATCCGAAGTTCGATCCTAAAGGCAGAAAAAAAGGTATTGCCATTTCATTATGGGCACAATATTTCCTTGATAATTTTGCTACTGTAAAAGAAGCAGTAGAACAGGCCAGAAAAGAAAAATTCGTTATTGTAAGTGATTATATTCCAGGAACTGAAAGATTTACAACCGTACATCTTTCTCTTTCCGACGCTTCAGGAGACAATGCTGTTTTTGAATATCTCGACGGGAAACTTATCATTCATCATTCTCCGGAATACACTGTAATGACCAATTCGCCTGTTTTTGATGAACAATTAGCTTTAAATAATTACTGGAAAGGAATTCCGGGGACGGTAATGCTTCCGGGAACCAACCGTGCTGCAGACCGTTTTGTAAGAGCCTCATATTATATTGATGCAATTCCGAAAACAGCAGACACAAGAACCGCAGTAGCAAGTGTCTTCAGCGTGATCAGAAACTGTTCTGTACCTTACGGAATCACTACAGAAAACGAGCCTAATATTTCGTCTACAAGATGGCGTTCCGTTTCCGACCAGAAAAACCTCGTATATTATTTTGAAACGGTTTTTACTCCCAATACGTTTTGGGTAAACCTTAAAGACTTTGATTTAACCGAAAAGGGAAAAGTAATGAAGTTAGACTTAAGCAATTTTCAAACCTATAACGGAAAAGCAAATTCGAATTTTAAAGAATCTACACCATTTAAGTTTTTAGGATTGAATTAATCCAAAAAAAATACGTTCATCAAAACACAAACAATATGACTTTTTTTTCAATAAAAAAGAGTCTGTGGCTTTGCTTTATGCTATTTTGTTGTAATGCAATCGCACAGATTCCGGATTCTATACAAACCGAAACGAAAGAAGATAATGTGAAATATCCTATTCTCCAGATCAAAGGTCTTTTTCAGGCAAGGTATCTGGTCGGAATGTCTAAAGATGTTGATGTCAATGGTCTTCATCATACTGATGAATCGGGAGTCAGCAATAATTTCATGGTAAAATATATGAGGGTTCAGGTTCGTGCACAAATCAGCAAACGCACAGAGGTTGTTGCACTCGCTAATTTAGCAGATTTTAAAAACGATCCGAAAAGCAGGGTCCTTGAGAATGCCTATTTAAAATACACCTTCAATCCTAAATTAGCCTTAACCGTTGGACAATTCAGGCCCTGGTTCGGAATTGAAGAGACCTATCCGATTGATATCATCAAATCTTTGGACTGGTCAAATCAGTATACTGAGTTCGGAAAATTGGGCTGGACGAGTTTCCAGATCGGACTTTCTGCAACCGGACAGTTACAGTTAGGGGAACTTCCTTTTCAGTATGCCGTTTCTATAGTCAATGGAAATGGAAAAAATCAGGTTAATGACAATGATAACGGAAAGCATTACTCTACCAGACTAGTCTTTGGTTTGGCTAAAAAATATAATTTAAATCTTGGATTAAATGGTGGTATCGGTGAGGTTTTAAGTAAAAAAGTCTATGCCGTAGGGATTGATTTAAGCTCACTTGTTCAATTCGATCCTAAATGGAGTTTGGATATGCAGCTCGAAGCCAAACAGGCTACCAATCACTCTTTATATTTTGCGGCAGATCCAGAAACAAGACCATCAAATCCCGATGCCTACCTGATTCGCGGAGCATATTTTCTTCCGAATTTAAGGTATGAAGTCAACCATAGAAATCTGAGTGCTTTCGAATTATCCTGTCGTTATGAATATTTAGACACTAATTTCCGGCTAAATTCCAATCCAAGACAGACCATCACACCAATGTTCGGTTTAGAATTCTTGAAAAATTACGGGGCAAGAATACAGCTTGGAATGCAATTCGACCGCTACAAATATCAGATAGAAAATACCTCTCAATACAACAATAATCTATTCATTATACAGGTACAAAGTAGATTTTAAACATTAAACTGACTATTATGAAAGAAATCAATATTAAAGCTGTCGCAATTACATTTGCCATCGCTCTTATCATATGGTTTATTCCTGCTCCGGAAGGTGTTGCAAAAAACGCATGGCATTTATTCGCCATCTTTGCTGCCACCATTTTAGGAATCATTTTAAAAGCTGCTCCCATGGGAACCATGTGTATGATGGCTATCGGGTTTACTGCCTTAACGCAAGTCGTAGCTCCGGGAGACGCAGGAAAATCAATTACAAAGGCCCTTTCAGGGTTTGGAGATAAGGTAATCTGGCTGATCGGAATTTCATTTTTTATCGCAAGAGGATTTATCAAAACAGGTCTGGGTAATAGAATAGCTTTCCTGTTCATCAGAATTTTTGGAAGAAGTTCATTAGGTTTAGCCTACGGATTAGGTTTGGCAGACGTATGCTTAGCTCCTGCCATCCCTAGTAATACAGCAAGAGGAGGCGGAATTATTTATCCGATCATGAAGTCTATGGCCATCAGCTTTGACTCTGTACCTGATAAACCCGAAACTCATAGAAAACTGGGATCATATCTAACACTAAACAGTTATTATATGAATCTCATTTCCTCATCTATGTTTTTAACGGGAACAGCAAGTAATCCAATGTGTCAAAAATTTGCCGCAGGTTTCGGAATAGATATTACATGGATGTCTTGGGCAGCCGCAGGTTTTGTCCCAGGTTTGGTAGCTTTCTTTGTGGTACCATTAGTATTATACAAATTATATCCGCCCGAACTGAAGAAGACAGGGGATGCTCCTAAAATGGCAGCTCAAAAATTAAAAGAAATGGGGCCAATTTCCAGAAACGAGTGGCTCATGTTACTAGCATTCTTCATTTTATTGGTACTTTGGATCTTTGGCGGAACATTATCAATTGATGCAACTACAACGGCTTTCATTGGTTTAACCTTACTGTTATTAACCTCTGTTCTGACCTGGGAAGATGTAAAATCCGAAAAAGGAGCTTGGGACACGATTGTTTGGTTTGCCGTTCTGGTAATGATGGCCAGTTCACTGAACGAATTAGGATTTATAGGCTGGTTCAGTGATCTAATTAAAGCTAAAATCGGTCATATGACCTGGACTGTGGCTTTCCCTGTTATTATTCTCGTTTATTTTTTCAGTCATTATATTTTTGCCAGTGCTACAGCCCATGTTGCAGCAATGTATGCCGCTTTATTGGGAGTTGGCGTTGCCGTAGGGATTCCACCGATGCTGTTGGCCATGATGCTCGGGTTTTTAGGTTCTATCTATGGAGTATTGACTCATTATGGACACGGTCCCGCTCCTGTATTTTTCGGAAGCGGATATGTTGACCTGAAAGCCTGGTGGCTTCGAGGTCTGGAAATAGGAATTGTTTTACTCGTTATCTACATGGTAGTGGGTGGACTCTGGATGAAAGTGTTAGGCTATTATTAATTTTAAAATAAAAAATATGCTATCAACATTGTCAAGAAAAATGTGGATGTGTTTTACAGGTCTTTTTCTGAGTTTCTTTCTGTTGATTCATTTTTTAGGAAATCTTCAGCTTTTTTTACCACAGCAGCAGGCTCACCTTCAGTTTAATACCTATTCACATTTTCTATCAGGAAATATTGTGATCAAAATAGTCTCCTATATTCTGTATTTAAGTATTATTCTCCATGCCTTAGATGGGTTAATTATTACTTTGAAAAACAGAAAATCAGGAGGAAGTTATCAGTCCGATCATCGTGGAAGGGCCAGTAAATGGTATTCAAGAAATATGGGAATCTTAGGAATGTTAATTTTAATTTTCCTTGTTATTCATTTTCAGAATTTCTGGTATATCTACAAATTCGGAAATCCTCCATTGGATGAAAACGGAAACAAAGACCTTTATATTTTGGTGGTTACTATCTTTAAAGAGTGGTGGTATGTGGTTATTTACATCATTTCAATGATTGCTTTATGCTATCATTTAATCCACGGGATCCATAGTGCAGTCCGAACCTTGGGCTTATTTCATCCGAAATTTGTAAAATGGTTTAAAACTATTGGAATAGCTTACTCTGTCATTATAAGTACCGGATTTGCTTTGATGCCTGTTTATGTATTCTTCACTTACCGTTAAATTGAAAAATCATGATTTTAAATTCAAAAATACCGGAAGGCCCTCTAGAAAAAAAATGGGACAATTATAAAAAAACTGCCAAACTGGTCAATCCGGCCAACCGAAAAAAGCTTGATGTAATTGTCGTCGGAACCGGATTAGCTGGAAGCTCAATTGCTGCATCATTAGGCGAAATGGGATATAATGTAAAATCCTTCTGTTTTCAGGATAGCCCGAGAAGGGCTCATTCTGTAGCCGCTCAAGGCGGTGTAAATGCTGCCAAAAATTATAAAAATGACGGCGACAGTGTATATCGAATGTTTGTGGATACCTTAAAAGGCGGAGATTTCAGAGCCCGCGAAGCCAATGTATACCGAATGGCAGAATGTTCCTTAAACCTCATCGACCAGGCAGTTGCGCAAGGCGTTCCTTTCGGAAGAGAATACGGAGGTTATCTGAATAACCGCTCTTTCGGTGGTGTCCAGGTAAGCCGGACTTTCTATGCAAGAGGACAAACCGGACAGCAATTACTTTTGGGAGCCTATCAGGCGTTGATGAGACAAGTAGGCAAAAAAAGCGTTCAGTTATTTTCAAGACATGAAATGTTGGATTTAGTTACAATAGATGGAAAAGCAAGGGGAATTATCGTCAGAAATTTAGATACAGGAGAAATAGAAAGACATTCTGCACACGCTGTTGTTTTGGCAACGGGTGGTTATGGCAAAATCTACTATTTATCGACTTTAGCGATGGGTTGTAACGGTTCTGCCATATGGAGAGCTCATAAAAAAGGAGCCTTAATGGCTTCTCCCAGCTGGATTCAGGTCCATCCTACTTCTCTTCCTCAATCCGGAGACTATCAGTCAAAACTAACTTTAATGTCGGAATCCTTACGGAATGACGGCAGAATCTGGGTTCCGTTAAAAGAAAATGAAACCCGAAAACCTAATGATATTCCTGAAGATGAAAGGGATTATTATCTGGAAAGACGATATCCGGCTTTTGGAAATTTAGCTCCCCGAGATATTTCGTCAAGAGCTGCCAAAGAAAGAATAGATGCAGGCTTCGGAATCGGTCCCTTGAAAAATGCAGTATATCTTGATTTTTCTAAAGCTATTAAAGAACAGGGAAAAGAAAAAATTAAGGAAAAATATGGTAATTTATTTGATATGTATCTTAAAATTACCGGATATGATGCCTATAAAGAACCTATGATGATTTCGCCTTCAGCACACTTTTCTATGGGCGGACTCTGGGTAGATTATGAATTAATGACTACTATTCCCGGCTTATTTGCTTTAGGGGAAGCTAATTTTGCAGACCACGGAGCGAACCGACTGGGTGCAAATTCCCTGCTTCAGGCATCTGTTGACGGATATTTTATTGCGCCTTATACCATTGCCAATTATTTATCCAATGAAATCCACACCGGAAAAATTTCTACGGATGATATTGAATTTGAAAAAGCGGAAAATGATGTGAAACAGCAAATTGAAAGTTTTATCAAGATTAACGGAACAAAAACAGTTGATTATTTTCACAAAACACTCGGAAAACTACTTTATGATTATTGTGGATTAGCCCGAAATGAACAAGGATTAAAGTTCGCTATTGAAGAAATCCGAAAACTGAAGCAGGAATTTTATAAAGATGTAAAAGTTTCAGGGAAAGGCAATGCCATGAATACCGAACTAGAAAAAGCAGGCCGTGTTGCGGATTATTTTGAAATTGGTGAACTGATGTGTTATGATGCTTTAACCCGTAATGAATCCTGTGGAGCACATTTCCGTGAAGAATACCAAACACCGGATGGAGAAGCTCTAAGAAATGATGCAGAGTTTCAATTCATTTCTGCATGGAACTGGACGGGTGAAAATAATGAACCCGAGCTCATCAAAGAACCTTTAATTTTTGAAGAAATACAGCCAACGGTAAGAAGCTATAAATAATTTTATCCATTAACCTCAAAAAAAAGAAAAAATATGGATTTACATCTGAAAATATGGAGACAGGAAGACCATCGAAGCACAGGAAAACTGGTGAATTATGATTTGACAGGTTTAAATCCTCATATGTCTTTCCTTGAAATGCTGGACACGCTGAATGAAAAACTCATCATTGAAGGTGAAGAACCTGTAGAATTTGATCACGACTGTCGTGAAGGAATCTGCGGGCAATGTGGAATGATGATTAACGGATTAGCTCATGGGCCTTTGGAGCACACCACAACTTGCCAGCTTCATTTGCGTTCTTTTCAAGATGGAGAAACCATTGTAATTGAACCTTTCCGGGCAGCAGCTTTTCCTCTAAAAAAAGATTTAAAAGTTGACCGTTCCGCTTTTGACAGGATTATTTCTTCCGGTGGTTTTGTTTCAATAAATACCGGACAAGCTCCTGATGCAACAGCAATTGCCGTTAACCATCAAACTGCTGAAGAAGCCTTTGATTCAGCAGCATGCATTGGTTGCGGAGCATGTGTTGCAACGTGTAAAAATGGAAGCGCCGCTTTATTTACCTCAGCAAAAATTACCCATATGGTACTTTTACCACAAGGCAAAGAAGAACGAAGCGAGCGTGTTCTCAATATGGTAAAACAAATGGACTCTGAACATTTCGGGCATTGTTCCAATACTGAAGCCTGTGAAGTGGAGTGTCCACAAGGAATTTCCGTATTGAATATTGCAAGAATGAATTATGAATATAGTAGAGCCTTGTTTTTCAATAAAAAATAAGACTCCATAAAAAAACCCTCTGTATTTCAGAGGGTTCCATAAAACTGAATTGTATAATAATAAGAATTATTTTCTTATTATAATCTTATATGATTTCTCAAACTTAGAAGCTTTTACGGTTAAAATATAAACACCTTCCAGTAAACTATAGTTTTGATAGCTAATCATTACTCTGCTTCCATTTCTTGAAACATTTTTACTTAGATCCGCAACCATTCTTCCACCGGAATTAAACAGATAAGCGCTCACATTTCCGCCTTCTCCATTTTCAAAACTTAGGTTAATATCTCCTCTTGTCGGATTAGGATACACTTTAGAATCTTCATTTACAGCGATATTAGGTTTACTCAATGAAACTCCGTTTTCTGCAGAATTTCTTGCCAATGGTCTGACAGGAGAAGAGGTACAAGGACAGCCCAATATTCCTAAATTTACAGTTCCATTATCATAATTGTTATTAATTGCATCAACTATTGAATTCATTTGATCCGAAGAATAGCTTGATGCCACTCCGCCCAAAACATTATTAGCTTCTGCTAATACCTGACTAACAGTCCAGCCTGTAAACGTTCCTGAAATTACAATAAGATCACCTAACCATGTTGATGAAGATGAGAATGAAGGATTCACCTGATCAAATCTAAGATTAAGAGTTAATGCAACAACCTGTCCTGCCAACACATTTTTGTAACCACTTCCAGGGTTTACAAGTGTTCCTGCATTTAATGCTCTGGCTGTGGTTCCACTTGGTAAAAAGTCGTCTACAGCTTTTGCGGTGGTAAGTTTAAGGAATCTGCTTCCCGCACCAATTGTTAAGCCGGAAGGAAATGCTGATGCAAAATTAAGGTCACGATATGTTCCCCAGTTATTTCCGGATGCTTTTGCACCCCATCCTCCTTGTGTAACAGTGGTAAAGCCATTACAAGTAAGCATTTTCACTTCAAATGATTGAGAAATTGTACAACCATTAGCATCGGTTACTGTCACAGAGAAATTACCAACCGGTAAGTTTACCGTTTGAGTCACAGCACCATTAGACCACAAATAGGAATAAGCAGGAGTACCTCCCGTTACATTGGCACTTACTGATGCAGTTCCACCCACACAGGTAACATCTCCTTTATTAATAGTTAATCCTAAAGATTCCGGTTGGGTAATAGTAATTGATGCATTGGCTGAACACAGATTCTGATCTGTAACACTTACTGAATAGGTACCTGCAGAAACCTGAATACTTTGAGTCGTTGCTCCATTAGACCATAAATAAGTATAACTTCCGGTTCCTCCACTTGCATTAGCCGTTAATGTAGACATACCTCCATGACATAAAATCGGAGTGCTGCCAATATTAACAGCCAACTGTTCAGGTTCAGAAACTATAACGGAAGCCGAAGAACTACATAAGTTCGCATCGGTTACACTTACTGAATAGGTACCTGCAGAAGCCTGAATGCTTTGAGTAGTTGCTCCATTTGACCATAAATAACTATAACTTCCGATTCCTCCGCTTGCATTAGCCGTTAGTGTAGACATGCCTCCATGACATAAAATTGGGGTGCTTCCAATATTAACAGTCAGTTGCTCTGGTTCAGAAACTGTAACAGACGCCGAAGAACTGCAGGAATTTACGTCAGTAACACTGACAGAATAAGCACCCGCTACAGCCTGTATGCTTTGAGTAGTTTCCCCATTAGACCATAAATAGCTGTAACTACCAGTTCCTCCGCTTGCATTAGCCGTTAATGTAGACGTACCTCCATGACATAAGATCGGGGTACTTCCAATATTGACCGTCAATTGTTCCGGTTCAGAAACTGTAACAGATGCCGAAGAATTACATAAGTTTGCATCGGTTACGCTTACAGAATAAACGCCCGCTCCTGCCTGTATGCTTTGAGTAGTTGCTCCATTAGACCATAAATAGCTGTAACTACCAGTTCCTCCACTTGCGTTTGCCGTTAATGTAGACATTCCTCCATGACATAAAATTGGGGTGTTTCCAATATTTACTGTTAATAAAGAAGGCTCTTCTATAACAATTGAAGCAGTATCCATACAGTTTCCTTCGGTGATTGTATAATTATAAGTTCCGGCACCTACAACAAAATCGCCGAGTCCCTGTACATTTGAACCTCCTCCTGTTGCTGTTATATGTACTGTAGTTGTTCCTCCATGGCATTTGATAGGATCATAGGAAACATGAATTTTTAAAGAACAGCAAGACAGATATCCCAGATCGACATTTCCTTCGTCAAAATTCTGATTAATAGCAGTTGCTGCTTCATTAAACTGTGATGCTGTATATTGAGATGTTCCGCATCCTCCGATAAAGTTATTAGCCAAAACTAAGAACTGAGAAACGGTCATTCCCTGAAAAATTCCTGAAGTAAAAACAAAATCGCCTAAATTGGCAGCTGCAGAAGAAAATCCTTCGTCATAATTATCAAAACCTACCGCAAGCATTACCGCAACCAACTGGCCGGCCAATACATTGTTATATCCTGATCCGGGATTCATATAGGTATTATTTAAAGGAGAAGCCGTTCCTCCTGAAGGAAGGAAGTCTGTAATAGCTTGTGGAGAGGTCAAGGAAAGGGTGTTTCCACCTGTACATCCAACTACAAGTCCGTTAGGAAACGTACTATTAAAGTTGGCATAAAGATAGCTCACATTAGGATTGGAAGTATTTGACGCCCCCCAACCGCCAATTGTTAATGTTTTTCCCTGACAGTTTTGTGCAGAAACAGGGTTTGCCATATATGTGAGCAATACCATGAAAATAAGAATTTTACATGTATGCTGAATGAGTTTAATTGTTTTCATTGAATTAAGATTTGAATTTGTACCGAATAAATAGTAGAAGGAATTTTTTACAGAAATTATCTGTAATTTCATAACGGTTTTACCAAAACAATGAACATTCGTATGTTATTGATTTAGTTAATGAAAAGTCGAATGACATTATAGTCACATTTTACGAAATCTCTGAAAAAGTCATTAAAAATGCCTGCTTAAATAGTAAGTTTTCATTGTCTTAATTATTTAAAAATTCACAACGAAACAGAGTATAGAAAAGTAAATCTTCTACTGTGGTTAATATAATTTCATCATCTTATTGAATCAACAAGCCAACGAATCATGTTCATTGAATCATCAAATGAGAATCAGGTAAAATTATAGTGAAATCTTACAAAATCTAAAAAGATTTATTCTAAGAAAAAGTAGTTAAAGTATTGATTTTTCATTGGCCTTAGTTGTTTAGTTTAGACAAATGTATGACAAAAAAACACACAAGAGTTAAAAAAAATTACATTTTTCACTTTTAAAATTAAAAAATCCATTAAAAATACCACTAACAAAGGATTTATTAAAATTAAAAACAAAATAACTCCAATAAAAAAAATTAGAATTATTATTAAAAAACATGGAAAAATCAATACTTATGAAATATAAAAAATACCAATAACTCTAATTTTTCTATCTAAAGTTATTGGTGCTCTTATCACTAAAAAATGATTATTTAAGCTTAAAAAAATTTAGACTTCCTTATCAAAGTACAACATATAATATTTTCCTTTTTCATCTTCACCTGTAGCAATCTTCTGGCGATCACCATGAATATAAATATGGAAGTTTTTATCCAGCTTAATGATACTTTTGAAATGTCTTTGCGTTTTCTTTACTGCAGCCTCGCTGATGGGGAATTCTTCCGCAATATTGATCTGCATATCCTGCTCATAATCAGTTTTAAAATTATTAAAACTTTCAATTACATGCTCATCTCCCAATACTTCATTGGCAAACTCATCCAGCTTGAATTCTTCTTTTTCTTTAAAGAAGTTAATCGATTTATTTAAAAAGTCGGCCTGATCTGCTTTGGAAACTTCAAATTCCTGGGGTAATTGTTTTGTGATATAGTCTTTATATACCATTAAAGCTTCCTGTGTATGAAAATATTCATCGTCACGCTGCTTTACTTTTAAAAAATCTTCGAACCAATAGTACATATCCCCGTTTTTGTTGTTGTCAACTACAGAAAGTACATATCCGGTTTCCTTATCATTATTATAAATGAGAGCTGCTTTATCAATTTTTGATAAACCGATCCCCATATCTTTTTCAATTTCAAAGCCTTCTTCCTGAGGTGATATTTTCAGGAAAGATTCTCTTTTCTCGGTTTTAAAAATACCGATTTTGTCTACTTTTTCACCATTTTCTCTTTCATCTTCAAAATAAGCCACAAATAGTTCACCTCCTTGAACTCTTGGGTTTTCCGCAGCTTCAAAAAGGTGTTTTGCAATGTTTTCAGATTCCCAAAGAAATTTCGCTTTATCATCAAAAATTTCAGATACCGCACTATAAATGGGATTGTTTACCAAATAGGAATCACTATAGAAATGGAAAGTCTCTTCAGATTTGAATGAACCCAGAAAGTAATTTTCCAGCAATTCTGCCATTCCTTCATCCAACTGCAGCTCTTCCTGAGAAAGCATTAAAGATTCTCCATTGATTTTATTTCCGACTCTGTGTACTACGATTTTTGAAAACATTTTCGATTTTTATGGATTGCAAAGATATTAATTATCTCAGATACTCCACCGTTTTTCATTTTGAGAAAACCTTACCATTTAGGCGTCTTAAAAAACTACTACCACAATTTATAAGTGATTTTCTGTCATACATTTTCCATTTGTCAGATTTTTCGTGATAATTTCTGCCACATATATTTCATTACATTTTTAATCAGTTATGTTACAATAAACCGGATTAAAAATCAACATTTTAAAATAGCAAATACAAATAAAAAAACTCAGAAACAGCCATGAACAAAGCGATTAAAGTCTTTTTCATTGGGTATATGATCCAGATTATAAAAAATAGTTAATTATTTATTCTGTCTTTATCTTGGTATGCTTTTCGCTGCAATACTGATACTTGAAAAATATAAATTATGGTGAACGTGAACATGCAAGCTATTAATCAAAAAACAGCTATGGAGTATTTAAAATTTTTCTATCCCTCTCTTCGAAACGAAATCACGCAACTATCTTTACAGGATAATTTCGCAGGGGTCATTCAGGCAACGATTAATTATTTAAAAAGACTTTTACAGGAATCTAAGGTCAATATCATTGCCCATCACATTAAGCTTATGGATATGATTTATAAAAACGGTGATTCTTATGTAAAAAGCATCATTGAGAATATTTTTGTAAGATCATTTGAAAGCTTTAAAAAGCATGGAAAAATCCAGCACTGGAAACTTCTTTATCAGAATATGCCTGTGAGCTTTCAGATTATCTACAATGAACAGAGAAAACAAGATAAGATATTTTTTGGCAAATAATAGTTAATAAGATTTTCGGCGGCACCTTTGGTGCCGCCGAAAATCTTATTAATTCTTTTTGGTAAAAGCCGTTTCTATAATTTGGAGTTCACTTTTATTCATTTTTGAGGATTTCTCCAGTTTTGCAGTAAATGTGGCCACCTCTTCTACTGTAGATGGACACCCCAGATTATCTCCTTTCTGATCGAAAGAATCTGCAAGAACTTCTCCTTTAGGGTTCAAAACCAGCCAGAATGGAAGCCCTGCATTTTCCCCATTATATTTATTCATCAGTTCCTGACCTCCGGGATTTTCAAGCTTTTTCTTCTCTCCTATTTCCTGGACGTCAACGTAAGCTATAACGAATTTTTTTTCAAAAATGGGCTTGGTTTCCGGAAGGTTCATATTTTTTTCCATTACATGACACCATTTGCACCATGAAGCATGGAAGACAAGAAGTACATTTTTATTTTTTGATTTTGCCTCGGTAAGCGCCTTGTTTAATACGACATCTGCTTTTTCCTGCGCAAAACTGAACTGAAACAGGAACAATCCCAATACGATAAGCATTCTGGAAAATTTCATTTGATTTTGTTTTTGGTTTAAAGTTATACGAATGTAGTATTTTTTATCTTCTAAATAAAATTCCCCTCGCTTACGCTCGGGGAATTCAATAAAAACTAGATAAAGAATATTTTTAAGGATTCTGTTCATATCCTGCCACCTGAATTTGGGATAAAGGAATCTGATACAGATAATCATTGGTTGTAATGGTATAATTATAATTAAGATCTGCTGCAGCCTGATTGATAACACTTACTGCAATATTCCATCGTACCAGATCATGCCAGTACACTCCTTCTCCTGCAAATTCGACCCGTCTTTCTTTGCGGAGTGCTGTAGTAAAATCTGAACTTGACATCGAGGTAGGAAGCGCTGAAAGACCGGCTCTCTGGCGAATCCTGTTTAAATAAGGAACCGCTCCACTGGTATTCCCCTCATAATTTAAAACTTCTGCATACATCAAAAGGACATCTGCATAGCGGATAATCGGGAAATTAATAGGCCAGTCATAACGATTAGTAATAACAAGACCTCCTTCACGGAACTTCACAAAATAATTGGCATAATCTACCTGTCCGTTTTGTGCGATAAACTGAGTTTTAACCGTTACTGCTTTTCTCACATCTCCTGCTTCATAAGCATTAAGTAAAGACTGAGAAACTCCCAATTCACTGGAACTGTATAAACTTCCCTGCGCGTTATATAAAGGATCGGCAGTCCCAAATGTAGGTGAAACATAACTCGGCAAATAGGATCCCTGTGAAAGACCACCACTGATATGCTGAATCTCAAAAATATGATATTTATTATCATTAGCACTTTTAAATAAATCCGCATAATTGGGTGCAAAAGTTACATATTGTCCTTCCCCTTGAATTACAGCGAATAAATGCTCCTTTGCTTTTGTAAGATAAGAACTGTTATTAAGGGGATAGCCGTATCCTGTAAGATACATTCTGCCCAACATAGCATGAGCCGCCGATTTGGTAATCCTGCCTTTATTTTTTGAATCATATGTATTCTTTAAACCACCTATGGATGCTTCAATTTCTGAAGTGATAAAGTTATAAAGAGTACTTAAATCCGTTCTTTGAATGGAAGCCGCCTCCGATGGACTTACCGGATGATCTACCAACGGGACTTTTCCGAAATTGCGCATAAGTTCAAAATAAGCATATGCTCTTAAAAAACGGGTTTCAGAGCGATATTGTTCTCTTGTAGCAGGATCCGCAAAGGGAACCGCATCAATTCTTGCTAAAATATTATTTGCGTAAGAAATAAGCTGATAAGCATCTTCCCACAGAATTTCCACCTCCTCTGTGGAAGAAGTATCCTGAAAACGGTTGATGGCATAATAATCCCTATTGCCGTTTTGTGAAATTGCATTAAAATTATTCGAACGGACTTCTGATGCCAGTAAGTAAAAGTTCACATCAAAACCTCCTCTTGATGAGGAATTAATCATTGCAGAATACACTCCTGACAGTGCTTGCTGGATCTGGAGCTCTGTTGTATAAAAAGAAGTTTGTGTAATATTATTTTCAGGTTCTAACATCAGATCTTTTTCACAACCCATCATTCCCAATAGAAATACTCCCAAGACTAAGGTTTTTCCAAAGATTTTTATTTTTTTATTGTAAGTTATTTTCATTTTTAAATTTTTAGAAGTTAAAGTTTAGGCCCATCATATAGACTTTTGCATTAGGATATGCTCCGTAATCGGTTCCGTCTGACTGTACGGATTCCGGGTTGTAACCGCCATAGTAATGATCTTTTCTCCAAACGTTTTCCAGGCTGACATAGACTCTCAGACTAGAAATTTTGAGCCTGTTGACCAGATCTTTAGGAAAATTATATCCTAAGGTTACATTCTTAAGCTGAATATAAGTGGCATCATACAGCCATCTTGTATCTAATAAACTTCCCGTAGTTCCATCTAATCTGGGAGTTCTCCCATCTCCCGGATCAGCATCGGAACGCCAGCGGTTTGCCCAGTTTCCCATTACATTGGTGGTGGTACCCATTCCTGTGCGATCGATTGCACGACCTAGCAAAGCATAGCTATAGCCACCTTTTTGTCCCTGAAAGAATACGGAAAGGTCAAAGTTTTTATATGAAAAGGTATTGGTAAAGCCCCAATAATAATCAGGAGTCGGTCCTCCGATAATATGACGGTCATCTTCATTTATTACCCCGTCCCCATTGAAATCTTTGTATTTAACGTCTCCGGCAATCGCTCCACTTGTTTTAGCAACATTCGGGTTGTTGATGTCTGCTGTAGAAAGTACTCCTATTGCTTCATAAAGATAGAATGCATTCAGTTCCTGGCCGACCTGTATGATGTTTGTACTATTGCTGAAACCTGTATAAATAGGCGTGTTATCGCTGCCTAACTGTAAAACTTTATTCTTATTGAAAGCAATATTGGCTGAGGTATTCCATCTGAATTCCCCGACTAAGTTTTTTGTATTTAATTCTAATTCCAATCCTTTATTTTGAACTGAACCTACATTACTCCACATCGTAGTATATCCGGTTACAGCCGCAACAGGCTGTTCCAAAAGCAGATCTTTAGTTTTTTTGATATAATAATCTGCCGTAAAATCAACTCTGTTAAATAACCCTAATTCAAGACCAAAGTCAGAGGATTGTGTTTTTTCCCAGGTTAAATTGCGGTTTTCAATTGTGTTGGGAATTAAGCCATTAGATAAATTTCCTCCGAATGAATAATTTCCTCCCGCCAATGTTCCGAATGCTCTGTAATCTCCGATGGAATTATTTCCGTTTTCTCCCCAACTGTATCTTAACTTAAGATTATTCAGCCAGCTTACATCTTTTAAGAAATCTTCCTTATCTACTTTCCAACCTGCCCCAAATGCCGGGAATACTCCCCAAAGGTTGTCCCATCCGAATCTGGAAGATCCGTCTCTACGAATACTCGCCAACAACATATATTTCTTTTTATAATCGTAGTTTACACGACCGAACATAGAGATCAGCATCCATTCTGACGCCGTATATTCCGAATTAAGTACAGATGCGGATTGTGTAAAATTGAAGGTTTTTAAATCGTCATTCGGGAAACCTTTGTTTCGGTTGTATTGAGTCGTAGTCCTATAATTTTCAACACTGTAGCCTGCAATAGCTGCAATACTATGGTCTCCAAAGGTCTTTTTATAATTTAATAAGGCTTCTCCCAAATATCTGTTATAATTTACCGTTCTACGACTCGCAATACTCACCTGTCCCGGAGTATTGGTGATTAAATCAAAAGTTGGCGTGTAACCGTTATTCAGATTAAAATTATTGGTAGCTCCTCCTGAAATTTTAATATTTAAATCCGGTAAAATATCGTAGGAAACATACAGGCTGGATAATAGGCGGAACTCGTTGGTATTATTGGTTGTATTTTCCATCACTCCAATCGGGCTTTGAGTAGAGCCGGCCCATCTGTATCTTGTATTTTTCCAGAAATTGGTATATACACCTGCATTCAATTCCGCCACAGGAACCATGGAAAGCATTTTGTGAGCTAAATTATCTTTTCCGTCTACGGTTGCTCCATAGCTTTTTGAATAGCTCGGACGAAATGAAATTCCCGCCTTCCATTTATCCGAAATATTAAGATCAATAACAGCGCTTAAATTAAATCTTTTAAAGCCTGTATTAATTGCCAAACCTTCTTGATCAAAATAGGCACCCGAAATAAGATACTTCACATTTTTATTTCCTCCCCTTGCCGATAACTGGTAACTTTGAACAGATGCTGGCCGATAAAATATATCCTGCCAGTCGATATTAGCCACTTGATTGGTTCCCCATCTTGGATCAATCATGTAATTGATATTCGCTAAATTATAATCTGTTGTATTGGCGAGATTAAAATAGTTTGCCCTTACCGCATAGCTATCAGATGCTGAATTACCCGGAGCAAGCGCTTCCCATTTTTTATTAATTGCTTCGGTCGCATAATCACTCCATTCTGAACTTGTCATGATATCCAGCTTTTTTTCGATAGTCTGAATTCCATAATACTGTGAAAAGCTGAAGGCAGGTTTTCCGGATGCTCCCTTTTTGGTGGTTACAATCACAATTCCATTAGAGCCTCTAGATCCATACATGGCAGTAGAGGCAGCATCTTTCAAAACTTCAATCGATTGCACATCATCAGGAGAAACATTGGCCATATCATCGACAACCATTCCGTCAACTACATAAAGAGGAGAATTACTTGCCGAAATTGAAGCGGAACCCCGAACTCTTATTTCTAAGGGTTCCCCGGGTTTTCCCGTAGTAGAACGGGTTTTAACTCCTGCAATCTGTCCCGTTAATGCCTGATCTACTCTTGCAATAGGACGGTCCTTGAAAGTTTCGGCATTTACTCTGCCGACAGAACCTGTGACTTCACCTTTTTTCTGTGTACCATAAGCAATAACGACAACTTCCTCGATATCTTTAGTTTTATTCGTTTTTGCACTATCCTTAGCAGTGCCGGTAGTTTGTTTTTCCTGTGCGAAGATAAAAGCAGTGGTACTTAGTAAAATACCTAAAGTAACTATGGATTTCTTCATTCTATGATTCGTGATTATTAATTATTGATTTATCCGTGAAATCAAAACATTAAGAAAACTTAATCTGAAAAAGACATGATATTTCTCATGTTTCAATTTCATAAAAGTATACTTCTCATGAATTTTTGCTATCCTGTGGTAACCTGTCAGTTTCTCTTTTTAGGGAAATACCTGAATAAAAGAGTGAATTGAATATTCTTTTTAAATAAAAAATAGCCTCCAGCGGAGGCTATTCATAATACAATATAAGTATTTTTTGATACCTATAAAGTCAAATTCCAAGTCCCAATTGATTTTTCCAACACATTATACATGTTGTCTTACAATCAATCAACGTTTGAAATTTTCTTGGTTATTAATTCTATTTTTCAGCTGAAAAACAGTATTTTCTAATAATAAAATATAGTGAAGCCTTTACTCGTAAAATTTTCGTTAATCATTTTTAACTACAAATTTTCTCAAGTTACTCAACATTATATTATTCTTTTGTAAGGTTAAAGTATCAGTATTACCACTTATTTTCAATGAAAATACATTTTGTAAATCAAAAAATAAAGATTGAGATGCAACCGATAGATTTATTTGACCACAGTTTGTAATTTTAAGTTTAATTGTTTTAAAGCTGGATTTATCTTTAGTTTGAAATGATCCTATATTTAAGGCATTTATTGAAATATTTTCATTTTTGAAAGTGATATAAATATTATAATCATTCCTTTTATTTTCCTCAACAGCATGTATTGATTTAATAAAAACTATACCGTCAAGTATTTTGAAGTCAATCTTGTTATTTTCTGAATTCCTTTCTAAAACGATAGAATTTTTATTTCCTTTTGAAAGAAATACATTTCCTACATTCTCAATTTTAATTTCATTGAAGTCACTGCCATTTAAATCTAATTCACTTTTTATCATCTGAGAATAACAATTTTGAAAAAAAATAACATGTAATTGTTAATATAGTTCGTAATATATTACACCAAGTCATTCAAATTCAAGATCCGGAAAAAGCCTTTACACTTTAATACTACACCAAATTTTAAATGAGGATAGATATTACCATTTAATTTCATCCTTTTTTGGCGGTGGATCTCCATCCGGCCCATCAAAAGCTCCGGTTGATTCTATTTCCTTGGATTGTATTTGAATAGAGTCATTTTGGATTTTTGCATGTATTGAATGATTTTGCATTTCATCAGAATTTGTTGATAATTCTTCTGTTTCTCTACAACTAACCATTGAAACTAAAACAATGGCTGCTGATACCCAAGAGATAAACTTTTTCATAATTATTTTTTTGAAAGTTTATTCCGGCGCCGGGATTTTATTTAATTTGAATTCGGATGCTAAATTATTCGGGTAGAACCTTTTTTCCTAAAAAAGCAAGTCTTTAATCAAAAATTGACAAATAAAGACGTCCTAATAAAGAAATTAGGACCATTTCTGGAAATTAATTAGTTTTGTAGCATATAATTTGAACCAAGATGTTCTCTAAAAAAATTCCGTTTTATTTTTTTTATCTTTTTTTGTTTTTTTCTTTTGAAAAAATATACAGTCAGCAGAGCTATGAAGATTTACGAAGTAGATATGAGGCAAAAAATGAAAATGATAGTACTGCATTAAAAGGTATAAATCTTTATCTTCAGAAAGCAAAACGAGAAAACAATTTGACCGAACAAATCCAGGGATATAGAGATGCTACATTTTTCTCTCCGGATAAAGGAACAAAAATAAAATATGCTGATAGTGCTATAGCTATTGCCCAAAAAGCGGATAATAAAGAATTAACTTCTACAGTCTATCTTCTAAAGGGCAGCCTGTATTATTTTTACTATAAAAACTATCAATCTGCTTTAGCAGAATATTTAAAAGCTTACCAATATTCTAAAGACAGTAAAGATGATTATCTTACCTATAAGATCATTTACCAGATGGGACTGGTAAAAAGTTATTTGGGATATTACCACGAAGCCATTGAACATTTTAAAGAGAGTATTACCTATTTTGAAGCAAAAACAAAAGGAGACTACCATCCTAATGCGTTGTATAATGCCCAAAAAGGCTATCTCAACAGCTTACATCAACTTGCTGTATGCTATAAAAACATACAGGATTACAAGAAGGCAGATTCTATCATCAATATAGGATTGCATATTTCTACCCGATTAAAAGACTTTTCTTTAGAACAGGCATACTTCCTGAAGTGTAAAGGCATTTCTGAATTTAATCATAAAAATTATAATGCCTCAAGCAGTTTTTTACAACAGGCATTACCAGTATTAAATAAAAATGAGGATTTTTATTGGTCATCCGTTTCCGATTTTTACATTGGAAAAAATTATCTGAGTTTAGGAAAAGAAGATTTTGCGATAAAACAATTTGAAAAAGTGGATTCTATTTTTCAAAAAAGAAAATTTATTGTCCCCGAACTTCTTGAAAATTATAATTTTCTGATTAAATATTATCAGAAGAAAAAGAATGTTGAAAAGGAACTTGAGTACTCAAAAAAGCTTTTGAAAGCAGATAGTATTTTTAGCAAAGATTTCAATTATTTGTCCGCAAAAATCCATAAAGATTACGATAAACAAATCCTGGAAGAATCTAAAACTAAATTAGAAGCTCGTAATAAACTAAATATTGGAACAATCATACTTCTTATTTCCATATTGATTTTGTTAGCTATGCTAGCCTGGAGGTTTTACAGTAATGCACAATCAATAAAGCTGAAGTACCATGAATTGGAAAAAAAACTTCAACAGCAAACCAAACCCGCTTTACCTTCCTACGAAAATATCACGAATTATGGTAAGTCTGTATTGAGTGAAGATATATTTATGGATTTACAAAATAAGTTAAAAGAATTCGAAGCCACAGAAAATTTTAAGGAAAACGGGCTAACAATTGATCAGCTTGCCACTACTTTCCGTACCAACAAGTCTTATCTTTCACAATATATCAATGATGTAAAAGGAATGAACTTCAGTAAATATCTTTCTACTCTTCGCATCAATTATATTACTAAGTTAATGTATGAAAATCCCCAGTATCTGCGCTTAAAAATACAAGGATTAGCAAATGAGTGCGGAATAAGTTCCCGTCAAAATTTTTCAGATCTCTTTCTGGAAATCAATAATATTCGTCCTACAGATTTCATTAAGCAAAGAAGGAAAGAATTGGAAGAAGGGAAAATATCCGGTTCAGCCGAATCTTAGATAAATTAATATTATGCAACTTCTGCTTCCCATTTGATATCCTTAACTCACAACTTTAAAAATATAAGCGGCTATAAATATTGTATTTATAGCCGCTTATTACATTATATATAAATTACTTTTATTCAGTAATTATTTTACTTCTTCGAAGTCTGCATCCTGTACATCATCACCTGCTGCATTTCCGGCATTCTGAGCTCCTGCATCTGCACCTTGAGCACTTTGTCCTGCTGCATACAATTCTTCTGAAGCTGCCATCCAAGCCGCATCTAAAGCTTCTGTTTTAGCTTTAACATCGTCTGCATTTTTAGCTTCGAAAGCAGTTTTCAATTCTCCGTGAGCTGCTTCGATTGCTGCTTTTTTGTCAGCAGATAATTTCTCACCAAACTCTTTCAATTGTTTTTCAGTCTGGAAGATCAATCCGTCAGCTTTGTTGAAAATCTCAACTTCTTCTTTTCTCTTAGCATCTGCTGCAGAGTTTTCCTGAGCTTCTTTTTTCATTCTTTCAATTTCTTCTTCAGAAAGACCAGAAGAAGCCTGGATTTTGATAGACTGCTCTTTACCAGTTCCTTTATCTTTAGCAGATACACTTAGGATACCATTCGCATCGATATCGAAAGTAACTTCGATTTGAGGAACACCTCTTGGCGCTGGCGGAATGTCTGTAAGGTCGAATCTACCGATTTCTTTGTTATCGTTGAACATTGGTCTTTCCCCCTGTCCTACTCTGATGCTTACAGCCGGCTGGTTGTCAGAAGCTGTAGAGAATACTTCAGATTTTTTAGTTGGGATCGTTGTGTTCGCTTCGATCAATTTAGTGAAAACAGAGCCCATCGTTTCGATACCTAAAGAAAGCGGCGTAACATCTAATAAAAGAACGTCTTTTACATCACCTGTCAATACACCTCCCTGAATAGCTGCACCAATTGCTACAACCTCATCCGGGTTAACTCCTTTAGACGGTTTTTTACCGAAGAACTTCTCAACTTCTTCCTGGATGATCGGGATTCTTGTAGAACCACCTACCAAGATTACTTCGTCAATATCTGAAGTTGATAAACCAGCATCTTTCAATGCTTTAGCAACAGGCTCCATAGATCTTCTTACCAGATCCGCAGATAATTGCTCGAATTTAGCTTTAGTTAAAGTCTTCACTAAGTGTTTAGGACCTGTAGCTGTAGCCGTAATATATGGAAGGTTGATTTCAGTTTGAGGAGAAGAAGATAATTCAATCTTAGCTTTTTCAGCAGCTTCTTTCAATCTTTGTAATGCAATTGCATCAGATTTTAAGTCAACACCTTCTTCAGCTTTGAATTCATCTGCCATCCAATTGATGATTACATCATCAAAGTCGTCACCTCCTAAGTGCGTATCACCGTTTGTAGACAATACTTCGAATACACCGTCTCCCAAATCAAGGATAGAGATATCGAAAGTACCACCACCAAGGTCATATACAGCGATCTTCTGATCTTTATGGTTTTTATCAAGACCGTAAGCTAACGCAGCAGCTGTAGGCTCGTTGATAATTCTTTCTACTTTAAGACCAGCGATTTCACCAGCTTCTTTAGTAGCCTGTCTCTGTGCATCGTTGAAGTACGCAGGAACAGTAATTACCGCTCTTGTTACTTCCTGACCAAGATAATCTTCAGCAGTTTTCTTCATTTTCTGAAGAATCATTGCAGAAATTTCCTGTGGAGTATATTCTCTATCGTCGATTTTTACTTTTACTGTATCATTTGGTCCTGATACTACTTTATATGGTACTCTTGAGATTTCAGAAGCATCATCTTTAAAGTGTGTTCCGATAAATCTTTTGATAGAATAAACAGTTTTTGTAGGGTTTGTTACCGCCTGTCTCTTTGCAGGATCTCCCACTTTTCTTTCACCATCTTCTGTAAATGCCACAATAGACGGTGTTGTTCTTTTACCTTCTGCGTTAGGAATTACAACAGGGTCTTTCCCCTCCATTACAGCAACACAAGAGTTGGTTGTTCCTAAGTCAATACCAATTATTTTACTCATAATATTTATATTTTTTCTAATTTTTAAATTAATTTACACTCTCAATTTCTCAATATCTATACCATTCGGAAGGATATGACAAAATGACACAATACAACATAAAGAGACTTATTGATGTTATAAAAAACACATTATTCAAGACACTTTGGACATTTGCAGCTGTAAAAATTAATCAAAGTTTAACCTATTATATAGGAATCATAATCTCCCGAATTATTATTTTTGATAAAATATAAACTAGAGAATGTCATTACACTTCAATCCGAGAGATATTACATGGCTTGCTTTCAATGAAAGAGTTTTGCAGGAAGCCATGGACGAAAATGTACCATTACATTTAAGAATCCGTTTTTTAGGAATTTTTTCTAATAATTTAGATGAATTTTTCAGAGTACGTGTAGCGGGACTAAAACGTGCAATGGATTTTAAAGAGAAAGTAATTGCAGAATCGTTCTACCAACCTCCGTCAAAAATCCTTCAGAAAATTAATGATATTGTCATAAAACATCAGCAGAATTTTGACAAAACCTGGAAGAAAATTCAGGTTGAAATGGCTGATCATAAAGTTTTTATTAAAACCGCAAAAAATTTAACGGCCAGGCAGAAAGAATTTGTCAGAAATTATTTTGATGAAGTCGTGGAAGCCAATGTCATTCCTATTCTTCTTCATGAAAACACTCCCATGCCTTATATGAGAGATAAAAGTCTTTATTTAGGTGTTGCGATGAGAAAAAAAGACTGGCAATATTCCAGTAACTATGCAATTATTGAAATTCCGTCAAGGTTTGTAGGAAGATTTCTTTTACTCCCGACGGAAGATCCTGAAGAAAAAGATGTCATGCTGCTAGAAGATGTCATTACTTTCAATTTACCACACATCTTCTCCTATTTCGGGTATGATGAGTTTGCCGCCAATGCTTTTAAGGTAACCAAAGATGCAGAACTAGATCTGGATAATGACATTAGAACCAATTTTGCGGAAAAAATTGAAAAAGGATTAAAGAACAGAAGAAAAGGGAAACCGACCCGTTTTGTCTTTGATAAGGATATGGATAAAGCTCTTCTTGAAATGCTGATCCGAAAACTGAACTTAACGAAGAAAGACAGTATCATTCCGGGAGGAAAGATTCATAACTTCAAGCATTTTATGGATTTTCCGGATGTTTTTGAAAAATACGAAAGACCTGTAGAAAGAACCTCTTTTATGCATCCTGCTTTTGAACATGGAGAAAGAATAACGGATGTGATTTTAAAGCATGATGTTCTGCTTACCTTCCCTTACCATAAATACAATCCGGTAATCGATCTTCTGCGTGAAGCGGCAATGGATCCCGATGTAAAATCTATTCAGATCACAGCTTATCGTTTGGCAAGCAGCTCAAAAATCATCAATGCGTTGATTAATGCCGCGAGAAACGGAAAAGAGGTAACAGTGATGCTTGAACTTCAGGCGAGATTTGATGAAGAATCCAATCTGGAATGGAAAGAAATGCTGGAACCTGAAGGAATAACAGTTTTAATAGGAATTCCTGATAAAAAAGTACATGCTAAATTATGTATCATTAAAAAACGTGCTCATAATAAAACAATCCAATACGGATTCATAAGTACGGGTAATTTTAATGAAAAAACAGCCCGAATTTACGGAGACCATCTCATTATGACTGCAGACAGAGGAATAATGGCAGATATTAATAAAGTCTTCAATGTTTTGAGAAAGCCGAAAGAAGATTATCTTCCGGTATTAAAAACCTGTAAAAACCTTTTGGTCTGCCCTCAGTTTATGCGTGAAAAAATCATCCATCATATTGACAAGGAGATAGAAGAAGCAAAAGCAGGAAGAAAGGCTGAAATGATCATTAAAGCCAATTCGGTAAGCGACCGTATTCTTATTACCAAGCTTTATGATGCCGCAAAAGCAGGTGTTGTAATAAAAATGATCGTGAGAGGAATTTATTGTGCCGTCAACCAAAAAGATTTCAAAGAAAAAATAAAAGCAATAAGTATTGTGGATGAATACCTGGAACATGCCAGAGTAATGTATTTCTATAATAAAGGTTCAGAAGACCTGTATATTTCTTCGGCAGACTGGATGACCAGAAACCTTGATTACAGAATAGAAGCAGCCGCAAGAATCACAGATAAAAACTTAAAAACCGAATTGAAAGATATTCTTGATATTCAGCTTCGTGATAATGTAAAAGCAAGAATACTGGATAAGAAACTGAGTAACGAATACATCCGGAACAATAAAGATGAATGCCGTTCTCAGATAGAAACCTACAAATACCTAAAAGCAAAGGCTACTAAAAAGTAATTGTTCACTAAAAATTTGCTTACAATGGGAAGTAATAATATATTTTTGTAAATTCAATTCATTAACTGAAATTTAATAAAAATACGTACGAACATAATGATCATCGCAGCGATAGACATAGGAAGTAATGCAGCCAGACTTTTAATAAACGAAGTAAAAACTCAGCAGAAAGAGCCTGAATTCATCAAGCTTAATCTTCTAAGAATCCCTTTGAGACTTGGTATGGATGTTTTCACTATGGGAAAAATCGGTGCTGAAAGAGAAAAGATGGTGCTTGATGCTATGAAAATCTTCAGCGATCTGATGAGAATTTACAATGTACAGCATTACAGAGCATGCGCAACAAGTGCAATGCGAGACGCAGCAAACGGTCAGGAGATCATTAAAGAAGTACAAGAAACTTCAGGAATTGATATCGAAATTATTTCAGGTGACGAAGAGGCAACACTAATTTATGAAAACCATGTCGCAGAAGGACTTGACAAAAACTTTGCCTATCTTTATGTAGATGTTGGCGGAGGTTCTACCGAACTTACTTTCTATGAAAATGGAAAAATGATGTATGAAAGATCGTTCAATATCGGGACTATACGTCTTCTTAATGACCTGGTAACAGAAGCGAACTGGAAGGAAATGAAAGAAGAGATAAAGGCCAATATCATAAGTAAAAAACCTATTGTTGCCATTGGCTCCGGAGGAAACATCAATAAAGTGTTTTCTTTAAGCAAAACCAAAGACGGAAAACCAATGTCTGCTTCCTATCTGAAAAAAGCGTATAAAGAATTTGCAGGGCTCACCATAGATGAAAGAATGACCCAATACAATTTGAGACAGGATCGTGCCGATGTTTTGGTCCACGCTTTGAAAATTTATAATAATGTAATGTCATGGTCAGACATCAGCCGTATTTTTGTGCCGAAAATATCTGTCGCGGATGGACTTATCCATAATATTTACAGTAAATTACAATCCGACAAAAAGTAATTCAATCAATATATAAATTATAAACCGATCAAAAAATGATCGGCTTTTTGTTTTTAACCATAATTTATTTAATTGAGATAAGAAAAACATTAAGAAATTAAGCTTCATTAAGACCTATTTTAATAATTAATGAATAAATCTTAATTGGGTTAATACCTTAATGATAAAATAGTAATACATACATTAGCCTCAAGTTGGATAGAAGAAATGTTCTGTCAACTTGAGTGTTTTCCGTAATAAAATGAAGAAAACATATTGAAAGCTTTAATTATGCTAATCTCTTACATTTTTCAAATCCATTTGAAGCAATTATGCTCTGCCCATGAACTTATTGCAGTAAAATAAATTTAATTTAAAATTTTTAAAGTAAAACTCAAGCAGGAAACGTCGTTAAGAAAAACAACAGCAATGGACACACTCAAAATAATTCTAACAGGAGCAACAGGAATGGTAGGAGAAGGAGTTTTAATGGAATGTCTTGAAAATCCCAATATATCAGAGATATTAAGTGTAAGCAGAAAACCATCCGGAAAGAAACACGCAAAACTTAAAGAATACATTGTTTCTGACTTCTTAACAATCGATATGAATGACGAAAATCTGAAAGGCTACGATGCAGTTTTCTTCTGTGCCGGAATCAGCAGTGTAGGAATGAGTGAAGAAGAATATATTAAAACAACCTATGACGTAACATTACATTTTGCCAAAGCCGTTTTAAACCAAAACCCAAACATGGTTTTCAATTATGTGTCAGGAGCTCATACCGACAGTACGGAAAGTGGAAAAGTGATGTGGGCAAGAGTAAAAGGGAAAACTGAGAACGCATTAAAGAAGTTGGGATTAAAAGCGGCATACAATTTACGCCCCGGATTTATGAAACCTGTTGAAGGTCAGGAAAATGTAAAATGGTTTTTTAAGCCTTTTATTTGGCTGTTCCCTATTTTTTTACCGTCAAAATCATTAACTTTACACGAGGTGGGAAGAGCAATGATCAATGCTGTACAGAAAGGATACCCAACTTCAACATTAGAAATTAAGGACATTAAAAATCTCGCGGTATGAAAGATATGTTAAAAAGAATTTTCCTGGTTATCTTTGTATTACTGGTTCTGACGGCTATTTCAGGGTTTTTCTTCATGCAGAAACATCCTTTGGGAGGGAAGCAGCCTGTAACGAAAACTCAAATTCCATCAGGACAAACGGTTAAATAGTACAATTATTTACCTATAAATATATCATACCATCTTTACGGTATGTCTATTTTCCTGCCATCTTATACCATTGATTTTATATTAAATACAATTACCTATTTATTAAACATTTATTAAAATTACCTTAAAATGTTTACAAAGTAGAAGCTTCATTTTTGCATAAACTTAATATCAATAAAAATGATTAATAACTACTTGTTAAAAGGGTCTGTCATTGCTGCATTTTTTCTTCAGGGAAATATTTTCGGGCAAACCTCTCTTATCCACTACTGGAATTTTAATAACAACGCTTCTGCTGCAACCATCACTACCCCGACCTCAACTTTGACAGGCGGTTCCATGACTGCATTTACAGGAGGAAGCACCGAGATCGATTTTGCAGGAGGGACAGGGCAGAACTTCAATGTTGACAATTTAAATGCAAGAAACGGAGACGCTTCCGGTACGCATTTGAGATATAATATTCCCATTGGAGGTAATTTACAGTTCAATTTACCAACAACCGGATACAATAATGTAGTTGTAAAATTTACAACGAGAAGATCAGGCTCTGGAGCAGGGACCCAAACCTGGACCTATTCTACAGACGGAACAACATTTTTACCTTATCAGACCGTTTCGCCGCTAGATGCAAATCCTCAATTAATTACTTTTGATTTTTCGGCGATTGCCGGAGTTGCCAATAATCCGAATTTTAAACTTAAGGTTGAGTTTGCTGCAGGAGCAGGAGGAACGGTAGGAAATAACCGTTTTGATAACTTCACCGTAGATGCAGCAGTAAGTGGAACTGATACTACACCTCCAACCGTAACCTATCTTCCCGCAAACAATACAAATAATGCTTCCACAACTGTGAATCCAACCATTTCTTTCAATGAAAATGTAAGGTTAACAGACAACTCAACGATCAACGATTCTAATGCACAAACGCTTGTCGATTTCCGTCTTGGAATTGCTTCAGGTACACAAGTTCCCTTCACAACTACTTTTGCCAACAACAAAATCACCGTAATCCCGACTTCTGGTTTAGTTCCCAACCAGACTTATTATCTGGCTTTAAAACCGAATATGGTGGAAGATACAAGTGACAACGCCGTGACGGCATCAACTTCAACAACCTTTACTATAGCAGGAACTGCAATTTCTCTGGATAAAAACTTTATTAAAGTAAATGAAAACGCAGGAACTTTAGCATTTAAAATAAATATTGCCAATCCTTCGAATTCAACAGTAAATCTGGTAGTAAAACCAGCTCCTTTCAGTACTGCGGACAATAATGATTTTACTTTAGCCAACCAAACGATTACCCTTACTCCGTCAATGACAAGCTATACGGTAAATATTCCAATCACTGATGATACTTTAGAAGAACAACAGGCTGAATATTTTGTGGTAAGTCTTGAAAACCCTGTGGGAGCAACAATTTCTGGTGATAATAATGCAACGGTTTATATTGTTGATAATGATAAACCTGCACCAGTTCCTTCCAACCAAATCTCATTAAACTATATCGGAAGCTTTGATCCTTCCGGAACAAACACAAGCTCTACGGAAATTGTAGTTCACGATCCTGCCACTCAAAGGTTATTTACAATCAGCTCGATTACTGATGTTTTTGACATTATTAATTTCAGCAACCCAGCGGCACCATCTGTAGTAAGCACTGTCAACATGGCACCTTACGGAGGAATCACGAGTATTGCCGTAAAAAACGGAATCATCGCTGCCGCTTCTCCTAATGCAAATCCTCAACTGAACGGTTCTGTCGTATTTTTTGATACCAGCGGAACATTTTTAAAGCAAGTTACCGTAGGTGCATTACCGGATATGATTACTTTCTCACCGGACGGAACCAAAGTAATCACCGCTAATGAAGGCGAACCGAATGATGCTTATACAGTAGATCCTGAAGGTTCTATCAGTATTATTGATATTTCGGGTGGAATCAGCAATCTTAGCCAAAGTAATGTCACTACACTTAACTTTAACGCCTTCGATTCTCAGGTTGCTGCTTTAACAGCCACCGGCTTAAGAAAAGTAA
Source organism: Chryseobacterium sp. (assembly GCA_039594975.1). Taxonomy (GTDB): domain Bacteria; phylum Bacteroidota; class Bacteroidia; order Flavobacteriales; family Weeksellaceae; genus Chryseobacterium. The sequence goes on along the minus strand of JBCNMJ010000010.1, from coordinate 20,149 downwards.
GAACCAACAATACGCTTTCTCAGGATCTGGAACCTGAATATGTAACAGTAAGCTCTGACAGTCAGAAAGCCTGGGTAACGCTTCAGGAAAACAATGCCATCGCAGAAATCAATTTAGTCACAAAAACGATTACCAACATCTGGGGATTAGGTAAGAAAGACATGAGCATTCCAGGAAATGGTTTTGATGCTTCTGATAATAATGGAGAGGTTCTCATCGCAAACTGGCCTGTAAAAGCTTATTTCCTTCCGGATGGCGTTCAGAATTTCAAGGTAGGAGGAGCAAATTATATTGTAACGGCTAATGAAGGAGATGAAAAAGACCTTTCAGGATTCAGTGAGAGAACTACAGTTGGAACAAATACTTATACTTTAGATCCTGTTATCTTCCCTCAATCAGCGATTCTGAAAGCTTCCTACAATTTAGGAAGATTCAGGGTTTCCAATGCTACAGGAAATACGGACGGAGATACCGATTTTGAAGAAATTGCTGCATTGGGAGCACGTTCATTCTCTATCTTTAATGCAGATACAAAACAGATCGTTTATGACAGTGGCGACAGATTTGAGAGATATATTGCAGCCAATCATCCATTGATTTTCAATGCGGACAATGAATCTAACGGGGTAAAAAACAGAAGCCGTGCAAAAGGTCCGGAACCTGAAGGGGTAGCTTTAGGAGTTATTGGCGGGCAAACTTATGCTTTTATAACACTAGAAAGAACAGGAGGTGTAATGGCTTATAATATTACAGATCCTAATAATCCTACTTTTACTGATTATAAGCATTCCCGTACGACTTCGGCTTATGGTGGTGATAACGGCCCGGAAGGAATCATCTATATTGCTCCTGAAAATACAACAACAGGAAAAGGATATGTAATTATTGCTAACGAAATCAGTGGAACTTTATCAATGTATGAAGTAGCCAATGCACCAACTTTAGCAACAGGTGAAGTAAAAACTGAAAAAGCAACCTTCAATATATTCCCGAATCCAGTTACCAAAGGAAATACACTTTACTTCAACAGAATGCAGGGATATGAGTTGTATGATATGTCCGGAAAACTTATTGGAAAAGAGAAAAATGCTTTAACTATAGACACTTCGAAATTAAATACCGGAGTTTGTTTAATCAAAACTTCTGAAGGAGAGGTGAAGAGAGTGATTGTAAAGTAAATTCAAAACAGCATAATCAATTGAAATGGTCTCGGGTTGCCCGGGACTTTTTTATTGAAGGGAAAATGATTAATTTTAGATCTTTCTTTTATGATATAATAAACAAATCTTTCTATGTTAAATATTTTCAAAGCAATAAATTCATACATCAGTTCTATGATTGATGAAGAAAACACCCAGCCTGTAAATCTGTCACTAGAAAGTATGATGGCTGTCTTCGTGAAATTAAAGAAAGAAGAATTCCCAAGAAACACTTTATTATTAAAACCCAATCAGACCTGCGAAAATATTTACTTCATAGAAAAAGGAGCTGCAAGAATTTTTTATTATAAGGATGAAAAAGATATAACAGACGGATTTAGAGGAGAAGAAACACTCTTGTTATCAATTGTCAGTTTCATCAAACAAAAGCCTGACAAAAGAGGAATCGAGCTTTTAGACAACTGTGTACTCTGGAAATTAAGTTATACAGATTTAGAAGAATTAGCAAATCAACACCCCGATATTCAATATTTATATAGAATGATCTTGAGCAGTGTATTGGTAATGACACAAAACAGGGTTGACAGAATGCTATTTCAGACGGCCGAAGAAAGATATGAGGACTTTATTAAATCTCATCCCAGAGCAAATGAATTGCTTACTTTGGGAATGATCGCTTCTTTTCTGGGAATAACGCAGGAAACCTTAAGCAGAATCAGATCAAGAAAATAGCATTTGATAAATATCAAAATATTCATTTCATGATTTGATTTTTATCAAATTGATTAGTTGTATGCTGTTAATATCTTTGAAAAAAAAGCTATGAGACAGAAATCAATCTATTTATTTTTATTATTATTCCTCTCAAATATTATACAGAGCCAACAGTGGCAGACTGCCACATTACAGCATTCTTCAGGCCTTAGAGAGTATTCTATTTATGTTCCGTCCAATTACAATGCACAAAATCCGGCATCATTAATTTTAACGTTGCATGGGTTAGGAGATACGATGTATAATTTCAGAAATATCGGCTTTAGCAGTATTGCTGAATCCAATAATGTTATCATCGTTTGTCCTCAAGCGCTTACTGATCCTTTATCAGGAACCGCATGGAACTCAGGAGCAGGATATACTTTTTATACTCCCAATGCAAATGTTGATGATATTGGATTTCTAAGCGCCTTAATCGATAAAGTAAAACAGGATTACAGCATCAATGCCAACAAGGTTTTTGCCTGCGGATTTTCTATGGGCGGATTTATGACAGAACGTTTGGCGTTATTTCTCAATAATAAGATAAAATTGTTCGCTTCTGTAGCCGGAACTTTTGGCAATGGTATACTTCCTGTGGCTCCAGGTACTCCAGGTCGTCCCGTATCAATAGCACATTTTCATGGCACCAATGATTCTACTATTGGATACACCAATAATAACTTCGGCAATTCTGTTGATCAGATGATAAATTACTGGAAAACGAATAATCAATCCGTTACTACGCCTGTACATACCTTACTTCCCGATACGGCAAATGACGGATACACTGTAGATCATTATAAATATACTAGCCTCAGTAATAATTCTGTAATTGAATTATATAAGGTGAATAATGCAGATCACACCTGGCTTACCCCTCAAAACGACATATCCTATACACAGAAAATTTGGGAATTTTTTAATCAAAACAGCAGTGCTTTAGCCGTTTCAGACCCTAAACAGGAAATCAGCTTTTCAGTTTCTCCAATTCCTGCAAAAAATTATATCGCTATAAGTTTCCCTAAAGATTACTCTAATGCCGAATTAAGGATATTTGATTTAGCCGGCAGATCCGTCTGGACAGAAAAGCCTAAAATAGTTAATCAGCAATACAGGCTTAATTTAAACTCAATCGGTCTCAAAAACAGAACCTATATTTTATCTCTTAAAGCAGATGGCTCTACCATTACTAAAAAAATAATTATACTCCAGTAATTTCATAATTTTATTTAAGCCCCGGCAAATTCCGGGGCTTTTTTATTTTCTATAATAGAACAAGCAATTTTTATTTTTTGGTAATCCCTTATTATATATACTATCATACGTGTTGTTCATAAGCCTGAAAATGAGTTTTATTACAATTTATTAAAAATACTACAGATATTATTTTAGTATAATATTTTTTATACTTTTGGTATCAAACTACTAATCATTAACAAAATAACTATGAAAATCAAAACAATTCTCAAGGAGCGTTTTCATTACCCATTTCCTGACCTTCTTAATCCTTTTGCCAGTGACCTTCAAATGGTAACAGATCATCAATGGATCGATGGTGAACTTAAAGATTTAATTCCCGCTTCAACAAGGGATAAATATAAACGAACCAAAACAGGTTATATGTCTGCTCGTTGGTGGCCTAAAACTAAAAGCTTTGAACGTTTCCGGCCATTGGGCAGGTTCATGCTTTGGTCTATGTATAATGATGATATGTATGAAGTGGCTAGTCTTGATGAAGTTAAGAATGCACAAAATATGTCAATTGCCATATTGAAAGGGCAGATTACAGCTGATGAAGCCCAGATACCACTCGGATATCAGTTGCAGAGCATTCGGGATGGATTTCTTAATTTTATTCCGCAATCATCTGTCGACCGGTTTGCCAATACACTGAATGAATATTTTGATGGTTTACAAATGGAAGTATTATATAAACAGAATAAAGTATTTCCATCAGTAGGTAATCTTCTTAATATTAGGGTTAGAATATTAATGATCTGTGCTTTTATCGAGACCATAGAAATACAGAACGAAGTCACATTACCAGATTATATTTATTCACATCCTATCATAAAAAGAATGTATGACCTTACTACCAGAATCATAGGCTATTTTAATGATGTTCAATCTTTATTAAAGGATGAGGAAAGTGGAGATGTATATTTTAACATCGTAAAAGTATTGCAGCATCAATACGAATTGTCTAAAGAAGATGCTTTGGAAGAAACTATACGCTTACATGATACAGATCTTGAAGAGTTTAAAAAGCTGCAATCTATTCTTCCTGATTTCGGTGAATGGAATAATGCTGTTGCTGATTTAATAGAAGGAATGGGATTCTTTATGAAAGGCTGGCAATCCGTTTCATTATTAGAGACTGAGCGTTACGGAGTGGATGGTTTTCCGCAAATGGAAGAACTTCCTAAGGCTTAATAAATCAAAATAAAGGCAGACTTTTTGGAGTCTGCCTTTTTAAAAATATATTGTCTTATTTTTTACTCTACATTCACTACCTTTTCAATTTCAGGAGCATGCTGTTTAATGGTATTTTCAACGCCTAATTTCAATGTTGAGAAATTAAGAGAACACCCTGAACAGTTTCCTAAAAGTTTTACAAATACTGTATTCTCCTTTACATCGATCAGTTCAATATCTCCCCCGTCTTTATTAAGAAACGGACGAATACTTTCCAATGCTTCCATTACTCTGGTTACAGTCTCTTCGTGTGTTGTATTTATCTCCATATTTGGGTTTGGTTTTCTTTATTTTTTTGGTGAGCAACCCGCCATTGTCGTAATTTTTACTGCTTCAGTCGGTGGAAGATTTTTATTTCTTTCCACAAGGCTTTCTATCATTTTCTGTACAGTCTCAGTATAGATATCAGAAATTTTAGAATTTTCCTGTAATGCTGCAGGTCTTCCCACATCTCCCGCTTCTCTTATACTCTGGATCAAAGGAATTTCTCCTAATACCGGAATGCCAAGATCATCTGCCAGATATTGCGCCCCTTGATTTCCAAAGATATAATATTTATTCTCAGGTAATTCTTCCGGAGTAAAATAAGCCATATTTTCAACCAATCCAAGTACCGGAATATTGATGCTTTCCATCTGGAACATCGCAATTCCTTTTCTAACGTCTGCCAATGCAACATGTTGAGGGGTACTTACAATTACTGCTCCTGTTACCGGAACTTCCTGAATGATTGATAAATGAATATCGCCTGTTCCCGGAGGAAGATCGATCAATAAAAAGTCAAGCTCTCCCCAAGCTGCATCCCTGATCATCTGGTTTAAAGCTTTCGAAGCCATTGGACCTCTCCAGACTACCGCCTGATTGGCTCCTGAAAAATATCCTATGGAAAGCATTTTTACCCCGTAATTTTCAATAGGTTTCATCAAGCTTCTGCCGTCCACTTCTACCGTAACCGGTTTTTCTCCTTCTGTATCAAACATAGTAGGAACTGATGGACCGTAGATATCTGCATCTAACAAACCTACTTTAAAGCCCATTTTAGCCAAGGTAACTGCGATATTGGCAGAAACCGTAGATTTTCCTACTCCACCTTTGCCGGATGCAATAGCGATAATATTTTTAATCCCCGGAATTTGTTTTCCTTTGATCTGGCTTTGCTGAATTTCGCTTGGCTCTGGTGAAACTATTTTAAGTTTTAAATTAATCTCTTCTCCGAATTCACTGGCAAAAGCCTGTTTCATGGCTGCTTCCAGTTTCTTTTTTTCGTGCATTGCCGGTGAATGGGCAGTCATATCAATATATACTTCTGTACCCATAATCTGAAGATTATTCACCAGGTCATCTACTTCTATCTCTTTAAGGAAATTTTGTACCTTTTCTTTAGTCAACATAAAAAAATAAATTGTCTACAAATTTACGGAAATTTTACCTATTTAGAATAAGTAAACTTACTGATAGATAAATTCTTTTGCAGAACAAAATTTTGTGGTACTTTAGGGGAATTTTTAAACTTAAACCTGAATGAAAAAAGTAATATTCGTTCTTTTAGGATTGGCAGCCTATCATTTGTCTGCACAAAATTATTCACAATATGTAAATCCATTTATAGGAACAGGTGGTCACGGACACACATTTCCTGGAGCCATAGTTCCTTTCGGAATGGTACAACTTTCCCCTGATACACGAATTGACGGAAGCTGGGACGGATGCAGCGGATATCATTACTCAGACTCTGTGATCTATGGATTCTCCCATACCCACCTGAACGGAACGGGAGTTTCTGATTACGGGGATATTATGCTGATGCCAACCATGGGAAAACCAAGCCTGGATAGCAAGGATTATTCATCTAAATTCTCTCATAAAAATGAAAAAGCAACAGCAGGGTTTTACGCTGTTAAGCTTGATAAGCACAATATTGACGTTCGTTTAACCACTACAAAAAGAGTCGGTTATCACGAATACACCTTCAACAATGCCGGAAATGCAAATATCATTCTAGATTTAAACCACAGAGACAAACTCCTTGAAGGTGAGGTAAAAATCATAGATAGTAAAACAGTTGAGGTTTTCAGGAGAAGTGAAGCCTGGGCAACCAATCAGTACATTTATGCCCGAATTGAGTTCTCCAAACCTATGAAAATCTCCAAAAAAGAGGCCAACGGAAAGAATGAAAACAATCTGTATTCAGGAACTGAACTTGCTTTGGCATTTTCAACTGCCGTAAAAAAAGGAGAAAAAATCAGCTTAAAGGTTTCAATTTCTCCAACCGGATATGAGGGGGCAGAAAAAAACATGTTAGCAGAAGGAGAATCTAATGACTTTAATGCTATTCAAAAACAGGCAGTAGCAGACTGGAATAAAGAATTATCAAAAATTGAGGTTACATCTTCTGATAAAGATAAACTGACGGTTTTCTACACAGCCATGTATCACGTTTTCACACAACCTAACATCAATATGGATGCTGACGGAAAATACAGAGGCAGGGACAATAAGTTCTATTATGCTAAAGATTTTGATTATTACACCGTTTTCTCGCTTTGGGATACTTTTAGGGGAGCCCATCCTTTAATGACATTGATCGACAGAAAAAGGACGGCAGATTTTATCAACACCTTTATCAAACAATATGAGCAGGGCGGAAAACTGCCGGTTTGGGAACTGGCTTCCAACGAAACCGAGTGTATGATCGGTTATCATGCCGTTTCTGTAATAGCTGATGCAATGGCAAAGGGAATTACCGGTTTTGATTATGAGAAGGCATTCCAGGCTTCAAAAAATTCTGCCATGCTGGATATTTTTGGATTAAATGCTTACAAGCAAAACAACTATATTGCTATTGATGATGAGCACGAAAGTGTTTCCAAAACAGTAGAATATGCTTATGACGACTGGTGTATTGCCCAAATGGCTAAAATTTTAGGCAAAAAAGAAGATTACCAATACTTTATGAAACGTTCGCAAAACTGGAAAAATTTGTACAACCCCAAGAACGGATTTATGCAGCCCAGAAAGAACGGAAACTGGTACGAACCATTCGAGCCGAGAGAAGTTAATAACAATTATACCGAAGGGAATTCATGGCATTACTCCTACTCTGTTCAGCAGGATATTCCGGGATTGATAGCAGCTCACGGAGGAAAAGAAAAGTTTGAACAATTTATTGACGCTATTTTCTCTGCTCCTGATAAAACAACAGGTAGAGAACAGGTAGATATCACAGGTTTGATCGGCCAATATGCTCAGGGAAATGAACCGAGCCACCACATCGCTTATCTTTATAATTACGTAGGAAAACCCGAAAAAACAGATGCGAAAATCAAATATATCCTTAATAATTATTATAAAAATGCTCCGGACGGATTGATCGGAAATGAAGACTGCGGACAGATGAGCGCCTGGTATATTTTGAGTGCAATGGGAATTTATTCTGTAACTCCGGGATTGCCTGAATGGCAAACGACAACACCTTATTTTGATGAGGTTAAGATTCATCTGGAAGACGGAACAACAAGAACCATCACGAAAAATACAGGCAGAGAAGAGCTTAAAAAATTAGGTTTTGAAAACGCAAAATCATTTAAAGATTTCAAATATGATGAGTTAACAGCAACGCCTGTTATTGCTGCAGCAAGGATTTTTGATTTAAACACAAAAGTAGAAATCACTGCTTTAAATTCTGATGATAAAATTTATTACATGACTTTGGATGAAGGTGATGCAAATGTGAGAAAAACCTTCAAAGCATACAGCGGCCCCTTTACCATTACAAAAACAACTCAGGTTTCAGCATATGCAGAAAGAAAAGGTGAGAAAAGCTCAATCGTAACTGCCAACTTTAACAGGAGACCTAATAACTGGGACATTACAGTAAATTCAACACCTACTCCTCAATACACTGCAAGTGGAAAATTATCTTTAATCGACGGGATTTTAGGAGATACCAACTGGAGAAAAGGGGAATGGCTGGGTTATCAGGGGCAGACTTTTGAAGCAATTATCGATATGAAGTCACCGCAGCAGATCACGCAATTATCTTCATCATATCTTCAGGACAGCAAAGCATGGATTTTAATGCCTAAAAAAGTAGAATATTACGCTTCCAATAACGGGAAAGATTTCATTTTATTAAAAACGGTTGGTAACACGCTTGATCCGAAAGATGAAACCGTCCAGAAAAAAGAGTTCACAACCGAAATTCTTCCGACACAGGCTCGTTATATCAAAATAAAGGCTTATCATTTCGGGAAACTTCCGGAATGGCATCAGGGAGCTGGTGGTGAGGCTTATATTTTTGTTGATGAGATTTCTGTAAAATAAATATTTCACTGGTCCATATAGAAGAAGCGTTTCGGATTTTTCCGAAACGCTTCTTCTTTTACAGAACTTTCCGTTTTAAGCATAAAAGAAAAAATATTTCCAAAAAATTCATAAATTTATCTATAAATGACCGATGTTAGTCGAAAATATTTCATTTTCCTCTTCTTTATCAGTTATTTTGTAGATTGATAGTAAAGACGCTTATGAAGAAGGAAAAAACAAAAGTTTCCCGTTTATCCAAGATTCTGAAAATTTCCGGAATAAGTTTAGGCAGTGTTGTATTGATTCTGTTTATAACTCCATATTTTTTCAAAGATACCATCAATAGTGGCATCAAAGAAGTTTCCAAAAGCTATATAAAAACGGATGTAGATTTCAAGGATTTAGATATTTCTTTCTTTACTCATTTTCCTAATCTTACAGTTACCCTTACCAATTCTTCTGTAAAAGGAAACAGTCCTTTTCAGACGGAAAATTTGATTGATGCAAAAGAAATTGGCTTAGGAGTAGATATTACCAGTCTTTTTGACGAAAAGATCATTTTCAACAAACTCTATATTGAAAATGCAAATATCAGAATGAAGGTGGACAGTTTGGGAAGAAATAACTTTGATATCCTGGTCTCTGAGGAAGAAGCTAAGGAAAAAAATGATTCTAAACTGGCGTTGGCTTTACAGAACTTCAGAATTTCCAATTCTAATTTTATTTATGATGATCAGCTCAGCAAAACCCATTTAAAATTAGACAATTTAGAATATGACGGTCTGATTGATCTTTCGAACGATATTTTGAGCTTAAATGCCAATACGGAAATTAAAAATACCCTTTTCAGATTAGATAAAAATATTTGGGTTAAAAATTTACCCTTAAAAGGAAAAATCAATACAAAAATCAATATCAGTCAGTTAGGATTTTATTTTACAGATAACCCTTTGATTTTAGGTGAATTTCCGTTTAATCTTCAGGGAAGCTTAAAAATGCCGAACGAACAGCAGGTCTATGATCTAAAAATCGTAACTAAGGATGCTGACTTAAAAGCCATTCCCGCCATTATTCCGGAAGCTTACCAGAACTATGCAAAACAGGTTGAAATGAAGGGGAAAACCGATCTTCTGTTTACAATGAAAGGGATTTTGAACACATCAAAAAAGCAAAGTCCGGATATTCACATGGAAGCCAATATTAATAATGGGTTTTTCAATTATCAAAAATCTAAATCTCCTATTAATAATGTAAGTTTAGCTTCTGTCATTGATATGCCTGCTTTGGATCCCAACCGGCTGAAAGTAAAGGTAAATGAACTTGATTTCAGTTTATTAAACGGCTATACCAGAACCAATTTTGTTTTTGAGAACGGTTCTACGATGTTTTCTGAAGGAATAATCGATTCAAACGTAAACCTTGAAGCCTTAAAGAATGCAACCGGATATAAAAAAATCGATGCCAGAGGAAATCTTAAACTGAATGGAAACTGGAAAGGTCTTATCTCGACGTCTGCAAAAAACAAGCTGCAAAAAGTCCCGTTATTTGATATAAAAGCGGATCTGAAAGACGGATATTTCAAGATGAGGGAAATGCCTGCTGCTTTGGATCATATCAATTTGGATATGGCGGTTCACAACACAGATGGCAATTTTAAAAATACAGCAGTTTTAGTTCATCATATTGATGCGAAAGCATTGGACAACTATGCGAAAGGAAAAATTGAAATAAAAAATTTAAACAACTATCCTATTGATGCAGATTTCACTGCTAAAATCCATCTTCAGGATATTTATAAAATTTATCCCGTAAAAGGCATTGAGCTTCGCGGTGATCTTTTTGTAAAGTCTAAAGCTGTGGGAACTTATGAACCTAAGCGTAAGAGAGTTCCTGTGAGTAACAGTACCTTATCTCTGAAAAACGGTTTTATAAAATTCGTCGATTATCCTGAACTTCCTTTAGAAAATATCAACGTAGAAACTCATGTAAAAAGCGGAAGGGGCTCTTTTAATGATTTAGATATCAGTGTTCTTCCTATTTCCTTTACCTTGGCTGGAAAACCTTTCACTGTAAAGGCCAATCTGAAGAATCTTAATAATCTCAATTACAGATTGCATTCCAAAGGACAGCTCAATCTGGGTGATCTGTACAAGCTTTTCCCTATTGAAGGTTTAGATATTAACGGTGTTGTTTCCACGGATGTCGGATTAAAAGGACAGAACGGAGCTGCTTTGGATAATATTCAGAACAGAGGTTTCGTAAAAATTGAAAATATCACCATACATTCGAAGTTTTTCCCAAGTAATTTTGTGGTAAAAGAAGGTTTGTTTAAACTGAACGGAAGCCAATTGACATTTGAAGATGTAAAAGCCCGTTATAAAAAAAATGTGTTTGTTTTTAACGGAAATGTGTCCAACTATATCAATTATATTCTCAAAGATCAGAATTTAAGCGGAAGCATCAACTTTACTTCCCCAAAGGTAAATGTTGATGATTTTATGGTATATAATTCCGGAGTATCATCTAATTCCACTTCTGCGGAAGAAGGTGTCATTTTACTTCCTAAAAATCTGGATATTACGATTAATGGTAATGCGAATGAAATATTATTCAAGGATATTAAGCTCAATAACTTTAAAGGAAACCTTGCTTTAAAAAACGGGAATTTAGCGCTTAATGAAACGGAATTCGGAATGATTGGTTCTAGTTTTAACGCTGACGGAACCTATTTCCCGATCAATGCTAAAAAAGCAAAGTTCGGCATCAATATGAAAGCCAAAAACTTTGATATTCAGAGAGCATACAAAGAAGTTACGCTATTCCGGGAAATGGTTTCCGCCGCAGAAAAAGCACATGGGAAAGTTTCTCTTGATTATCATCTGGAAGGTGACCTTGGAGCAGATTTCTTCCCCAGACTGAAGACTATAAAGGGAGAAGGAGTTCTGACTCTGGAAGATATTCAGTTCCATGGTTTTAAAGTATTTAATTCTGTTGCTGAAAAAACCTCTACCGATGCACTGCACGATGCTAAAGTAAGTAAGGTCAACATTAAAACAAGTATTAAAGACAACGTAATCACCATTGAAAGAACCAAGTTTAAAATTGCAGGTTTCCGCCCGAGAATTGAAGGCCAGGTAAGTCTGGATGGGTATATCAATGTAGGAATGCGTTTAGGACTTCCTCCTTTCGGGATCATTGGTATTCCGATCAAAATTACCGGACCTTCGGATACTTTTAAAGTAGAAACCGGAAAATATCAGAAAGAAGACCTTAGTGAAACAGATGACGATTACAATGATTATCAAAAATCTTTAGAGGAAGAAGCTGCTAAGAAGGCAGAAGCTGAAAAAGCAATTGTCAAATAAAAGATAAAAAATCCCCATCGTTTTGATGGGGACTTCTATTTAAAGCACTCCTGCTTCAGTACAATCTTGTGGTACAGGAAGGAATGAAGATAAAAACGCTGCGCTCACTATCCGATTGTACTTTTCTTTCTGATGCTAATTCAGGTATCTCTTCGTAAACCAGGTGTCCAGGAAGTTGACACTTAAGTTAATCATGTGATAATTTTCTCTAATTGGAATATTTTTTTGCACTCCATGAATGCCGTAGCCGTAATTCACATTCAGAATGATTTTATTGAAAGGGACTCCAAGACCTACCGTAGCTTCCATTTTATCGATCTTGGCATTATTTACCTTGTAGTATCCGGTATCATAATTAAGCCCGAAACGATAGATAAGTGCTTCTGATAATGATTCTAACCGTCCTCTTTTGGGAAGAATCTCAAAACCTAATCCATAGGTATTCTGTCGGTAATATTTTTCAGGAGTGACAGAATTGACCACCTGATCCCACTGACTTTGCATAAAGTCAAAAGTTGCGCGGTATCTGTCATTTTTCAGAATACTGATTCCGGCTCCAAACTCAAAAGGCAGAGAAGTGTCTTTTGTTGAGAGCTTACTGGTAACGGTATTGGTATAATCTTTATTTTCGGTGTAGCCTACTTCTCCTTTGGCCACCAATTTACTCTTAAAGTTTACTACCGCACCCAAATTTAGCACAAGTCCACTTTCCTCAAATTCTTTTCTATACTGTGTTCCCAACCCATAACTAAATCCGGTATATCGTATATCGCGGCTAATTTCCACTTCTGAAGTCGTGCTAATGGTTTCTTTACGGATAATGGTCCCGAAATTATTTTTCACTTTTCCTCCAAAACTCCAGTTATCATTTACTTTGTATCCAAAGCTGACTCCCCAATTGGAAAGTCCTCCGCTTCCTTCATAAGTGATCGGATATTCACTCGCCGTTCCTTCAATAGGAATAGTAGAAGAGATTTTATAATCTGAAGAGGTTGTCGGCTGCATACTTAATCCTACAAACGCGTTTTTTGAAATTCGTAAAGCGGCTGAAAAGTTGGTGAAATTGGAGCTCAACCTTTTATCTGTTCCTAAATTACTGGAAATGGTATTGTATTTCATAAGGCCGCTTACATCAAAAACTACATTTTTTGTAGAAATACTGGTCATGGCTGCTGGGTTTTTAGAATTGATATAATCCGGTGCTTCCAAAGCAATCCCCGTATTTCCCAACGCTATGTTCCTGGCATTATCTACATTGTTAAACATTCCTATTCCAAAATATGAATAGGGTGAAGCATTTTGAGCTACCAGTTTTTGCACACCTATACACGCCAAAAGTAAGGTGATAATTCTTGTTTTATTCTTCTTCATAAATTCTCAATTAATATCCCAACATATAAACTTTCAGCTTGGCAGGATTTGTTTTATTTTTTTGATCTCCAAATACTACTTTTCCTGATAAAACGTCTGTATAAGAAGAAGGATAGATCAACGTATTATAATTTGAGTCTGCAGATTCTGATAAAATAGTATTCACATAAGTTTTAAAAGAAAAATCATAAGAGTGCTCATTTTGAAACTCACTGGCATCAGAAAGACTTGCAGTAATCTCGCTGGATCCGTCACTTTGTGAATATGAACCTACAATATGGTTAAGCTTATCCCCCCAATAGTAATACAATGCACCTGGATTATAGAAACTGTTAGAATAATATCCCGCAACCGGGCTCAATGAAAGCGTAGCATCTATGACTTTATAATTTTGATACAGATTTTTCAGCGACTTGAGATAAGGGATTTCAACTTTAGTAAATACCCCAATCCCTGCCATGAGATACATTTTATTTCCTAAGTTTTGGGAAGGTATAGGCGTTTTGGGAGTAAGATTAGCAAGTTCAGAGCCCGAAAAATCGTATCCTATTTTATTATAGCTATACGTTGAACTCGGTTTCAAATCTAAAGTATATTTTAGCAATTCTGTTCCGTTTTGTGAAGTTGTATGATAATATAACCTAACTGTATTTGATACTTTTTCTTTAGTACTTTTATTAATCTGAACTTCATAAGCAGAATTCATCTTGAAACGCATCATAGCATTATTATCGCTGGAAGGAACCAGTGCCAATCCTTTAAAAAAGTTCAGGAAATTTTCCTGGGTCGCCACATCACTATTTTTCAGCGTATTAAAAATACTCAGTCCATAAGACTGGTCAAGACGCATCTTCACATAACTACTGTCTGTTTCTGGTCTTGGGTAAAACTCAGCACTTCCGACTGAATTGGAAGAATAATTAAAGTTACTTTTATTATATAAGTATCCGTTGTTTAGTTTTATTCTGTCTTGTAAAGGATAGGCATTCAGTTTAAAACTTTTCAGTGTATCTCCGTAATAAAAATCAGCATTGGTAAGATACATTACGATAGAATCAAAAACCGCTGATGAAGGGGAAGTTATTCCATATGTAGAAGGAGTGAGCTCGAAAAGAGAAGAAGAAGTTACCTTTCCAAATGTTTGATCCTTTATATTTCCTATCAGCATCACATTTTTTCCTGAAGTCGTCACAGAATCCATTATAATGGTAGACATTTTCATGGTAAGGGTATCAATCATTACCATCTTAGACTGGGCACTCGTCCAGGAACTTCCTACTTCATAGGTATTGCTTTCATCTTCACAGGAAAAAAGACACAACATTGAAATACATAACAAAAGGTATTTGTACATTTTTTTTCCGCAAACATATAATGAACAAGCAATGGCTTAAAATTTTTTCTCCCTTTCATGATGAGTTGTAGACCATAGCAAAATCTATATCGACATTTAATATATTTAAAATCAGCATCATATTTATCTAAAAAAAACATGCGTTTGCCTACAAAAAACATGCGTTCGTCTAAAAAATTTTTAAAATACGATGAAATGAAATTTTTTTGCAGCAAAAAGAATGAATAATGAATCGTAAACTTTCAATCTTCGCTCTTACTATTGTAGGAACATTTTTAGTAACAAGCTGTAAAAATGATGATGACGAAGAACTAATGGGGAACTGGGTAAGAGTATCTGATCTTGATGGTAAACCTCGCTCTAATGCATCTGCTTTTGTAGTAAACGGAAAAGGATATATAACCGGAGGATATGATGGTGAATATTATTATAATGATTTATGGAGCTATGATCCTTCTCTGAATGCATGGACACAAAAGGCCGATTTTCCCGGTTCAAAAAGAAGCTCCGCTGTGGGATTTGCCACAACTTCTTACGGCTACGTAGGAACAGGATATGATGGAGTGAATAAACTGAAAGATTTTTACAAATATAATCCTTCAACCAATACATGGAGCCAGATCGCAGATTTTCCGGGAACAGAAAGATATGCAGCTTTAGCTTTCGGGATTAATGATAAAGGGTATGTAGGAACAGGATATGACGGAAGTGAGCTAAAAGATTTTTATAAATATGATGAATCTTCCTCATCTTGGAGCACTATTACAAGCTTAGGAGGTTCTAAAAGAAGAGACGGAGCTGTTTTTGTTATTAACAACATTGCTTATGTAGGATTTGGAACTAACAACGGAAGCCTTGTTTCTGATTTCTGGGCATTCGATCCCAATACCGAAGCATGGACAAGAAAAGTTGATACCAGCAATGATGACGATTCTCAAAACCGTACTTCTACAGCGGCATTTGCAGCAGGAGGTTTAGGTTACGTTTCTACAGGATCTACAGGAGGAGTTGTTAATACAACCTGGGAATATAATCCTGCAACGAATGACTGGACAGAAAGAACAGGCTTTGAAGGTTCTGCCAGAGAAAGTGCCTGTTCATTTTCAATAGGAAATTATGGATATGTGCTTACCGGGAACAGCGGTTCGTCTTATTTTGACGATATCTGGGTTTTTCATCCAAACGAAAGTGAGAATGATGATGATTAAAAGATTTGGGAAGTTCCTTTTTGTTTCAGGGATTATTATGGTTGGCTGCCAGAAAAAAAACAGTGATTTTGAAATCAAGATTACTAAACAGGACGCCGGATATGGTTATCAGATCATAAAAAAGAAGAAGATTCTTATCAATCAGCCATATATTCCCGCTATCAATAAGCAACTGCCTTTTAAAAATAGTATGGAGGCTCATAAAACAGCCAATCTTGTGGTGAGTAAAATAGGAAAACTGTCTTTACCGAGGGTTTCCGTGCAAGAATTGGACTCTATGAATATTACGTACTGAATTCTATATTTTTTGTAAAACAATGGATTCCTTCAATTTGGTATTGAAGGAATTTTGTGCTCACAAGCCCTAAAAAAACGCACCCCATTTATGACAGCATTTTTTAAAACTTTCCGAACCATATACGTTTACCACTGGGTAATATGGATTATTCTTATACTCTTTAAATTGTGTATGGACTATGCAGTTTTTGGGAGCTTCCTGTTTTTTATCAATTTTAAAATCTTTTTAGCCTTCTTCACTCTTTTCTACCTAAACTATAGTATCTTTTTGCCTTTTATCATCAGGCAAAAACCGAATATTATACTTACGATTACGATTTCTTTTGTGGTAGTATACACAGGATTGATGATTGCTTTTTTTCCTCCTTTGCGGAAACCTCCACATTTTCCTCCACCAGGAGGCTTCATGAGACCCGGAAGGATGATGAGGTTCCATCATGATCTTAATTTTCATGATATTTTCTTCAAAATAGGCCTTTTCTCAATTGTTTTCAGCACCCTGCTTTTCTTTGTAGATAAGTGGACGGAAAATGGTAAAAAAATAAAAGAATTGGAATTTGAAAGACAGTCGAGTGAGTTAAAAATCCTCCGCGAGCAAATTAATCCTCATTTCTTTTTTAATGCTTTAAACAGTATTTATTCGCTTTCAATTGTACAATCTAAGGAAACACCGAGAGTTATTCTTATCCTGTCCGATATTATGCGCTATGTGCTGAGTACGAAAAACAGGCAGAAAAACAATCTGGAAGATGAAATAAATAACATTAAAAAATATATAGAGATACAATCTATCCGTTTTAAGAAATATAACAATATCCATTGTGTATTTGAAGGCGATTTCAAAGCGTATGAAATAGAGCCTCTTCTGCTTTTAACCTTTGTAGAAAATGCATTTAAACATGCAGATATAAGGAAAGGACCTTTAGATCTCGTAATTTATATGAAAGATGACATATTAGGTTTTAATATCAAAAATTTTTATGAAAAAAAGAATGCTGATACATTTAATAGCAATAAAATGGGAATAAAAAATACCAAAATGAAACTTGACCTGATCTATCCGGAGAAATACCAGCTTTACATTAATGATAATGGCTCCGAATATCAAATTAAATTAAAACTTCAACTGAACTAACTATGAATTGCATTATTGTAGATGATGAAGAACTTGCACACACGGTAATTGAAGAATACATTTCGCGAATTCCTTTTCTGAACCTGGTAAAAAACTGTTACGACATTCAGGAAACGATTCAGGTTTTACAGAATAGCAGTGTAGACCTTATTTTCTTGGATATCAATCTTCCCAATATTTCCGGAATAGAATTTTTAAAAAGCTTCAATAAGCTTCCGAATGTTATCATTACAACAGCTTACGACGATTGTGCTGTTCAGGGGTTTGAAATGGATGTCATCGATTATTTATTAAAACCTTTTTCTTTTGAACGTTTTTTGAAGGCTGTTTATAAAAGCTATAATCTTCAGAATAATACTAAAATGGTACAAGAAAAAAACAATCAGAATCTCTTTGGCGAATCTTTTATTTTTGTACGTTCCAACAATGAAGATGTAAAACTGAATTTAATTGAAATTGTGAGAATTAATGCGCTGAAAGATTACATTATAATCTATACGGAAACCCGCAAGCTCATTGTCCATCAAACGATGAAATCCATTTCGGAAAAGATAGATTCTGAGAACTTTATCCGTGTTCACAATTCACACATCATTTCACTCCGTCATTTACAGAGTATCGGAAAAAACAATCTGCTGATAGGAAACGAAAGAATTCCCGTAAGTGAAAAATACAAGGCTTATCTCAACAAAACAATTGAAAAATATAAATAATGGCTTAATGTAGATGAAAATCTATTCTATCCCACTCTTTCCTTTTCAGACCATTGAATTTCCTCAGGAAGTTCTTGACTTGAAAATTCTATGTGAATCACTCTTCTTTTCTTTCCATTTGTAGTTCGGTTAGAGCCATGAAGAATTAATGGTTTCATAATCATCACTCCGCCTTTATCTACATTGCAGATATGTTCAGTTTCCGTATTCCAGTCGATTGTTTCCGGTCGGTAAATTCCTTTGGCATGGGATCCCGGAATAACTTTTAGCGCGCCATTTTGATGATCCGTATCATCAAGATGAATCCTGATCGTATAAATATTTTCAAGTATATCTAATGGAGGTTGAACAGCAAACTGATTCTGTTTCGTTGTCCATGGTCCGAAGTTAGGTAATACTGTTTTCTTATCCACAGAAATCGTTAAATCCTGATGATAAGCAACATACCAATTTGATTTTTCAGGCTTATCAAAGTAGATACTTTTTACCACAAAATACTGCTCTCCGAAAACTTCTTTGATTATTTTTTTAATAGTATCATTAAAAATCAGGTCCTTCATTTCCGGAATTTCCTTTAAAAACTGTCTGATGGCGAAAAGATCCTCAGATTTTCGGAACGTTTCTTTTGAGGTATCAATCTGACCGATCATTTGGCCGATTTTTTCAACTTCTTCCTCAGAAAAAATATTGCTGATAACGGAAAACCCATTATCAGCAATGTCTTGTTTATATTGTTGTAAATTCAAAATGCTAAGCTTACAAAATTATTCGTTAAATATTCCCACCATGATTTTCCAGCTGACCTTCCCATTTAGAAACCGCTGAGGTTGCCAAAGCATTCCCTAACACATTGGTCATACTTCTTCCCATATCGCAGAAATGGTCAATTGGTAAAATAAGTGCAATTCCTTCCGGCGGAATTCCGAACATGGAGCACGTGGCTACAATAATTACCAAAGAGGCTCTCGGAACTCCTGCAATTCCTTTTGAAGTAAGCATCAACACCAAAAGCATGGTAATTTGTTGTCCGACTGTCATTTCAACTCCATAAATCTGAGCAATAAAAATCGAGGCAAACGTCATATACATCATACTTCCATCAAGATTGAAGGAATATCCCAAAGGTAAAATAAATGATACTACCCTATTATTACATCCGAATCTTTCTAATTCTTCTACCAGTTTCGGAAAAACAGCCTCAGAACTTGTGGTAGAAAATGCAATTAATAAAGGAGCTTTTATTCTTTTTAACAAATCAAAAAGCCGGTTTCCTAAAATCAGATATCCAGCCAACAGCAAAACCAGCCAAAGAACACCTAAAGCAAAGAAAAAGTCTCTCAGATACACAGCATATACTTTAAATATCTCAAAACCATTGGTCGCAACAACCGCAGCAATAGCTCCTAAAACTCCAAGGGGGGCAAACCACATGATGTAGCCTACCATTTTAAGGATTCCGTGGGCAATAATATCAAATAATTTGATAACCGGCTGCGAGTACTCCTCACCCAAATTAGCCAAAGCAATCCCGAACATAATAGAAAATACCACAATCTGAAGTACCTCATTCGTTGCAAAAGCTTCAAAAATACTTTTAGGAATTACATGCTCCACAAAATCTTTCATGGAAAAACCTTTACTACTCTTTAGCAGTTCTTCCGCAGAAGCTGCATCCTGTATCGGAAGTTTGGTAACATGTCCCGGTTCCAGCCAATTCACTAAAACCAATCCGATGAAAAGAGAAACCAGAGAAGCTGAAATAAACCATAACATTGCTTTCGTCCCTACTCTTCCAATCATTTTAATATCGCTCATCTTAGCAATACCCACCACAAGCGTGGAGAAAACCAAAGGGGCAATAATCATCTGAACCAATCTGATGAAAACTGTTCCCAACAGTTTAATGTTTTTTGAAAATGGCTCTGCACTTTCAGGGTAGTTCAAATGAACGAAACCTCCAATTCCTACTCCTAAGATAAGGGCAATGATGATCGCAAAAAATAGTTTATT